>JAIKWH010000031.1 GCA_024684955.1 Pseudobutyrivibrio sp.
AATTACAGAAGAGAATTTTATTGATGCATTTAATCTTAAACTTGCACCAGAGCAAGAGAAATACGTTTCACACCCAATACGTAGTCTTGCACAAGCATATGTTTACAGAGACCAGTGCCAGCCATTTGGAATATATAATGACGGACGAATGATTGGCTATGTAATGGTAATCTACGATTATGATGTTCCGGAGTATGATATTTGGCATATGATGATTGATACAAAGGAACAAGGGCATGGATATGGCAGACAGGCTCTGAATCAAGTCGTTAAGTATATTGCGACGAAACCTTTTGGAGATTCAAACAGAGTAGCTCTCACTTGCAACAAAAATAATTTTATTGCAATGAAGTTGTATGAAGATATGGGATTTAAGGCTACAGGATATGAAGATGAAGAAGAGATATTATTGTATTCTTATATTGAAATAAGTGAAGGGGACTATTGTTAGAAGAAAATAATCTTTATTATGAATCATTACTAAATGATGAATCAATTGAGGAAACGATTTTAGGTCAATATTTATGGATAAAATAGAGAAGTTACAGAAAATTAATAAACTGCTTTTAGATGACCAGCCAGAATATATGGATGAGGCAAAAAAATTTGCCCAGGATATGTCTGGTCAGCGGAGATTAATGCGGAGCCTGATGAATCTGAGACGGCCTGGTCCTATTCCTAGAGAATTGCAAAATCTCCAGGACAATTATCTGAAGGAGGAGGCCATAGAAAAGGGGATTGTCCATGTAAAGGATCTGCCTAGGACACATTCTGATAATCGGATTGCCATTTGGCAAGGAGACATTACAAGGCTGGATGCGGGGGCGATTGTAAATGCAGCCAATTCTCAGATGTTGGGATGCTTTGTGCCTTGTCATGCCTGTATCGACAATGCCATTCACAGCGCGGCAGGAATGGAACTGAGGGAAGAGTGTGCTTCCTATATGTTATATATGAGCCAAAAAATGGGACAAGGATACGAGGAGCCTACTGGTACTGCAGTGCTGACCAGTGGTTATAACCTGCCAGCGGCCCACGTGATCCATACTGTGGGCCCGATTGTTTATGGTCAGTTGACCCCACGAGAGGAAAAACTTTTAGAATCTTGCTACATGTCTTGTATGGCCACAGCTGATGAAAACAAACTTTCCAGTATAGCCTTTTGCTGCATATCCACCGGGGTATTTCATTTTCCTAATGATAGGGCGGCAGAGATAGCGGTGGATACTGTTACCCGTTATCTAGATAGCCACCAGGATTCTAATATAGATACTGTGGTATTTAACGTTTTTAAAGACTTGGATTTAGACATATATAGAGGACTATTAGATTAGTATATTATAGATTCTTGCTGACGATTTCCTTGTTTTGTCAGCAAGAAGTCATAGATAGACTGTTTGAGGAGATATAATGACAACCTTACTTTTAATGATTATTTATCTGGCCTTTATTAGCCTGGGCCTGCCGGATTCTTTGATTGGCGCAGGATGGCCAGTGATGCATCAGGCCCTGGATGTGCCGGTTTCTTATATGGGGCTTTTGACCATGCTGATTTCTGGAGGCACAATTGTTTCCAGCCTTTTGTCTGACCGTTTGACCCGCAGATTTGGCACAAAGATTGTTACAGTAGTCAGTGTATATTTGACTGCCATAGCCCTCTTTGGATTCTCCGTTTCAAGCCAGTTTTGGATGCTGATTCTTTTTGCAATTCCTTACGGATTTGGAGCTGGATCAATTGATGCAGCTCTTAATAATTTTGTGGCCTTGCATTACACATCTAGACACATGAGTTGGCTCCACTGCTTTTGGGGAGTGGGAACTGTTATCAGCCCCTTTGTCATGAAATATGCCCTTACCACAACAAATTGGGACATGGGATTTAGAATAGTAGCCCTCATCCAGTTTGCAATTGCTTTTGTTATTCTGGCAACCCTGTGGGTGTGGAAAGCAAAGGAGGATACCTTTGAGCAAACTTTAGAGCCAGTGGGACTGACAAAGGCCCTTAGAATTAAGGGGGTTCCAACCCTTCTTTTGGGATTTTTGGCATATTGCGCAGCGGAGGGGACTGCTATGGCATGGGCCAGCACCTACCTGGTGCAATTCAAGGGGATTAGCCCGGAGGATGCTGCAGGACTTGGCTCCCTTTTCTTTATAGGAATCACAGCAGGACGATTTTTCTCAGGTTTTATTATGAATAAACTTGGGGACAGGAAAATTATTATCATTGGCACAGGAGTTTTGACCATAGGTATTATTATGCTGGCTCTACCGATTAATATATCTGTGGTAGCCTTTGGAGGTTTTGTCCTAATCGGATTGGGATGCGCACCGATTTATCCATGCATTATTCATTCTACGCCATACAATTTTGGCCCCGAGAATTCAGGTGCAATCATCGGGATACAGATGGCTAGCGCCTATGTTGGCACCACTTTTATGCCACCGCTCTATGGATATCTGGGCAGCAAGTTAGGATTTTGGATTATGCCATTTTACCTGCTGTTTTTTGTGATATTAATGATTACGATGGTGGAGATTACCTTTAAAAACTGCGGTAACCCCAAATTTACTATTAGAAAAACCAGACCAGAGGATTATGAGACTCTGCTCAAAATATACCAGCATGCCAGAAAAATCATGAAAGAAAATGGCAATCCTACCCAGTGGGGTGACCACAGACCAGCCCACAGTCTCATAGAAAATGACATCAGATTAGGCCAGTCCTACGTATTGATTTTGGATGGCAAAATCAGGGGAGTCTTTGCCCTGGTTTTGGGGGAGGACCCCTGCTACAAAGTCATAGAAGATGGGTCATGGCTCAATGATGAAAGTTATGGCACTATTCACAGGATCGCCAGCGACGGTAGCGCTTCTGGCATAATGGAGGCAGCCCTCGATTTTTGCCAGGACATAATCCAAAACATTAGGATAGACACCCATGCAGACAACAAGATTATGCAGCATATCCTGGAGAAAAATGGCTTTAAGAGATGCGGAATTATCTATGTAGATGATGGGACCCCGAGAATTGCCTATCAAAAAATGCCCTAGATTTTTTAGTCTAGGGTCTTTTTTTTCTTACCACAATACTAAAAGAGTAGTAGGTACTAAAAAAGTATTGTAAAGATTATGGGATGGTTATATAATTTGAAATGATTAGGAGGAATGAATATGACAGACACAGATTTTTTATCTTGTAATCAGATATGTCCATGTGACAAGGAGTGCCCTATTGCCGGCGCCCTCAGTATGATTGGAGGCAGGTGGAAGATGAGGATTATATGCTCTCTACTTGCAGATGGCACCTTGCGTTACAACGATATAAAAAAGAAAATGACTGGCATTTCACCTACAGTTCTCTCTGCCACAATGAAAGAATTGGAAAGTGATGGTATTGTCAGCAGGACTCAATACGAGGAGGTTCCTCCCAGGGTAGAGTATACCCTTACCCCTAGGGGACGAGAATTATGGCCTATTTTGCACAGGCTGATTCACTGGTCCAGGGGAGAAGAATTCGACAATGATGATTATGTTTTGGAAATTCGAGAGAAAGTTTTAAAGGAGCGTTAGAAATGGAAAAGGAATTTGATATCCAAGAGTATATGACAAAGGGTGTAGAGAGTATTGTGGCATCATCTCTCAAGGCCACAATGAGAAACCCAAAGGAAAGTGCCTTTATGGTAAAGTTTGCAGCAGCAAGCAAGAAGGCTTCAAAAAAACGTAAGGCATTACAGGAAGCGGGAGAGCACATTCCTCCATTTTTGATTGCCAGCATTACATCTAGTTGTAACCTCCACTGTGCAGGTTGCTATAGCAGATGTAACAATGCCACAACAGATGCTGAGCCTGTAGCCCAACTTACCAGCGACCAGTGGCTCAAAATCTTTAAAGAGGCAGATGACCTTGGCATGAGTTATATTCTTCTAGCAGGTGGAGAGCCTACTATACGCAGGGATATTATTGAGGCTGCCGGCACAATGCAGAATATTATATTCCCTATTTTCACCAACGGTATTTTCCTTGATGAAAGATATATGGATTTGTTTGATAAATCTAGAAACCTGATTCCTGTTATGAGTATCGAAGGTAACAAGGAAAAGACAGACTCAAGACGTGGTGAGGGCGTTTACGACAGACTTATTGCAAACATGGACGAGATTAAGCGCAGAGGTCTTATCTTTGGCGCTTCAGTTACAGTTACAACTGAGAATTATAAGGATGTTGTTTCAAAGGAATTTATAGATTCTCTCTATGATAGGGGATGCAAGCTGGTTATATTTGTGGAGTTTGTGCCAGTTACAGATGATGCAAGTCACCTGGCACCAGCCGATGAGCATAGAGAATATTTGAAAGAACATATTGCCAGCCTCCGCAATGAGTATCAAGAGATGGTATTTGTATCATTCCCAGGTGATGAAAAATCTTCTGGTGGATGCATTGCAGCAGGTAGAGGATTCTTCCATATTAATTCTCATGGTGGAGCAGAGCCATGCCCATTTTCACCATATTCAGACGTCAATGTAAAAGACAGTTCCCTCAGAGAGGCTATGCATTCAAAACTCCTTACAGCCCTTAGGGATGGAGACTATCTCAAGGAAGACCATGAGGGTGGATGTGTTCTTTATGAAAAGAGACATGAAGTGGAGGCCTTGCTGGCCAACTAACTGGGATTAAGTTTAAAAACTCTTGCTTTTTCTAAAACATTTACGCAAATTCAAAATTTTGCCAAAAGTATTAAAAAAATCCAGTATTTCATAGACAAAACATAGTGAA
The DNA here is from genome assembly GCA_024684955.1 of Pseudobutyrivibrio sp. Taxonomy (GTDB): domain Bacteria; phylum Bacillota; class Clostridia; order Lachnospirales; family Lachnospiraceae; genus Pseudobutyrivibrio. Next base: position 4,774 of record JAIKWH010000031.1, read on the forward strand.
ATAAGGGTATAATATAACAGATATATTTTCTTTACGCAGAGGGTAAAGAAACAACTTAGGAGGCAAAAATGGGTAAGAGTAATGTAAAGAAAAAAGCAAGGGGGTTTGGGCTTAGAAGCATCAAAGTCAAAATGATTGCTACAATCATGTTGCTGGGCTTGGTGCCACTAGGAGTTATTTCCCTCTATACATCTGCTGCTATGAGAAGCAATGTTTCTAAATTGGCAAACGATGTGTCCACTCAAAAACTTAACACAGCACAAAAAGAGGTTGAACTCTTAATAAATGAGACTATGGACGGTGTTAAAATAATGGCAAAGGATCCATATCTCAGGGCTGCTCTGGTAGAGCAGAGCACTACAAACTGCTCTATTGCCAAGGGAGCACTAAAGAATGCGCAGGATGCATTCGTTGGTGGCGAGACTGCAACATTCCTGTTTGATACAACATGCATGCAGATAGCCAGAAACGACAATGGAAATCTCAACAATATTGCTGATAGGCCTTATGCAAAAGAGGCAATCAAAGGCAATATCTATTATTCAGACGTAAGCATTTCAAAAGCAACAGGGGAAGGAACCCTGTTCATGTCAGCGCCAGTTTTCTACAATAGCCGCGTGGTTGGTGGTGTAGCAAAGTCAGCACCACTTAGCGCTCTAAATGAATCTATTAGAGAAATATGTGATGAGGATACAAACATTACAGTTCTCGATAGGGTTGGAAATTTGGCAGTTTCATCACTTGATTACGATATGTCCTCAGGCGAGCTGATTGACATGTCAGCAGAAAAATATTTTGTATTGGCTCATGAAAAGGGCAGCGGTACCTACACTGATAATATTATGGGCAGCAAGAAATTAGTTTCTTATATGCTTGATGAAAATACAGGCTGGACTATAGTTTGCATGACAGAATACAATGCAATTATGGGACCATATATTAACAGTCTTATCACTTCATTTATTGTAATTGCTATTGCAGCAATTGCCATTATTATATTTGGCAATGCCTTTGCTTTGTCATTCTCAAAGCCAATTGGCAAGGTTATGGAATTTGCCGGCGATTTGGCTGAGGGAGATTTTACAACAGAGCCACTAAAGGTAAAAAACAAGGATGAGATTGGTGCAATGTCATTCTCATTAAATAATATGTACGAAAGCAATCTGCAGATGATAAAGAGCATCGGAGATGGCAGCAAGCAGGTGGCCCAGTCGGCAAAACATGTTTCAGAAAATGCAGCAGAGTTGCAAAAGCAGTTTGAGGAAGTTGCCACAGCTATGAGCACTGTAAATGATGCCATGACATCTATAGGTGCGGCCACAGAGGAGGTGTCAGCCTCAGCCAACGAGGTCAACAATTCTGTTGAGAAACTGGCTCAGGAGACCCAGGTTACAAAGGATGAGGCAGTTAGCATTTCTGAAAAGGCCAAGGCAATCGAGCAAGATGGACGAAAGTCTACAGAATATGCCCTTTCTATTGCACAAAAGCGTGGAGAGGAAATGGAATCAGCAATTGAGGATGCAAGAGTAGTTGCAGAAATTGCCAACATGGCTGGAGCAATCTCAGGTATTGCAGAGCAAATCAATCTTCTTTCATTAAATGCCACAATCGAGGCGGCTAGAGCAGGAGAACATGGTAGAGGGTTTGCAGTTGTCGCTGAGGAAATCAACAAACTGGCAGACCAAACCAAGTCATCAGTTGAGCAGATCCAGCACACAGTTGACAAGATTCAGGCAGCGTTTACAAGCCTTGAGAATTCTTCAAATGGCCTCCTTGCATTTATGCGAGAGACAGTTACACCTGATTATCAAAAGTTTATCACCATTGGCCAGGAGTACGGCGCAGATGCAGCCAAGTTTGGCCAGTTGTCAGATACTATTGCCGAGATGGTTGACAATATTTCCCTGACAATGGAGCAGGTTACAAATGCTGTTGGAGAAATCGCCGAGAATGCTACAGCAACAGCTCAGTCATCTTCTGATGTATCAGAGACAGTGGATGATGCAGCTAGCCGCATGGAGGAGATGGGTCATATGGTATTAAAGTCTCAGGAGGCTTCTCACACCTTAGACGAATTGGTAAACAGATTTAAAATTGTCGAAGATGAGATGATAGTTAGCAGCCAGAATATTCATTCTAATGAGGCTATCTCAGCAGACCAGGCAGAGGCTTAATAGATAGTCAATACGAGGGTTGATTCATGTACGATAAAATATCAGGTCTTTTAATGTACGGTGACCTTACTGAAAGCAGTATTTTGTATCAGTTGGGCAAGGCCATAGACAGGCTAAAGGACCAGACTTGTAACAAAACAGAATTGATAAAGGATATCCATGCCATTTCCAAGCGTCTTTTGATGCTTGGAACTGACTATGGCTTTGACAAGAATCTCTGGCACAATTACATCGCCTACTACATCATCACTAACGAGAATCCTTTTTCGCTAGTGACAGAGAAAACAGATGTAAAGCCAGGCTCAGTTAATTACCTTGTGGAGAATGACTTTAAGATTTTAAAGGAGATTTTTGACTATGACTTTTCTCAGGTAGAAAAAGCCCTGGGGATTAACTGCTTCTCTATTTTTACAAATTATCAGTCGGTACAAAAGAACAAGCAGATGTACAACAGAAATGTTTCTGCAAAGGTCCAAAGTCTTTCAGAGGCTCTGGAAAAAGCCAGAGACGAAAAAGAATTTTTTGCTGCTGTCACAGACTTTTACAAGGCCTACGGAGTGGGAATGTTTGGACTAAACAAGGCATTCCGTATGGCTGAGGACACCTCAGATGGGGTAAAACTAATCCCTATTAGCAATATGGAAGAGGTGAGGCTGGATGACCTGGTAGGATACGACTACCAGAAAAAACAACTCCGGGACAATACGGCTGCATTTGTACAGGGCATGCCTGCCAATAATGTGCTTTTGTTTGGAGATTCCGGTACAGGCAAATCAACCTCAGTTAAGGCTATAGTCAATGAATATTATGATGAGGGTATCAGAATGATAGAAATCTACAAGCATCAATTCAGATACCTGTCCACCATTATATCTATGATTAAAAACCGCAATTACAAGTTCATCATATATATGGATGACCTTTCTTTTGAGGAACATGAGATTGAGTACAAGTTTCTCAAGGCTGTTATCGAAGGTGGGGTAGAGACCAGACCGGATAACATTCTCATATATGCCACATCAAATCGTCGTCACCTTATTAAGGAGACATGGAATGACAGAAATGACCAAGACAATTTGGATGACAGACATCATTCTGACACAGTGGAAGAGAAACTATCACTTGTTAATCGTTTTGGTGTTACAATTAGTTTTAGTAAACCGCTACAAAAAGAGTACATCCATATAGTGGAGGAACTGGCCAAGAGGCAGGACCTAAAAATGGATGAGGAAGAATTGGTGGCACAGGCAAAAATATGGGAGATGGAACACGGGGGCTTGTCAGGCAGAACTGCCAAGCAGTTTATCAACCATTTGTTGGGAGGAATTAGCAATTAATTAAAAGGAGGAGGTTATGGTAAAAGATGGGAAAATTCTCGTAGGAAGCACCGAGGACGGCAGAGAGGTATTCTTGCTTCCAGAGAAGGCTAACAGACACGGACTTATCGCCGGTGCAACTGGCACTGGAAAAACAGTTACTTTAAAATCCCTGGCTGAAGGGTTTTCAGAATTGGGAGTGCCTGTATTTATGGCAGATGTAAAGGGCGACATTGCAGGTATTGATGGCCCTACCACCTACTGGGAATTGCTTGGTGAGAGGGGTGTACCTGTCCGGACCACTATCACAGAGATGGGCCCTCTTTTGCTGGGACGAATCCTTAACCTTAACGACTTGCAGTCAGATGTTTTGACCATTGTTTACAAAATTGCAGACGACAATAATCTTGCCCTCATTGATACAAAAGACCTAAAGGCGATGCTCAATTACCTGGGGGAAAACAACAAGGAGTTTGCAGCAAACTATGGCAATATCAGCAAACAGACAATTGGTGCAATCCAAAGAGCCATTGTCTCCCTTGAGATTGCAGGGGGCGATAAATTCTTTGGGGAGCCTGCTCTTGATATCAGAGATTGGTTTAGTCAGGAGAATGGCAAGGGTATGATTCACATTCTGGATAGTCAGACACTGATTAACGATGGTAGATTATATTCTACATTCCTCCTTTGGATGCTATCAGAACTGTTTGAGACACTGCCAGAGGTAGGGGATTTGGACAAGCCAAAGATGGTATTTTTCTTTGACGAGGCCCACCTCCTTTTCAAGGATAGCCCAAAGGCCCTTTTGGACAAGATAGAGCAGGTGGTTAAACTGATTAGATCAAAGGGAGTGGGAGTATATTTCATTACCCAAAATCCTAGGGATATTCCAGATGGGGTATTGGCTCAACTGGGCAACAAGATTCAGCATGCTCTACATGCCTATACACCAGCTGACCAAAAGGCCCTAAAGGCTGCGGCAGAATCCTTTAGAATCAACCCTGCCTTTGATACAGGAGAAACAATAGAAAAACTTGGTACAGGCCAGGCTGTTGTATCTATGGTAGACGGGGACGGTACGCCTACAGTTTCTGAAAAGGTTATGATTTCTCCTTGCAAAAATCTAAAGGGCGGCATTGATGATGCCACAAGGGCTGCTGCCATAAAAGCCAGCCTTTCCTATAGCAAATACGCCACAGCAGTTGATCCTGAGTCAGCCTATGAGTTGATTGAGAGAATGGGTCAGCAAAAGGAGGCCGATGAGGCTGCAGCTCTAGCACAAAAAGAGGCAGCAAAGGCTCAGGCTAAGCAGGAGGCTCTAGAGCAAAAGGAAGCGGAAAAAGAGGCTAGGAAAAAGACAAGGGCTGCTCAATCTGTAGGCAAAACAGTGGCAGGTACTGTAGGTCGAGAGGTTGGAAAGCAACTAGGTGGAAACTTTGGTAAATTTGGAAAAACTCTTGGAGGAAATGTGGGAGCACAACTTGCCAGAGGTATCCTTAGCACCTTATTCAAAGGCTAGTTTATAATTTGACTACACTCTTTCATATTGCTAAAATTGTTACCGGGTGTAACTATTCACCTGGGAGAAGATTATGTCTAAAGAGTCGTATCGCAAGAGAACAAAAAAGAGAATATATAGGCGCATTGTGGTGATTGTTGGGGCTATCTTATTAGCTTTAATTGCCACAGGCGCTTATTTTTATTTTAATGGTGAAGGTGTATACAACAAGGTAGAGGTAGAATTGGGACAACTGGTAGAGGCCAAAGACTTTTTAAAGGACCCGTCAAAGGATGCTCAGTTTACCACAGATACCAGATTTAATCTGATGCAAACTGGCACATATGATGTGGGCATAAAGACTGGGTTCATAACCTACAAGTCCACTCTTGTTATTAAGGATACGACGCCTCCGGAATTGGAGGTGCAAGATATAATGCGCACCATGGACAAACTGCCAGCAGCTACAGATTTTGTGACAAAATATAATGACATTTCTCCTGTTACAGTGGACTATATGTCACAGCCTGATTTCTCAAGTCCAGGGCTAAAGACAGTTACTATTGTTGCTACTGACCAGTCAGGTAATAAAAGCGCAAAGGATGCAAATCTTACCCTCTTACAGGATGTTATGACTGAGCCTCCTATTATAGAGGGAGAGTTAAATAAGATTATTTACAAGGGCTCAAGCCTTTCTTATAAAAGCGGGGTAAAGGCTTTTGACCAATTTGGCTATGAGTTGGATATTCAAGTTGACTCATCTGCTGTAAATCTTGATGCAGAGGGGCAATATGAGATTACATACACAGCCACGGACCTTTGCAACAACACATCAAAGGCCATAGGCACCATTACCGTTATTCCTCTTACATACACAGAGGATGAGGTCTTTGAACTGGCAGACCAGGTTCTTTCAGAGATTATTACTGATGATATGTCGGACTATGACAAGGCTCATGCAATTTATACCTGGGTAAAGGGAAACATGGGCTATAGCGAAAGCACAGACAGGGATGACTGGTTAAAGGGAGCCTATGATGCCCTGTCAAAAAGACATGGTGATTGCTACAACTTTTTTGCAGTTAGCAAGGCTTTGCTTACAAGGGCAGGGATTAAAAATGCTGATATAGAGATAATACCTACGGCTACACGTCACCATTATTGGAATGTTATAGACTGCGGTGAGGGATGGAGACATTTTGACACCACTCCAAGAAAAGATGACACCTTCAAAGGGTTTTATCTAACAGATGAGGAATTGATGACATATTCTGATATGCATTACCATTCCCACAATTATGATAGAGAGGTTTACACGTACTTTAATGACTAACAAAAGATTAGGCATCATCGGGGGCCTTGGCCCTATGGCCACTGCATATTTTATGCGGCGGATAATAGAGATGACTGATGCCAAAACAGACCAAGAGAATATAGAGATGGTGATTTACAATGTGCCATCTATCCCAGATAGAACGGGGTATATCCTGGACAATACAAAGGAGAGCCCTCTGCCAAAGATTACAGAATTGGCTGGTAAAATCCAGGCTGATGGGGCTGATTATATAGCTATACCCTGTGTTACTGCCCACTATTTCCACAAGGCTATTTCCGACAGTGTAGACATTCCTGTCAGCAATGGAATAAAAGAGGCTGCAGAATATCTTAAAAAAGCAGGAATCAAAAAGGTGGGGATTATGGCCACTGATGGCACAGCCTCAACCAGACTCTTTGATTCAGTGTTTATGGATTATGGTATCACTTGCATCTACCCTAGACCAGAGTGCCAAAAACTTGTTATGTCTATTATCTACGACGACATCAAGGCTGGACACAAGACAAACATGGAAGAATTCTACCTGGTTAAAGAGGACCTTTTTGAACAGGGCGCCAAGGTGGTAATCCTAGGATGCACAGAATTATCAGTGGTAAAACGAGACAGGGATGTGGGGGATATGGTCCTTGACATTATAGATGTTCTTGCAGCAGATTGTGTCAGCAAGTGCGCAAAATTGAGAGATGAATATAAGCAACTAATTACAGGGTTGGAATTTAACCCTGAGGATGTATAAATCTGCCGGGCAGATTTGGAGGAAGATATGCAAAACAATGTACTAGATTATATAGAAGAAAGCCTAAAGAGGGTGCCAGACAAAATTGCCTACGCCGATGATGAGGTAGAACTGTCCTTTGCAAGGGTAAAGGAGATTATGGACGGAGTAGGAACAGGCCTGATAGAAAGAGGCCTAAATAGAGAGCCGGTTGTGGTCTTTATGAAAAAGAGTCCAAACACAATTGCCACATTTTTTGGAGTTATAAATGCAGGCTGTTACTACGTGCCAATCGATTCAGAGATGCCAGCCACCAGAATCAATTTGATTTTGGATAATTGCAAGCCAAAGGTTATTATCTGCGACCAGTCCACCATGGAGATAGGAAAGGGATTTGATTATCAGGGGGACATAGTTTTATTTGATGACATTGCCTCAACAAAGGCAAATCACGAGAGGCTTGCAGCAGTCAGGGCCAAGGCCATTGATACAGATCCCATTTACATAGTGTTTACATCAGGTTCCACCGGCGTGCCAAAGGGAGTTGTGGCCTGTCACAGGTCAGTAATAGATTATATAGAGCAACTGTCAGATACTTTGGGATTTGACGAGAATACTATTTTTGGAAACCAGACCCCACTGTATTTCGACGCCTGCCTCAAAGAACTATATCCAACCTTAAAATTTGGGGCAACCACATATCTAATACCTCATTCGTATTTTATGTTTCCAGTTAAACTGGTGGAATATATTAATGAGCACAAGATTAATACAGTTTGTTGGGTTGTGTCAGCCCTTACAATGATTAGTGCCTTTAATACCTTTGACACTGTAAAGCCAGAGACTCTGAGGACCATAGCCTTTGGTAGCGAGGTATTTCCTATTAAGCAGTTTAGGCTATGGAGGCAGGCTTGCCCTGAGGCAAAGTTCTTCAATCTCTATGGACCAACAGAGGGCACAGGCATGTGCTGCTACTATCCAGTAGAAAGAGATTTTGCAGATGATGAGGTAATCCCAGTTGGATTTCCTTTCAAAAATACAGAGATTCTACTTTTAAAAGATGACAATACACTGGCTGCCCAGGGAGAGCAGGGGGAAATTTGTATTAGGGGCACCTCAGTGACCTTGGGATATTTCAACAACCCGGAAAAGACCTCGGAGTCCTATGTGCAAAACCCGCTTAACCATTCATACCCAGAGATCATCTATAGGACTGGAGATATGGGCCACATAAATGAGAGGGGAGAATTGGTTTTCCATTCTCGTAAAGATTTCCAGATTAAGCACATGGGCCACAGAATCGAGTTAGGTGAAATCGAAGCCAATGTAAATTTGGTGCCAGAGATTAAACTGTCAGGATGTATCTACGCCAAGGACCAGGGCAAAATCATCCTCTTCTACGTGGGAGACATTGGGGAAGGGGATTTGATAAAGGCTTTAAAAACCAAGTTGCCTCGCTACATGTTGCCAAACAAGGTAATCAAATTAGAGGAGATGCCATTTACAGCAAATGGAAAGATAGATAGAGTTACATTAAGTAAAATGTATTGATGAATAAGGAGAATAAAAATGGAAGAATTAATAGCAATTTTAAATGACTTACACCCAGAGGTAGATTTTGCTACAGAAAAGAATCTTGTTGTGGGAGGAATCCTTGATTCCTTTGATATTGTTTCTCTTATTTCAGAGATTAATGAGGAATTTGATGTGACAATCTCTGCAGCAGAACTTACACCAGAAAACTTTGACTCAGCAGAGTCAATCTATGCCTTGATCAAGGAAAAATTAGACGACGAGGACTAATAAATGCTTTTTACTTCATATGAGTTTTTAGGATTTCTGCTGGCTGTATTTGTAATCTACTACCTTTTGCCAGGCAAGGCTCAGTGGCCATTTTTGCTTTTGGCATCCTATGTATTTTATTTTATAGCAGACCCTAGATATTTGATTTTTATTGCCTTGACTTCTGTCACCACCTTTTATGGGGCAAAGATTATTTCTGACAAAAAGGAAAGTTTTGCCGGCTGGTTTGCAGACCACAAAAAGGAGATGGAAAAGGAAGAGAGAAAGGCTGCTAAGGCAAAGGAGCACAAGGGGGAGAAAAAAATATTTTTAGCCATCCTCCTTTTAAATCTTGGCATTTTGGCAGTTACCAAATATACCAATTTTACAATTGCTAATATCAACTCTCTCATATCTGCATTTGGAAATGCTGAGGGGCTTTCCTTTGTGAATCTGGTTATTCCAATGGGTATTTCTTTCTACACATTTCAGTCTATGGGATATTTGATTGATGTATACAATGGCAAATTTCCAGCACAAAAAAATCTCTTCAAATTTGCCCTCTTTGTATCTTTCTTCCCACAGTTAGTTCAGGGACCTATCAGTAGATATGCAGACTTGAGCCAGACCCTTTTTGAGGAACATAGGGCTAATTTCAAAACTATCTCCTTTGGTCTGGAGAGGATTCTTTGGGGATTCTTTAAAAAACTGGTTATAGCAGATAGGATACTGGTGCCGGTAAAGGCTATCATCGCAGACCCTGGCAGCTATAATGGTTTCTATGCATTTGCAGGAGCCATGTTCTACGCCCTAGAACTCTACTGTGATTTTACAGGCGGAATAGATATTACAATTGGCGTGGCTGAGACCATGGGAATTAAGGTGACTGAAAACTTTATACGCCCATATTTTTCAAAAAATATAAAAGAATATTGGAACAGATGGCACATCACCATGGGTACCTGGTTTACAGATTATATTTTCTATCCTATTTCTGCCAGCCAGTTTATGATGAAAGTTTCTAAAAAGTCCCGCGCTCTCTTAGGCAACAATATAGGCAAGAGGGTGCCAGTATATCTGTCCAGTTTTATAGTTTGGTTTACAACTGGTATCTGGCATGGAGCAAGTTGGAATTTTATTGTATGGGGACTTGGCAACTTTGTTGTAATTATGATTTCCCAGGAATTAGACCCATTTTATCGCTGGTTCCACTCAAAGGTAAATGTGGCAGGCACTACAGGATGGAAGGCTTTCCAAATTATTAGGACTGTGCTTATTATGTCTTCCCTTAGAATGTTTGATTGCTACAGGGATGTACCACTTACCTTCAAAATGTTTGCCAGCATATTTGCTGACTTTAGATTGAGCCAACTGAATCTGCAGGCATTTATAGATATGGGAATCACAGCCCAGGATTATCTGGTGGTGTTTGTGGGACTTATAATTCTCTTTGCTGTCAGCATGATTCAGCGCAGCGGTTCTGTTAGAGAAAAAATCTATGGCCTTGCTGCTTTACCACAATTTGTCATATACTACAGCCTTTTTATGATAACAATCATCTTTGGTGCCTACGGTATCGGATTTGAGGCTAGCCAGTTTATTTACAATCAATTTTAAAAGAACAATAAGTAATGAATATAAAGATCAAAAAACTATTATCAATAATACTTGCCTTTGCGGTAGTCATAGGGGGCCTGGACTTTGCAGGCAGACTTTTAGAGCCAAAGTACATGTCCGGCATATTAGAGGGGGCTATGATAGGAGAATATTATGACGACCCTACCAGTCATGATGTAGTCTTTATAGGTGACTGCGAGTTGTATGAAAACATTTCTCCTGTCTACCTGTACGAGAATTATGGTATTAATTCTTATGTCAGAGGCAGTGCCCAGCAATTAATTTGGCAGTCATATTATCTGGCTGAGGAGACAATCAAAAGAGAAAAGCCAAAGGCAATTGTTTTCAATGTCCTTTCAATGAAATATGACGAGCCTCAGAATGAAGCCTACAACAGGATGACTCTGGACGGGATGAAATGGTCCATGTCAAAGGTCAATTCCATCAAAGCCTCTATGACTGAGGAGGAAAACTTTATAGAATATGTCTTTCCCCTGCTCAGATATCACAGCAGGTGGTCAGATTTAAATTCTGATGACTTTAAATATTTATATCACAGGGACAAGGTGGCTTTTAACGGATACTACATGCGTGTGGACGTAAAGGCTGCAGAGAGTGTACCAGAGGGCAAGCCCCTGGCAGATTATGCTTTTGGGGACAATGCCTATAAATACTTGGATAAACTAACCAAACTCTGCAAGGACAATGGGGTAAGACTCATTTTGGTAAAGGCCCCTACCCAATATCCGTACTGGTATCCTGAGTGGGACAAGCAGATGGTTGACTATGCCAAAGCAAATGGCCTAGATTACATCAATTTCTTGGATAAGGCTGATGAGATTGGCCTGGATTGGAGCCAGGATACCTATGATGGCGGTCTCCACCTTAATTTGTCTGGTGCAGAAAAAATGTCTGATTACTTTGGCAAAATTCTCCTGGAAGATTATGACATCCCTGACAGGAGTGGGGAAGAGGAAGTGGCCAGGTACTGGGACGGTGTGATAGATAGGTACGAGGCAGAGATTGCAAGACAAGAGACAAATCTTGAAAAATATGGGAAGGTAAATCCGGAGGAATAATAATGAAATTTGTAATTCAAAGGGTAAAGGAAGCGTCAGTTGCAGTAGATGGTAATACTATTGGTCAGATTGAAAAGGGCTTTTTAGTCCTGATTGGTGTGGCTGATTCAGATACAAAAGAAGTGGCTGACAAGATGGTAAAGAAGATGTTAGGCCTGCGCATTTTTGATGATGAGGATGACAAAATCAATCTTTCTCTCACTGATGTGGGTGGCAGCCTCTTACTTATTTCTCAGTTTACCCTTTATGCAAATTGCAAAAAAGGCTACCGACCATCCTTTGTGGAGGCCGGCAGCCCAGAATTTGCCAATGACATGTATAAATATATCGTAGACCAGTGCAAGAGTGCAGGCTACGAGACCCAGACAGGAGAGTTTGGAGCCGATATGAAGGTCTCACTCCTAAACGATGGGCCATTTACAATTGTGATGGATTCCAAGGAATTGTTTGGACTATAGGTTGAAAACAGAACCTATAGTTCTTGCGATGCTTTTAAAGAATCCCGGCTTTTCACTGAGGATTTTTTCTAAATCCTCTTTGTAGTGGCCTTCCTTGTAAGCCACTGCTAATCTAGATTCAATTCTTTTAATGTTCTCCTCATTCATAGCAATACCTCCATATTAGAGCTAAGTAATAAGTCAAACATTATTTTCCCTATTCTCGTATTGAGATTGGAAAAACGGGGACGTTTTTCCTTTTATAGTATAGAACAAATTCTGTGGGGAAATTATGAAAAAGTTTTAGAGAAAATGTGAAATGACAAAATTTGTGGGGATTAGTAGCGTACATTAGTTATATTTTTCTGTGGTAAATTTACATAAATTGATTTATGTAGCATTATTACATATTCTAAAAAAGTTTGGAATTTATTCACAGTTTGGTTCTAAGTTTTTCATAATTAGCCTATAGAATGAAGAAGATTTAAAAATAAATCTTTATCTTTACTAATCGGATAGGGGGTACATAAATGAAGTTTAAGAGAATTAGTTCAAGAATGCTTGCCGTTATGGTCCCTGTGCTTGTTTTAGCAATGGGATTGCTGGGAATTGTCAGTGTAACTCGAAGCGGGACTGTAATTAATAAGGTTACAGAAGACAACATGATTTCTGAGTTAGCACGCACAGAGGCAGAAATTAACAACCAAATTGCTTCAGTCACAGGTTTGACAAAGTCATTGGCCTTTGACACAGCAGTTACCTACACATATGCTGACTATACTCATTATGAGGCCTTGATGACTACTATGATTAATAGTAATGATTTGGCCACTGGTGCCGGTGTTTGGCTGGAGCCATATGTAAAGGATCCAACAGATAAATACTTTGGTCCATATGTATATAAGGATGGCGGAAATGTAGTATTTACTTGGGAATATGATACAGAAGAGTATGATTACCTGAGTAAGATGTATTACACAATTTCTATTGGAGCAGATGATATTAGAATCACAAACCCTTACTATGATGAAGGATTGGGATTCTCACTGGCATCGACTGTTATGCCAATATATGTAAACGGACAGTTTATGGGTTGTGCCTCAATTGGTTTGGCTCTTTCTACAATCCAAGATATGATTAACAATATCCAGATTGGTCAGACTGGTTCGGCTATGCTTTTGGATTCTACAGGTACCTACCTAGCAGGAACATCCCAAGATAATGTTGCCAATGCAGTAAATATTGTTGATGATACAAACTCATCCCTTGCAGCAGCAGGTCAGGTTATTATGAATGGGGATAGCGGTATTACAACATATTCTGATGAGAATGGTACATACAATCTTTACTATAAGACCATGGCTAACACAGGCTGGAAACTGATTGTAAAGATGTCTCATGCAGAGATTAACAAAGAAGTAAAGAGCCTTGGAACTATCTTAGTACTCCTTTCAGTTTTAACAATTATTGCAGAGATAGTTATTGTTGTTATTCTTATTAGGGCAATGAGTAAGGGAATTATCCAAGTTAAGAACTTTGCCGGAAACCTTGCAAGTGGTGACTTTACAGTTGAACCAATGAAGGTTAAGAGAGTTGATGAACTTGGTGCAATGAGTGAATCTCTTAACGACATGTTTAAGAGCAATAAGGAGATCATTGAAAATATTGCCAGCAAGTCAAAGGTTATTGATGATGCAAGTAAGAGACTGGCAAATGCAGCCAATGATTTGAATACAGAGTTCTCTTCAATTCAAGATTTGATGCATACTGTAAACGACGAAATGTCTACAACAGGTGCAGCAACTCAGGAGGTTAATGCATCAGCAGAGGAAGTTCTCTCTAATGTCAATCTCCTTGCAGAAGAGGCAGATAATAGTAGAGCAGTCAGCCGTGATATCAAGGTTAGAGCAGCAGAAGTTGAATCTTCTTCTAAGAGTTCATTTGAATCTGCATCATCTCTTACAACCCAGTTTAACGAGAGACTGCAAGAGAGTATCAAGAATGCAAAGATCGTTGAATCTATCAGCGAGTTGACAGACGTTATCTCTGGTATTGCAGAGCAGATTAACCTCCTTTCACTTAATGCTTCTATTGAGGCTGCAAGAGCTGGTGAGGCTGGTAAGGGATTCGCAGTTGTTGCTTCTGAAATCGGAAGTTTGGCTAATTCAACAACTGAGGCCATCGGTCAGATTCAAGATACAATCGCAGAGGTTCAGGCTTCATTCAACGAGTTGACAAATGCAGGAAACGATATGCTCGACTTCGTACTTAACACAGTAACACCTGATTACGATCACTTCGTAGAGGTTGCTGGTCAGTACGGCAAGGACGCTGACGACTTCGAGGAGCGTTCAACAAATATTGCAAATATGGCTGACAACATTAGAAATATCATGAATGAAGTTTCACTTGCAATCCAGAATATCACTGAGGCAACTCAGCAGACCACAGTAATCAGTGGCGATATTCTCAAGTCTATCAACAATGTATCAGGCGAGGCAGAGGAGATCTCAGACATGTCTGATTCACAGAGCCAGATTGCAACAGAACTTGCCGACACCATCGGAAAATTCAAATTAGCAAAGAATGAAGAAGAATAAATGATATAAAAGAAAAAAGCCCTAGGCCATCGGCCTAAGGGCATTTTTCTTTTATTAGATGCGGAAGATGGGGTGAAGTGGAAAAAGAAAAAGGTCCAAGGGACTCCTCGGCATAATAAAAATAATGGATAAGCATTTACTGCTTATCCATTATTTTTAATCGTGCGGAAGATGGGACTTGAACCCACACGACTGCAATAGCCACAAGATCCTTAGTCTTGCTCGTCTGCCAG
>JAIKWH010000050.1 GCA_024684955.1 Pseudobutyrivibrio sp.
TAAACATAAAAGAAAAGGGTCTAAGCTTACTTGCTGAGCAAGTAGCCTAAACCTTAAATATACTTGTAGTAGGGTGGGGCACACCCGAACTAGGCATTAGCCTTACGCTTGTGGAGACCGACGAGAAAACTGCTATCCTCGAATAGATGTGATAATAATCGTGGTCCTTGAAGCAAGAATCCCATTAGCTTTAGCTGATGGGAGTGTCAAATTTGATATTAGATTTTATTGTCCTCTGCAATTGTATAGAGGAGGTGTCTTGTGTCCTCCCAGCCAAGGCATGGGTCGGTAATAGACTGGCCGTAAGTCTGATTGTCAGAGATTTTTTGGCATCCCTCTATTAGATAACTTTCCACCATTACTCCCTTTACTAGATTATTAATCTCAGAGGAGATTGCCCTGTTGTGCATTACCTCTTTTACGATTCTGATTTGCTCCTTGTATTGCTTGTTTGAATTAGAGTGGTTGGCATCAACTATGCAGGCTGGGTTGACCAAATCCATGGCTTCATACATATTGTAAAGACGCTTTAGGTCTTCGTAGTGATAGTTTTGTACGCAGTTGCCATGTTTTGAAACAGCCCCCCTGAGGATTGTATGGGCTAAAGGATTGCCGGTAGTTTTTACCTCGTATCCTGAGAATGTAAAGTGGTGTGGATGCTGGGCCGCATATACGGAATTAAGCATTACGGAGAAATCTCCAGAGGTAGGATTTTTCATGCCGGATGCCACATCAAAACCTGATACTGTCAGTCTGTGCTGCTGGTCCTCCACGGATCTGGCCCCTATGGCAACGTAGGAGAGCAGGTCATCTACATAGCCCCAGTTTTCTGGATAGAGCATTTCGTCGGCAGAGGTAAGTTCTGTCTCTGTCATGGCCCTGATATGCATTTTTCTCATGGCAATCAGTCCACCTACCATGTCAGGCGCCTCAGTTGGGTCTGGCTGGGAGGCGATTCCCTTGTAGCCGCTGCCTGTTGTCCTAGGCTTGTTTGTATATATACGAGGTACAACCAGAACCCTGTCTTTTATGTCTTCAGCAACCCTGGACAGTTTTTCTATGTACTCACAAACCGCATCCTCATTATCTGCTGAGCAAGGTCCGATTATAGCAAGAAATCTCTTGTCTTTGCCTGAGATTATATCTGCAATTTCCTGGTCACGTTTTGCCTTGATTTCCTTTATCTTTTCAGGAACTGGCAGCATTTCTTTGATTTCGTCTGGAGTAGGCATTTTCTTTAGGTAATTAAAACTCATTTCTCGTCCTCGATTCTTTTTATTTAAAGCATGTTTCTTTAACTAGGTCTATTGGCATATCCTGATTTGTCCAAATTTTAAAAGCGGCAGCCCCCTGATAGAGCAGCATCAGCTTGCCATTCATGGTCTTGGCTCCTACACGTTTTGCGTCTGACAAAAGTTTTGTCTCCTCTGGGTGGTAGATGACATCGCATACAGCAAGGTCAGGTCTCAAGAATTCTATTGGGACAAGAGATTCTTTGGAGTCCCCCATGCCCACATTTGTGCCATTGATAAGTATCTGGCTGGAACGTAAGGATTCTTTTAGGGCATTTGAATCTGCCATGTCATATACTTTTATATCTACCTGGGTCTGGCTTGCAATCCTATTTGCAAGTGCTACAGTGTCGTCAAAACTAGCATTTTTTCTCTTGAAAATATTGATGGCAGAAACTTTTTCAAAGGCGGCCTGGGTAATGATAGATGTGGCTGCCCCGCCAGCTCCCAATATGGTGATTTCCTTTCCCTGATAGTGGATGCCCTCGCTGGCCATAGATTGCATAAAGCCTGTTCCGTCAGTGGAGTAGCCCTTTAATTTGCCGTCTTCAATGAGACAGGTGTTAACTGAATTTGAAAGTCGGGCAACATCTGATATTTCATCTAGGTATGGGATGATTGCCCTCTTAAGTGGCATGGTGAGATTGAAGCCTCTGCAATTGAGGACCATAAGAGAAGATATTGCCTCTTTGATTTGTTCCTCTTTAATATCAAAGGCCATGTAAGAATAGTCTAAATCTAAGGCCCTAAAGGCTGTATTGTGCATCTTTGGAGAAATGCTGTGCTCAACTGGTGAGCCTAAAAGACATATAAGTCTTGTTGCTCCAGAAATATCCATTTTCCCCTCCCTTTTTCTCTTTTGCTATATTCTATTTAATGCTGGCACTTTAGTCAACTAAACTATTGCTTATATTTTTTTGATGACTTATACTTATTTTATTGATTTTGCTAAGCAAAATCTGCCGGGAGAATACAATGTCTAAGGATTTGATTGTAAAAAACTATACAATATCTTCTAAGCATCCAATCATCTGTGTGCCTATCGTGGCAACAGATATTTCTTCAATTGTGGAAAAAATTAATAAGGCAAGAGCTGCCCAGGTTCAAATGCTTGAACTGAGGCTGGATTATTTTGCCCATAATGACAATGACTGTGAAGTGAAAAAACTCCTTGATGCCATCGGGGATTTAACGGAGGATATTATCCTTTTGTTTACCATCAGGACAGCCTATGAGGGAGGAGAGTTTTCTGGGAGCATAGACAGGTATTTTGACCTTATCCGACTTGGGGCTAGCCACAGGGCGGTGGACATTGTAGATGTAGAACTAGACAGGGTTTTGGGTCATGAAATTGTCTTACAGGAGATTAAATCTCTTGGAAAGATTTTAATACTTTCCCATCACAATTTTGAAAAGACTTATTCAGATGAGGAAATAGCTACATATTACAAGAGGATGGCTAAAATGGGGGCAGACATTGAAAAGATAGCCCTGATGCCTGTAAACAAAATGGATGTGGCAAGACTCATGTCTGCCAGCCTGGATTTTTCAGACAACAATCCTGATTGCCTGCTCATAGGAATATCTATGGGTGAATTGGGCAAGATTACCAGGGTTTCATCTAGCCTCTTTTCTTCTGTGGTTACTTTTGCCTCCATTGATGAGGCTTCGGCTCCTGGTCAGATTGGCTTTAAAGAAATGAAAATGATATTAGAAGCATTGGAGAAATAATGAGCAATATTTATTTAATAGGTTTTATGGGAACTGGCAAGTCTGCTGTTGGCAAACAGTTGCAGAAGTTTTTGCCCTTCGTATTTGTAGATATGGACGAGGCCATTGCCAGGGTAGAATGTATGTCCATCCCAGAGATTTTTGAGAAAAAGGGAGAGGAAGGTTTTAGAGATGCTGAGACAGCCCTCCTAAAGATTCTTTCAAAGCAGGACAATCAAATAATATCCTGCGGTGGCGGTGTAGTCCTTAGGGATGAAAATATTGATATTATGAGAAAGACAGGCACAGTGGTTCGGCTGACATCCAGACCAGAGCTTGTCTATGAGAGAATAAATAGAAACAACCTCCGGCCACTTGCAAAGGGCAAGAGTCTGGAAGAAATAAAAGAAATGATGGATAGCCGTGAAAAGCAGTACCAAAAGGCTGCTCACTTCACAGTGGAATCCTCTGAGGAGCCAGTTGATGTCGTTGTATCTGAGATAGTCCGCAGCCTTGCTCTCGCTGACCGGCTTAATTGACTTATATAAGGGGCTTTGTTAAAATAATTCGGCAAGTAATTTGTAGGCGTAGCGTAGCTGGATAACGCATCGGACTCCGACTCCGAAGACCGCCGGTTCGAATCCGGCCGTCTACATGATTTACTCTGGAGGTCATATGAATTTTAAAGAAAAATTTAAAAATATAGTTGATACATGTATAGATTTTGTAATTAAAAACAGGAGATATTTTTTAGGTCTTTTAGTTTTCTGTCTCATGCTAGTTGTTCTTTTTGTCTTTGTGGGAAAAGATGTTAAAACTAGCATGGTGGACGGCCCTAATGTAGGTGTTTACCAGGATTACAAAGTCAATGACAACAAGGAATTGGAGTCTTTAATCAAGTCATTTTACACAGCAACCGCTGCTGGTGACACAGATGCTCTTACAGAAATTGAGACACCGATTTCCGACAGGGAGATCTCATATATAGAGTTTTATAGCCAGTATGTAGAGTCTTACGATCTTAAAGAGATTCTTACAAAGAGGGGCTTAGATGAGGATTCGTATCTTGTACATACAGTTGTTGATCTCAAATACAAGGATATTTCCACACCAGCACCAGGTATGGATTTCTTCTATGTCCAGACCAATGAGGATGGCAAATTATTTATCAACAACCTTTACTGCAACTTTAACCAGACTAACAACATCTATGAGATGGATACAGAGGTTACTGATCTGATTGCCCTTTTCCTTCAGCAGGGAGATGTGCTTGCAAAGGAGGCAGAGATTCAGGCTGCATATGACAAGGCATTAGAGGAGGATCCTGCTCTTTCTACCTTTATCAAGGACACATTAAAATCTACAGTTATCCAGTGGAATCTTGATTACCAGGCCCAGGTAAAGGCCGCAGAAGAGGCAAAGGCAGCCGAGGAAGCTGAGGCTGCAAAGGCTGCAGAAGAAGAGGCAGCAGCCCAGGAGGCAGCCGCAAAAGAGGCTGAGGAAAAAGCCAACGCATTTACAGGAAAAACCAATGCAAATGCCAATGTTAGGGCTGAGGCTTCAAAAGATTCTGACAAGTTAGGCAAGATAGAATCAGGCAAAGAGATTACCATCTACGGACAGGAGGGTGATTTCTACAAATTCGATTACAATGGCACAAAGGCATACATTGTCTCATCTGCAGTTACTGTAGATGGTGGAAATGATGATGCTGAGGCTGATAATGAAGAGGATAATCAGACTAGTACATCCTTTACTAGTGGAGATAAGATTACTCTAGACCAGACTGTTAATATTAGATCCCAGATGGATTCATCTTCATCAAAGGTGGCAGTTGCCTACAGTGGAGAAAAGGTAGAGGTAATTATGTCCTATGCCGAAGGGTGGACAAAGGTAAAATATGGCAAGAAGGAAGGCTATATTAGAACTGACCTTTTATCAAAGTAATTTCGGTAAATATAAAGTGGCACCTTCTATGGAGGTGTCACATTTTCTATATTCAGGGAGATTCATTTGGAAGAAGAATTATTTAGATTAAATAAATACCTAAGCGATGCCGGTGTTTGCTCCAGGAGGGCTGCTGATGCTGCCATTGAGGCGGGCCAGGTCTTGGTAAATGGCCAGCCTGCTCTAATGGGCATGAAAGTCTCTAGCTCTGATATAGTAGTCTACAAGGGCAAGGAGATTTCCAACAAGTCTAAAAAGCCAGTGCTTATTGCCTACAATAAACCTGCCGGCATAGTTTGCACCGCAGAAAAGAGAGAAAAAAACAATATAATAGACCACATTGCCTACCCAACTAGGATTTACCCTATTGGAAGGCTGGACAAGGATTCTACAGGACTTATCCTTCTCACAAACCAGGGGGATTTGGTCAACAAGATTATGAGGGCAGTTAATTCTCACGAAAAGGAATATCTAGTCACTGTGGACAAGGACCTGACCGCAGACTTTCTCAAGGCCATGGGAGCAGGAGTTTACCTGGAGGAGTTGGACACTACCACAAGAAAATGTCAGGTGACAAAACTTACTCACAACAGGTTTAAAATCATTCTCACCCAGGGGCTGAATAGACAAATCAGACGAATGTGCCAGGCCCTGGGATACAGAGTTCTCTCTCTAAAAAGGGTTAGGATTATGAATATCCTTTTAGGAGATTTGAAAGAGGATTCCTACAGGGATATTACTGACAAAGAGTTTGCCACTCTTAATAAAATGTTAGAGGGATCAAAGAATTAATGGAAGAAAAGAATAAAATAGAAGAACTAGTTGAAAAATTAAACCAGGCCTCTGATGCTTATTATAATGACAAAGATGAGATAATGAGCAACTATGAGTGGGACGCCATGTTTGATGAATTGGTGAAACTGGAGGAGGAGACAGGATACATTCTCCCTGACAGCCCAACTCAAAAGACTGGTGCTGATGAAAGTATTGGTGAGGGCAACAGGGAGGCTCATGAGTACCCAGCCCTTTCACTTAAAAAAAGTAAGAATGTCTCAGACTTGCAAAAGTGGGCGGGAGATAGACCTATCTGGCTATCCTGGAAATTGGATGGCATCACCTTGGTTGCCACCTATGACAATGGCAAGTTGACTAAACTGATGACCAGAGGAAACGGTAGCATAGGTACCAACATTACTTATTTGGCAGCATATATATCAGGATTGCCTGAAAAACTTTCTTATCAGGGACACATGGTAGTCCGGGGGGAGGCTGTTATTTCCTATGATGATTTTAATAGGCTAAACGATATGATTGATGACTCAGAGGAGTCCTATGCCAACCCTAGAAACCTGGTGGCAGGTACTCTTTCTCTTGATAGCAAAAGAGCCAGTGAGGTAAAGGACAGGTGCGTTTCCTTCAATGCCTTTACCCTGGTTCACATTGATGATGAAATGATTTCATGGGGAGAGAGAATGAATTTTCTTTCAGACATGAAATTTAATGTGGTAGACAGGGAGGCGACCTCTGCTGACAAATTGCAGGAGACTATTGATAAGTGGACAAAGATAGTCAGGTCAGGCCAAATGAATCTGCCTGTGGATGGCCTGGTTATTACATTTGATGATACAGATTTTGCCCAGACTGGTTCTGTTACAGGGCATCATGCAACAAATGCAGGCATGGCCTTTAAATGGCAGGATACAGCAGCCACTACTACCTTGGACCATGTGGAATGGTCCTGTGCCATGTCTACCATTTCTCCAGTTGCAGTTTTCGATGTGGTCAATTTGGAGGGCACTGAGGTTAGACGAGCAAGCCTGTGCAATATTTCAGAAATGAGAAGGCTGGGCATCGGGGCAGACAGAAAGACCAGCCTAAAGGTCATCAAATCCAATATGATTATTCCAAAGGTGATTGAGGCTGATGGTCATGGCACAGATTTTGAGATTCCAAAGGAATGCCCTGTATGTGGCTTTGAGACAAAGATCTGGGTCTCTGACAAGACGGAGGTTGAGACCTTGCACTGCACCAACCCTAATTGCGCAGCAAAGCACCTGGTTAAATACACCAGATTTGTCAGCAAGTCCGGTATGGATATTGATGGCTTGTCAGAAAAGACTATCAACAAATTTATCAATGAAAAATATATAGTGGATTTTGCAGACATATATGACATTGCAAACCACAAGGCTGACATAATTCAGTTGGAGGGCTTTGGAGAAAAGTCTTATGCCAATATTATTCAATCAATTGAGAACAGGAGGACCATAGAGCCGGTAAACTTTATCTTTGCCCTGTGCATTCCTATGATTGGCCTAGATGCTGCCAAAAAGATTATTAGCACTTGCGGCACTGATGGCTTTATGGAGAGACTAAATAATGACACTGGCTTTGAGGATATTGATGGCATTGGAGTAGAAAAATCCAATTCAATCCGCAGCTGGTATATGGATGAAAATAACAGGGCTTTGTTTGAAAAACTCCTCACCAAGGTAGAATTAAAAAAGGTGGAGGCTACCAGCATCACTGATGGCAAGTGCATGGGCCTCACATTCTGCATCACAGGAAATGTCAACCACTACAAGAACAGGCAGGAATTTGTAGACTATGTTGAGTCTCAGGGAGGCAATGTGACCGGCTCTGTCTCTAAAAAGACAAACTACCTGGTAAACAATGATAATGCCTCTCAGTCAAACAAAAATCTTACTGCAATAAAGAATGGAATTCCTATTATTACCGAGGAAGAATTCCTTAATATGTTTGGATAAAAATAAGGACTAATAATAGAAAGTGAAGTGATATTATGCCAATTCGTATACAAAATGACTTACCTGCAAAGGCCATACTAGAGCATGAGAACATATTCGTAATGGACGAGAATAGGTCCACCCACCAGGATATCAGACCTATTTCAATTGGTATTTTAAATCTCATGCCTTTAAAGGAGGCTACTGAGTTACAACTATTGCGTTCCCTTTCCAACACCCCTCTGCAGGTGGATGTTACCTTTCTCACTGTGGGCAGCCACGAGAGCAAGAATACTTCAAAGACCCACCTAAACAATTTCTATGAGAATATAGAGGATGTTTACGACAGGACCTTTGATGGACTCATTATTACCGGTGCCCCTGTGGAGCAGATGCCTTTTGAGGAGGTAGATTATTGGCAGGAGATGACCAAAGTTTTTGAGTGGACAAAAACCAATGTTACATCCACTCTGCATCTTTGTTGGGGAGCCCAGGCAGGTCTTTACTATCGCTATGGCATAAATAAATATGACCTTGATGAGAAGATGTTTGGGGTTTTTACTCACCATGTGCAAAACAGGAAGTTACCTTTGGTCAGAGGTTTTGATGACAGTTTTTATGCCCCTCACAGCCGACATACAGGAGTAAGAACAGAAGATATTGAGGCCTGTGAGGATTTGGTTGTCTGCGCGAAATCTGATGAAGCAGGGGTCTTCCTTTGTATGTCAAAGGATGGTAGCAATATCTTTGTTATGGGCCATCCAGAATACGATAGATTTACCCTGGATAGTGAGTACAAGAGGGATAAGGGAAAGGGACTACCTATCTCAATGCCCAAAAATTACTATCCAGATGACGATGAGGAGGCCAGACCATCCCTCTCCTGGAGGAGCCATGGCAACATCTTGTACGCTAACTGGCTGAATTATTACGTATATCAGAATACCCCTTACGAATGGAACAAAATCAGCGAAAAATAGCGTATTTATGCGGGCTGCAAGATTTCATACGACATCTGATTCTTAATTTCATACCAATTTGAACCTTAGAGCGATTCTTCAAACCCTTGAAAAATCGCTCTTTTTTAGTGTTTTCAATTACCACCAATGAGGTTCAAAAAATGAACCAGACCTATGAAGCCATTACAGTAAAACCTGAGAATGGACTTGTGGGAGTGAACCTTAATTTTTCAGAGATTTATGAAAGATATTCTAGTGGCTTTGATTATGCATCCATTGGAAGAGTATAGTATGGAGCCGGAACGCTTTGTACTTGAAGCAACAGTGGATGTAATCGTAGATGATGATAGTTCCAAAACGCATGTAAGTGAAACTATTCAGGAAAATAGTACTGAATCATTAATAAAAAAATAGATTTGTTGAAAGTATAACTAAGGAATTTTTTGGTTCAAAACGTACTACTTATGATGGGCCTATTTATGAATTCAGTGATAATGAATTTATAAATAGTCATAATGGTGATAGTACAATTTATGAAAAGAAACCAAATATATTAATATTGGGCTATTTCATAATATAGTTGATTGGCCATTGGCAGTTTTCATGATTTTATTCTCTATCATCCCATTGTTTGGATGAAGTCCGATTGTTGGTCTAATATGGATGATAGCTGGTGTCTTATTGCTTCCAGTTAGAGAGGTATTATCAGTTTGGGATAGATTATCACAAGGGAAGTGCAATTGGCTGAGACAATTCATAATTGTGGTAGTTATAATTACTGGATTATTCTTTATTTAATAATAGTATAGGCAACTTCGGTTGCCTTTAGTTTTGAAGATTTATAATTCGATATATAGATGAATTTTATAGAATATATTATTACTGTAATCAAGAATAATAACATTGAGGGAGAGATATTAATGAATACAGTTCACAATATAAGCAGCACACAAGATTTAAAGATGGTACCATCTATTCATATTCAAGAATCACCTGACCTTAAGGTGAAGATGGAAGATAGATGCAAAACAATAATCGATGAAAATAAGACACCTGTTAAAATGTTATAATTGGTGGGAAAACGCAGAAGATTTAGATATAGATCTAGATAAAGAGCGGGAGGAAAATTGGCAATGTAAAATTGAAGAGCATTACAGGTAAAAAAATTCATAATAAACGCAGGTATTTTCTTCTTGAAAAAGCATATTAATGATAAAATAATATTGTTTATTTTATGGAATAATTGGCTTAAAAATTTTTATTTGAATTAGTGGAGGATTATATGATTACAGGAGATTTAAGAAATAAAATTGATAGAATATGGGAAACATTCTGGACTGGTGGTATCACTAATCCATTGGATGTAATTGAGCAGTTTACTTATCTTTTATTTATAAAGCAGCTGGATGATGTTGAGACAACAAAGGAAAATGAATCAAACTTTCTTGGTGTAGAATTTGAGAGTATGTTCCCGGGTGATTGTCAGAAGTACAGATGGAGCAAGTTCAAGAACCTTGGATCAGCAGATGAAATGTATGATGTTGTGATGAATGGAGTATTTCCATTTATTAAAAATCTTCATCAGGATGGAGATTCAGCATATTCCAGATACATGGGAGATGCTATTTTCAAGATTCCTACAGCTGCT
>JAIKWH010000047.1 GCA_024684955.1 Pseudobutyrivibrio sp.
GACGCAGGCGTGAGCCGACAGGACGTCGGCGAGAGCACGACAGTGACAGGACGTCGCATAAAGTGCGGCGCCTGCGTCCCACAAATTCACTTTGTCGCATTTCTTATTGAACGGAGAGGTAAAGCAACTATCCCTAAAGGACCTGCAAGATTTGTAAACAAATAAGTGTCTGTGTCAGTCCCACATTTTTTTGAATTGTAAAACCAGTTAAAAGACAGTCACGGGATGCTTGCTTGGGGCAATAAGAAAAACTGGAATTTTCCGGCTGATTGTCAGAGAACATGGGGCCAAGGACTTTAGAGAAACATTTTAGGTTGTAGAGGGCAGTGGCCTGTGGGGCCTGGGGGCTGGGGCAGGTCTTGAAATGGGGCGGGCGTTGGGGTAAACTTGCATTGAATGTTTTTGAAACAGTATTAGAAGAGAGGGAACAACAAATGGTAAATTGGAATAACTTTGATAAGTTAAATTCTTACAAGAGACTTGCTGGATTAAAGGGCAAGGTAAATCTTAAAGAGGTTATGTCAGGTGCAAATGGAGCTGAGCGTGTTGCAAAATACTCTGTTGCAATGTCAAATGGCATGGCGTACAACTTCGCTTCAAAGGAAGTGGATGACGAGGTTCTTGACGCACTTCAGGAGTTGGCTGATGAGGCACAGCTTGTTGAAAAGTATAAGGAATTATACAATGGAGCGGTTATCAATACAGGAGAAAAGCGTCTGGTTTTACATCAGCTTACCCGCGGTCAGTTGGGTGATGCAGTAGTATCAGACGGTGTTAATAAAAGAGATTTCTATGTAAAGCAGCAGGAGAGAATTGCAGAATTTGCAAACAAGGTTCACGCTGGTCAGATTGTAAACGAAAAGGGTGAAAAGTTTACAACAGTAGTGCAGATTGGTATCGGTGGTTCAGATCTTGGCCCTCGTGCTATGTACCTTGCCCTGGAGAATTGGGCAAAGGTAAATGGTGAGTTCAAAATGGAGGCTCACTTTATTTCAAATGTAGACCCAGATGATGCATCAGCAGTGCTTGCTGGCATCGATGTTTCAAAGTCTATTTTCATTCTCGTGTCAAAGTCAGGTACAACTCTTGAGACTCTTACAAACGAGTCATTTGTAAAGGATGCCCTTGCAAAGGCAGGTCTTGATGCTTCTAAGCACATGATTGCTGTTACATCTGAGACATCTCCACTTGCAAAGAATGAGGGATACCTAGATGCATTCTTTATGGATGATTATATCGGCGGACGTTACTCATCTTCTTCATCAGTAGGTGGTGCAGTACTTTCCCTTGCATTTGGTCCAGAAATTTTTGCTCGCTTCTTAAATGGTGCAGCAGCAGAGGATGAGACTGGCAAGAATGCTGATATCAGAAAGAACCCAGCAATGCTTGATGCCCTTATCGGTGTATATGAGCGCAATTTCCTTGGCTATGAGTCAACAGCAGTGCTCCCATACTCACAGGGCCTCAGCCGTTTCCCTGCACATCTCCAGCAGCTTGACATGGAGTCAAACGGCAAGAGCGTAAATAGATTTGGCGAGCCTGTAGATTATGTTACAGGTCCAGTTATCTTTGGTGAGCCAGGTACAAACGGACAGCACAGTTTCTACCAGCTCCTCCACCAGGGTACAAACATTATTCCTCTTCAGTTTGTAGGATTCAAGAAGAGCCAGATGGCAAATGATGTTGTTATCGAAAACAGCACATCACAGCAGAAACTCTGCGCAAATGTCGTTGCCCAGATTATGGCATTTGCCTGTGGTAAAGATGATGACAACAAGAATAAATATTTTGCAGGTGGCAGACCATCATCACTTATCACCGGAGAAATGCTTACACCTGAGACACTTGGTGCTCTCCTTGCTCATTTCGAGAACAAGGTTATGTTCCAGGGCTTTGTATGGAATGTAAACTCATTCGACCAGGAAGGTGTTCAACTGGGAAAGACTCTTGCAAAGAAGGTTCTTGCAGGCGATACATCAGATGCTCTTGCGGCTTACGCAAAGCTTCTTGAAATCTAATATTTAAAGAGATTAAAAATTTATTAAATCGGGCCCTAGCTCCTTGCTAAGGCCCGTATTTTTGATTAAAGTAATACTAGTGAAAATCACTATTAAGAAGTAAAGAAGGTAATGTTATGGGAACAGATTACAATGACCAGGAGCAAGAGGCTGTCAGAAAAACCTTTGCAGGAGAAAAGGCAAAACTTGCTCAAATGACTACAAAAGAAAAATTCCAATATATATGGTCTTATTACAAACTCCACATATTGGTGGTGCTTATTATCATAACTGCAGTGGTTTACATCATTCACCAGCGCTTGACCTACGTAGACTACAAACTGTACGGGGTGGTTATCAATTCTGAAAATTATAATGAGTCCCTGATGGACACATTGCCGGCAGAACTGGGCATGGAAAAGCATGAGGGATTTTCTTATAGAGGAGGTCTTTCGGCTGTTCCAGATTCTGGAGTTTCAGGTATGTACAATCAGGTGGATCTTTTCACCATTAGTGGACAAATGGATTTTGCATTTACCGACGATGATGGTGTCCAGTACCTTTGCAATTTTGGTACCCCTTATGATGTGACTCAGGTTTTGCCACAGGAATTGCTGGACATGTGGCCAGACAAGGAAGTATCTTTCACTGAGTACAACCCAGACACAGAACAATACTACGACAATTATGCAGCGATCAATATCTCTGGCACAGCAGTCCAGGAATATTTTGGTCTAGACCCTAGCATGTGCTATCTGGTCATAACAGACCTTTCCGACAACCCTAAATATATGGATGCCTTTTACCAGGTCCTTTACGACATCGAGACAGGCAAACTTAAATAATTATTGATAATTAGGAGAAAGACAGTGAAAAATTTTTACGGCGGCAAGTTCATGGATGGACTTACCAAGATTACAGATGTAGTACTAGTTGGATTTTATTTTTTCCTTACCAGTATCCCTATTTTTACAATTGGCGATAGCATGACAGCCCTCTATTATGTCACCCACAAATGCATATTCAGGGGTAAGGGATACACAACAGAATATTTTAAATCTTTCAAAAGCAACTTCAAACAGGCCACCCTTTCATGGCTGATTTTCCTTCTGGTCCAGTTGGTCCTTATAGCTGATGTATACATTATGAAGGACAGTATGAGCAAAGGAGTACTCTTTGCAGCGGCCCCATGGTTTTTTATGGTAGTCCTTGTCCTGGTAATGATTTGGGCAATTTATCACTTTGCTTACATTGCAAGATTCCAAAATGATTTCAAAAATACTTTTAAGGTCTCTCTTGCAATTATGTTTATAAACATACCATGGACCCTGGCAATCCTAGGCGAGATCATTTTAGGACTCCTGATTCTCTACAGGGTGCCAGTCCTTGTACTCTTTGCACCTAGCCTATTTGCAATTGCAATACACCCTATTATGGAAAAGGTTTTCCGCAAGTACATGACCCCAGAGGACCTAAAAAGAGAAGAAGATGACGATATGATGAATTTCTAAAAGAGGAAAATATAGACAATAAAAAGGCAAGCCTAAATCGGCTTGCCTTCCTTTTTGCATTACTTATTATATTGATGGCAAATTATTTTAATGTGATATTGCCCTTTACTGAGCCGTAATCAGCAGCCTTGATTTTGCCGCCCAACTCTGTCTGAACGTAGTCCATAACAGCCTCGTCCATTACGATACCTGTATCAAACTGGTCTGATGCATTGGCAAATGCAAAGTATGTATCTCCACCTGCTGCGCAGAAGTTGTTTGTTACAACTGCGTATGTATCTGTGAGAGAGAATTTCTTGCCGTTGATGCTCTGGATAGATACACGGTTGATTGATGCTGGCTTGTAGTATGTAGAATCTGGATAAGCCTCGCCCTGAGCGAATGGTACAGTTGTGTTAATTGTAAACTTGATACCAGATACCTGAGGGAAACCTCCGATTGCAGCTGGTGTGCAATATGTAGAAGCCTCAAGAGCCTCTAGGAGCTCTGCACCTGATACATAAACAACAGCTACTGTGTTACCAAATGGAAGAACTGTGTTAAGGTCTTTCTTTGTAACATCACCTGTCTTGATAGATGCACGGATACCACCACCGTTTGTAATTGCAACTACGTGGTCTTCCTTAACCTTTAATGAGCCCTCTTTGAGAACGCTCCATTTAAGGGCATCTGTGATAAGGTCACCAAGGTTTGTTTCGCCTGTACGAACACCTGGATCCTTCTTGCCATTTAAATCAACTTCTGAAGTAGCAAATTTAACATTGTACTCTGTGTCGATTCTGTCTGTGATAGCTTCGCAAACCCACTGGATTGCAGGAGATTTTACGATACCGTCATCACACTTGATGAGGTAGTTGTCTTCAATTTCTTTTGTCTCGTTGTTGATAACTACCATACCAATCTTGTCAAATTTTGTACCAGTAGACTGGATAGGAGCATCTCCTTCTCCTGCTGTCATTATTGTGTGAGAATGACCATCCAGAATCAAATCGATTCCTGTTGTGTTGGCATAAAGGTCAGCACTGCGGTGTCCATCTGGAGCAGACTCATCATCAACACCAAGGTGTGACAAGCAAACAACAAGGTCGCAGCCCTGTGCGTTTAATGTATTAACCTGGTCCTGAGCGATAGTGTAAAGTTCAGACTTTGAAGCGAACTTGATACCTTTGATAAGAGCAGGGTTAACCTTTGTCTGTGTCTCAGGTGTCTCCATTCCAAAGAATCCAATCTTGAAACCGGCACTTGTTGTGTAAACTACGTTTGGATCGTAGATAGTTTTTCCGTCTGGGCCATAAACATCAGCGCAGATGGTCTTAAACCATGCTCTTGCAAGGTTTGTCTTTAACTGGTCGTAGCCATAGTCAAATTCGTGGTTACCTAATGTAGCGATGTCATAGTCTGCAAAGTTCATCATGGTTACAGCATCGTAGCCTTTTGATGCACTAACATAAGGACTGCCCTGCATAAAGTCACCGCAGTCTACCAAAATGACCTCTGCACCCCTTGCCTGAAATTCATACTTTAATGCAGCAACCTGTGCGTATCCGTCGATAGCACCATGCACATCATTAGTATGTAAGATAACTGTCTTGCCTGACAAATCGGATGGAACATTGGCGATAGAGCGAATGTCAGCCTTTGTTTCGTAGGCATAAACAGGTAGTGGCTTGTAGGCAACAGAGAAAACTGTTACTAAAGCCAGTAAGAGTGTAAACACCCTCTTGAGCACATTTTTGTGTCTCATAAATTACTCCTCCTTTTAATTAAAAGATAAATTAATTATAAAGTATTTAATTGTTAGATAGAAGGAGGCAATTTAGGAAATAAAACCTAAAAATTGCAATTAAACTAGACAAAAAAGACTTAATGTGCTATAAGTGTATTAACACAACTAATACAGAGAGTGGTAGGAGGACACTACATGCTCCAGTTAAATTATAGGGATTCCAGACCTATATATGAGCAAATAAAGGATGGACTTAGGAAATTGGTGGTGACAGGGGCTATTGCTCAGGACGAAAAACTGCCAAGCGTTAGAGAATTGGCTACCAGTTTGTCTATCAATCCTAATACAATCCAAAAGGCCTATAGGGAACTGGAACAGGAAGGTTACATTTATACAATTGCTGGCAAGGGAAGCTTTGCTGCGACCAGAGCGGACGTTGCCCAGGGGAGAAAGGGCGAATTAATGAAAAAATTCGATGAGATTGTAAAAGAGCTTTTGTATTTGAACCAAGACAAAGATGAATTAATCAAGAGAATCGAAGAACTTGCGAAGGGAGGAGCCAAGCGTGATACAGGTAAATAATGTCACAAAGCGTTTTGGAGACTTTGTCGCATTGGATGATTTGAATATGCATGTAGAAACTGGGGCTGTCTATGGTCTGGTTGGGCCAAATGGTGCTGGCAAATCTACAATCATCAGACACCTTTGCGGAGTTTACAAGGCAGATAGCGGGTCTGTCAAAATCCATGGGCAGGAGGTCTATGAAAATGAAAAATTAAAGCAGCGCCTTGCTGTTATCCCTGATGATATTTTTTATTTCACCCAGGCCAATACACTGGACATGATGAAATACTATCAGAGGATGTATCCAAAATTTGACCAGGATCTTTTCTTCAAGATTGCAGATTGCTTTTCTGCTATTAATATGAAAAAGATGGTCAGGACACTTTCAAAGGGTATGCAAAAGCAGGTGGCATTTATGCTATCCATTGCCAGCAGACCTGATGTTATGATTTTGGATGAGCCGGTGGATGGACTTGATCCTGTTATGAGGAGACAGATTTGGTCCCTTCTCATGTCGGATGTAGCAGAGACCGGACTTACCGTCCTTGTCTCTTCTCACAATTTACGAGAATTGGAGGATGTCTGCGACCACGTGGGCATCATGAATAATGGAAAGATTCTCCTGGAGAGATCTTTGGATGACTTGCAGACATCTATTACAAAAATCCAGGTGGCTTTTGAAGGAGAGATGCCAGCCCTTCCACCGGAGGTGGAGGTTCTCAGAAAAATCTCTTCTGGCAGGGTCCACACCCTGATTGTAAAGGGGGCACCAGGGGAGGCGGAGGCCCGTATCGGAGCTATGCACCCTATGCTTATGGACGTGCTGCCATTGACACTTGAGGAAATATTCATATACGAATTGGGAGGTGAGAATTATGCGGTCAAAGACATCATTTTTTAACAAGGCCATATTTTTAAAGACTCTCAGTCGCACATGGATACCTACAGTCCTCTACACATTCATCCTGCTCTTTATGCTGCCTATTCCTTATCTTATGTCTAGGCAGGTCAGCTACATGGACATGGGCAAAATCTCCATGCATTTAAGGGCAAGATCTGCCATGATGGAAAGGCTGTCTACTACATCAGAGGCAATTACCCCAATGTTTTTCGCCATAATAATTGCAGCCTTAGCCTTTCATTATCTCTTCTCAAAAAGAGATTCATATATGATTCATGCTTTTCCGGTAAGCAGAAAATCATTGTTTACATCAAATGTTTTGGCAGTCCTTATTATGACCATCCTGCCATACCTTGTTACAAGCTTGGTTACCATTGTGGCATCTCTTGCCACAGGAGCAGGATGTTTTAAGGAAATCGGATATTGGGTTATTTCAAAACTGGTGGAGATTATTTTCTTTGACTGCTTTGCAGTATGCACCCTTATGATTTCAGGCCAGGTGGCCACAGCAGTAGTTTTCTACTTCCTCTTTAATTTTATATATATTCTCTGCGAGTTTGTCATGAGAATGTTTGCTGAGGTGGCCCTCTTTGGTCTTTCCGATGCACTGGGCGATATTTCTGAGAATGCCATGACTCCTTGTGCATATATGACAGCCAACTGCCATATCTCATACGACTTTAAATGGGATGAGGCCGACCAGATAATAGGTGTAGAGACCACAATAGGAGATTGGAAAGTCCTGGTAGGATATCTTGTGGCAGCCCTTGTATTTCTGGGCCTGGCATATCTCATGTACACGAAAAAGAAATTGGAGACTGTGGCAGATTTTATTACAGTCCCTGTATTAAAGCCAGTTTTTGCTGTAGGCTTCTCTTTCTTTGTTTCACTTACAGCAGCCACCATTATTGTAGAGATGTTTAACTATGATGACCGAATGTCTTACTCCATCAGGTTTGCAGCAGTTATAGGAGCCACGATTCTCATCGGTATCATAGTCTTCTATGCCAGCCAGATGATGATTGCCAAGACTTTTAGGGTATTTAATATGAAATCAGGCCTGGGCTGCATATGCTACACCCTGGTATGTTTTGCCATCCTCCTGGGGCTCAGGTTTGATGCCTTTGGGGTGGAGAATAGGATTCCAAAATTGGAGGATATCGCCTGGGCAGGTATCTCTTCTGATTACACCATGGTAATGACAGAGACCGCAGAGATTGATGCAGTCAGGGCCGTCCATGGAGCCATCATCGCCGACAAAAAGGAGATTAGAGATTTTAATCAGATTAAGGACCCTGACCTTTATCGCGACATGATTAGTATTAAATACAAGCTGAAAGACGGCAGGACAATCAGCAGGTCTTATGGCGTTATAGACGAGAATAGCAAGTATGCCACCCATGAATATTCTGAGGTGACAGATGCCTTCTTTAATCTTGTAAATGATCCAGAGAATATAAAGAAGCATGTCATAGGGGACAGTTGGGACTCTAGCTCAGTTAATAAAGTTACTTTTGCCATCATGTATCCTAACGAGGAGGAAGGCTACTATGATAGCGTGTATTCAGACCTGGGAGGATATACAGAGGATGAGCAAAAAGCCTTGTATCAACAGGTATATGAGGCAGTCCTAAAGGATGTGGATGCTGGGACTCTCTTCACTCAGAGTTTTGGAGATACCTATTATAGCAAGTATGCAAATGAGTTTTCTTTAGAACTCTACAACGAAAAGGGCATCAGTGATGACAGCACATACTATTGGAACGAAGACTACTACACTCCTGAAAAGGAAAAGTATGTCTACACAAATCTTTCTCCAGAGTCTGTCAACACATTAAATACTTTAAAGGAATTAGGTTTCTATACAGATGACGGGGAACTTGTCACCAATGCAGAATGTGACGCAATGTACAATAGAACATTTTAAAATTAAATAAAAGGGCAATTGTGCAACAGTGATAACAGGAGGCTGAAAATTTTGTGAAAAATTTTTGGTTCTCCTGTTAAGTTTTTTTTATGGCTTTCCGATAAAGTAGATGTAAAGAAAAATTGTAGACATCGAGTGTTGCTTATATAGATCACACAAAGGGAGGAAAGGAGTGTAGTTATGCGTATAGAGGCTTACAATCAGGTAGCACAGCTATATCAGTCATCAAGTACAAAAAATGTATCTCAGACTGGCAAAACAAACTCTATGGGACGTGATCAGGTTCAGATTTCGTCTACAGGCAAGGACTATCAGGTAGCAAAGAAAGCCGTTGCTGAAAGCACAGACGTAAGAGAGGACCTTGTAGCAGATCTCAAGGAGCGAATCAAATCTGGTACTTACGAAGTAAGTGCAGATGATTTTGCAGCAAAGTTATTGGCTAATACAACTATACTTTAGTATAGCCTTTAGCCCTAGCCCGGCTAAAACTTTGGGCTTTGAAACAAGAGATACGAGAGGGATAAAGCGTGGCCAGTTTAATGGAAGAATTGCTCCAGGCTATGGATGGTGAAACGGAGCAGTATGAAAAGTTAATTAGTCTGAATGGACCAAAGAAGGATTCTATAATCCATCAGAAGCTTGACATACTGGAGTCAATTACCGTTCAGGAGCAGGCTATTGCTGACTCCTTACTTGAGTTAGAAAAAAGACGTACCCATATTTTGGGCTCAATTGCTTCAGTTATGGGACACGATGGCCAGCAGATTACCGTATCATGGATGATCGATAATCTTGCTAACCAACCAGTGGAACAGAAAAAACTAATAGATGCCAAGGGTAGACTTAGAGATGCTGCAGACAAGATGCAGACCCTCAATACTCAGACCCAAAACCTCCTTAGGCAGGCTTTGGAGATGGTGGAGTTTGACATTACACTCTTAAAGAGTGCAAAGCAGGCACCACAGACATCTAATTATGGTCGCAATGCTGTTACCACAGGTGAATTACTTGGAAATTCAGGATTTGATGCAAAACAGTAGAAAATACTACCAGCACTAATCTAACAAATGGGCTCCATCGCAAGGAGGCGTGAGCGGGCTTCAACCTTTATCTACAGCAAGGAGAAGTTTGTCATGGCTAATAGTTTTGGAAGCTTATATGTTGGAGCGTCTGGTATTCAGTCGGCATCAAATGGTTTAAATACAACAGCAAACAACCTGTCCAATGTCAATACCGAAGGGTATGTGCGTGAGCAGGTTATTTATGCTGATAGAGATTATATTAAATTTGGAAATGCTGCAGTCAGTAGCCAGTACGCTGGCCTTGGCGTGCAGATTGGTACAATCGTCCACGCTCGCGATGTCTTTTTAGACAAGGCTTATCGCACAGAGAATGGGCGATATTCTTTTTATAGCGCTAGTTCAGAGGCAGTTCAGGAGGTTTACACCCACTTGCAGGAGTCTGATGGAGAGGCTTTCAAAAATGCAATCGCCGACTTGGAGGAAGCATTTGAGGAGTTTGCCAAAGACCCTTCAGACACCGTAAATCAAAACCTGATTTTGCAGAAGTCTAGCCTTTTCTTAAGCCGTGCTTCAGCAGTGCAGCAGGGTTTGGAAGACTATCAGTCTATAATCAATTCCAAAATCAGAGAAGACATTAACAGAATAAACGAAATCGGCAACAAGATAGTTGACCTAAACAAGCGCATCCAGACTATTGAGGCGGCAAAGGTTGAAAAGGCCATGGACCTGAGAGACCAAAGAGACCTCCTTTTAGATGAGCTGTCAGGTCTTGTTTCCATCTCCTATGAGGAGGACCCACGGTCGGTTGTCAGCATTCAGATAGAGGGTGTGGAGTTTGTAGACGAGATTAACTGCAATGAGATTGGGGTTTCTACAGACCTGCTCACTGGATTCGTTCATCCATATTGGATTCACCTTTCCAATTTGGACGACGAGGATGACCCACATTACTATCCGGTTTTCAATCTTGAAAATATTGCTGCTGATAAGAATACAGATATTGGAGAGGTAAAAGCCCTTCTTCTTGCCAGAGGAGACGAGTGGGCAGACTATACCGACTTTTACAATGAGGATGGCACCAGTGTTCTTACGGCAGATGAATATAACGATGGAATTTCAAATTCCGTAATGATGAACACAGAGGCGGAACTGGACACCTTGGTCCATAGGATAATGACAGATATAAACAACCTCTTTAGTCCACTGTTAAGTGTGGCAGAGGCAAGCACAGACGAGCCTGTTACTATCACCTATATGAATGGTCAGACCCAGGTTTCATCTGATGTTACAGCAATGTCATACACATATTATAGGGACATCATGGACGAGAATGGCATCGCTAGATCAGCTACAGTCAATGTGACTACAAACGGAGACGGCACAGCCACAAAGACCACCACATATACGGACGAGAATGGCCTTGTACAAACCTATTCAGTAAATACAGATGCGGAATTTAGGATTTTGGATTTGGCAAATTCATCGGTAGGTACTGACGGAGAGTTGCCACCTCGAGAATTGTTTGTTAGAAACGGCAGTGACAGATACAACCTGACTACCGTGACCTTTACAGACACAGATGGCAATGAGAATACAGCCCAGATATATGTCTACATCGAGGAGGACAAGGATGATTCAACCACCCTGTATTCCCTTAAAACAAGTCATGTAAATGAGGACTTGCAAAAGCAGGAAGCCTTTATTCCTCACAGGATGTTTGCTGACCAGGAGGAAATAAATTATTCCATGGGTCAGGCGCTCAGCGCTCTCTGGAATGACAGCCAGTTTAATTTAAATCCAAGCGACACAACCCCTTGTGGATTTAATGGATTCTATACCAAGTGGATTGGCGAGGTTGGTAATACAGGTAGCGTGTATGCTACAACAGAGGCTTCCCTCCAGGGAACCAAAGAAGAAATCGAATCCAGCCGTCAGGGGGTCATTGGTGTTTCTTCTGACGAAGAATTATCTTCTATTATTAAATATCAGTCAGCATACAATGCTAGCAGCCGATATATAAACGTAATTAATGAAATGATAGAGCATTTGCTCAACAGCCTAGGAGGCTGATAAAGAGGTATAGCCTATGTCATCAACATTTTTTGGACTTACAATTGCAGGGTCAGGGTTAAATGCATCCCAGGCTCAAATCAATACAACTGCAAACAATATTTCCAACGTAAACACAACAGGATACAGCAAGCAGGTTGTTAATACTGTGGCATCCTCTGCCCTCCGTTGCTACCAAAATTATGGTACAACAGGCACAGGTGTGGAGGCTACATCTGTCACCCAGCGCAGGGACCTTTATTACGACGAGAAATATTGGAATAACGAGTCCAATCTGGGATTCTTTGAAAAGAAGCAGTACTACATGAACCAGATTGAGAGTTATTATTCAGAGACCACATCCAGCACAGGATTCTCCACAATCTATGCCAAGATGTTTAACTCTCTGTCTTCGATGCAGGGAAATGCTGGGGACAACACTGTTAGAAAGCAGTTTATTTCCAATGCCAAGGAACTCACAGAGTACTTTAACCAGTTATCCACAAAACTGACAGAACTCCAGTCATCTATCAACGATGAAGTAAAGACTGCTGTGGATGATATCAATGCCATTGCAGAAAAGATAGCAATCTTAAACAAGCAAATTAACACCATAGAGCAGGGCGGTGCCACAGCTAATGAGCTGAGAGACCAGAGAGCCCTTCTGGTAGATGAATTGAGCAAGATTGTAAATGTAGATGTCAAGGAAGTAGATGTATCTGATCCTAATAACAACAACATCGATACCGGCGCCACATATTACACCGTATATGCCAACGGACAGATGTTGGTTGATACATATGAATTCAACACATTAAAGGTTGTGTCCAGAGCAAATAACGAGACCTACAACCAGTGCGATATAGAGGGTCTGTACGAGATCGTATGGTCAAAAGATGGGGACAGATTTAATGCAACTCCATCCACAGGCGGTGGTGAGTTAAAGGCCATGCTTGAGGTTAGAGATGGCAATAATAAGGAAAATTTGCATGCCTATGTATCTGCAGCAAAGACTGAACATGACGTGCCAGTAGTGGACGAAGAGGGCAGGGCAGTATATGACGAAAATGGTGTCCAGTTAACGGAGGATGTATCCACTGTAGAACTTTCTGGACTTAGCATTCCTGTCAACGAACTCAATATGCCTCTCACAGGTACAATCTGGTGCAACAATATCCAGTACACATACAAGGACTTTAATTTTGACACAGTTACAGACGCAAATGGCAACGTGACCGTCAGTCAGATTACCTTTACCCTTTCAGAGGGCATCACTGATATAGCAGCATCCAATTTGGTTGGGCGAGAATTGCAGATAGGTAATGAAGTTGATTTTATGGGTATACCATATTATCAGAACCAGATGAATTTGTTCTTGAGAAATTTCTGCGAGGCTTTTAATACAATTCAGCAGAGTGGTGTTACCTTATCTGGGGATGAAATGGGAGCATTCTTTGTGGCCCAGGACCCAACCAATTCTCTCAAGGAATTGGATATGACTACCAGTCTGCGCACTCCAAAGATGGAGAATGACCAGGTGGTAACGGACGAAAAAGGCAACATTGTATACGAGGGTCTGGAAGATATTGAATACGACAATACATACTTTAGACTGACAGCCGGCAATGTAAAAATTGCTGACAAGTCCCAGAGAGATTCTTCTATATTTGCCACTACCACTGCTGAAAACTATTCGTCAGGTGTAGACGCTGCAGACCTTATAGTGGAAATGCAAAGTTTGCAGAGCGAGGAAGAACTTTTTAGAGGCGGCGGAGGAGATGCCTTCCTCCAGTGTATCTATGCAGACGTGACTGTAGACACCCAGGAGTGCTCTATTTTTACCACAAACTTTACAAACATCCAGGCATCCATCTCCCAGCAGCGCATGTCCATCTCAGGAGTTGATGAGGATGAGGAGGCTTTGGATTTGATAAAGTTTCAGAATGCGTACAATCTGGCTTCTAAATGTATTTCAGTTTTTTCCGAAATATATGATAGGTTAATCCTGGAGACGGGCGTGTAGATGATTGTTTTTCATCAGAAAAACAATCATCGAATCTGACCAACTTTTTCATTCTATGGAAAAGTTGTCCTGCAAAGCAGGATTCTTGCCGACAATTCCATTGTTTGGCGGCAAGAAGTCTATTGTATCTGACCAATTTTTTCATAAAAAAGAGGTCTTTTATACCTGATTGGAGGTAATACTTATGCGAGTTACTAACAAAATGATTATGAATAATGCAGCCTCAAACATTAATACCACCAAAGAGGTTGTTAATAAAAGAAACAAACAGATGACAACCCAAAAGAGGATTGATGTGCCATCGGATGATCCTGTTATTGCAGTCAGATCTCTGAGACTTTCCACAACCCTCTCTCAGGTTACCCAATATTATGGCAAGAATATTCCTGATGCCAATTCATGGCTGGATGTAACAGAGACAGCCCTGATTAATATGAGAGATATTATGGCTGACTGCAAGACTCTGGCCACAACAGGTGCTCAGGATACATATAATGAAGAGGACAGAAGTACTCTTATCACCCAGTTGGAATCCCTCCAAAAGCAGATATTTGCAGAGGGCAATTCTGATTATGCTGGACGTACAGTTTTCACAGGATACAGGACAAACAGCAACCTCACCTTTACAGAGGATGAGGCCAATACAAAGTATCGTATTGACCAGTGCATTAATATTTCTGATGCCCTGGAGGAATACAGATATTACAGTGGCAGCGTGACAGTTCCTACCACATTGGATGAGGTAGCAGACACAGACGCCATTTCTGATATTTCAGAAACAGACCTTTACAGGGTCCGCCTGGCCTATGATTCAATCGATTCAATCAATTCCATCATGGTGCGCACCAATGAAAAATATAATGAGACATCAGGCCTCAGCGAAAGCGACACCATTGGTACATTTGATTTTACAAATGACACAAGAGCATTCTCCTATACCAACGATCCTGACAATGGTACCACTGCAGCCCTGTCAGGCATGGCAGATAAGGCAGACGGCACCTCCTATGATGGGGACTATACAATCACAGTCTTTGAGTCAGAGGAAGAATGGCGGGACCACATGACAGACAGTGTAAAGAATGTTACAGGCAACGAGATTTATATAATTCGCGATATCGGCCAGATGGTATTCTCGGCAGAGGTTTCAGAGGCCTTTAGGAATTCTAATGTTACCCTGGAAATCCAGTATGACAAGACTGGATTTGCAGAGGGAGAACTGAGACCAGAGTATTATTATAACTGTGAGAAGATTGCAGTTACAGATCCTGCCGACACCTCAGTGGCATGGAATGATGATGAGACACAGAGCAAGACTATTGTCTATGACAAGTTTGCCAAGGTGCAGAATCAGTCCGGGGATACTGTTACAGGTAACACTATAAATTATGATATCCAGTACACAGTGTCAGCAAACCAGACTATTAATATCAATACAGAGGCCAGCACAGTATTTGATTCTTCTATCCAAAGGGATATGACAGAGATGATTACAGCCGTGCAGTGGACAATTGATGCTCACAAAAAATATGACAGAATCCAGAGCATGATGTCTGAGGGACAGTATGATGATGAGGAGACTCAGAACTATCTCAAGGAGTGGTTGGCTGCAGCAAAGAAGGAGTGTGACTTCTTCGAAGACAATATGCAGAAACTTTTCTCTACAGAACTAGGCAAAATCGACGAGTATTATGATACAATAAGTGTTAGGATTACTGATTTGGGTTGTAAGGTTGATTCTTTGAATTTGACAAAGACCCGTGTCGGAGACCAGCAGGAAACTGTTCAGGAGCTCCAGTCTAAAAATGATGACGTAGAATTATCCCAGATTATCATTGATTACACGGCAGCCTACACTGCATATCAGGCATCGCTTACTGCGGCAAGCAAACTGGGACAGTCTACACTGCTTAATTACCTGTAGAGCCAGGTGGCGGCCCAGCGACACAATTAAAATAACAAAGGAGAAGGGATAATGCGCGTAAAGACCAGGCTATTCGGCGAAATTGAGATTGCTGATGACAAAATCATAAGTTTGGTTCATGGACTCATCGGCTTTCCGGACATGAAAAGATACACATTAATTTTTGACGAGGAAAAGAAGGCGAGGGGTAACATAATGTGGCTCCAGTCTCTTGATGAGACTGACTTTGCAATGCCAGTTATGATGCCACAGGTTGTAAAGCCTGACTATGCTCCAGAAATCAACGAGGGATCATTAGAGCCTCTTGGTAATCTGCAGCCAGACAATACTTACATCCTTGTCACAGTTAGAGTACCTAAAAACCTTGATGAGGCTTCGGTTAATTTAAAGGCCCCAATCATTATAAACACAGATAACAACATTGGTGATCAAATCATCATCGAGGGCAACGAGCCAGTCCGTTATCTTATTAAGAGAAAGGATGGTGAGGTCTGATGTTGGCATTAACAAGAAAAACCGGCGACGCTATCATGATCAACAACAACATCGAGATTACAGTCCTTGAGGTTCGCGGTGATCAGGTAAAGATTGGTATTTCTGCACCAAAGGAAGTATCCATCTATCGTAAAGAAGTATACTTAGAGATTCAAAAGGAGAACCAGGAGGCCCTTTCTATGGACGATCTGGAGGCATTAAAAAATCTTCTTTAATCTCTACACAAATACAACAAAATAAAGTAGTAGTATTTTTCTTGAGGGAGTAGATTATTGGGGTCTACTCCCTTTCGTAAATTTTTTTAAATTTACTATAAAGTTTATTATTTTTCAGTCGATATACAAATTGAAAACTAATAATATAAGACTTCGTAGGTACATGGATGTATATAGGAGGTAAATAAGATGAAAATCGGCGAAGTAAGTAGCACAATCAACAGCTACCAGGGACAAGGAAGTTCAGCAAAGACCGCGCCAACTCAATCTGTAAATTCTTCAGCAGAGACTAATCCACAACCAAAGGTTGTAGAGACAATTGATGCTGAGTTAAAGAATAAGAAATCAGATGCCGAAGTTGAAGAGAAAAACACTAATGGTCAGATGACTCCATCCCTCAAGGATGCAGTTGAGAAAATCAATTCAGCAAATTCCAACGCTGAGGCTGTTTTTGGAATTCACGAAGGCACAAACCGTGTCACTATCAAAATGGTAGATAAGGAGACACACAAGGTAATCAAGGAATTTCCAGCAGACAAGACCTTAGACCTTATTGCAAAGGCATGGGAATTGGCTGGAATCATGGTAGATGAAAAGAGGTAAGCAATATGCCAATTAGAGTTTCGGGAATGGTATCAGGTCTTGATACCGAAGGTATGGTTGAAGCCCTTGTATCTGCATATAGTTATAAAAAAGACAAGTATGTAAAGGCACAGACCAAACTTAGTTGGAAGCAGGATGCGTGGAAATCCCTTAATACTAAGATTTATAACCAATATACCGCAATTGGTAACATGCGTTATTCTGCAACCTATAACTTAAAGAAGGCTGCAGTATCTGATACAACAAAAGCCACAGCCACAGCTAGTGGCAATGCTATCAATGGTATTCAGACACTGGAGATTTCTAAACTTGCGTCAACAGGTTATATGACTGGTAACGATTTGGGATCAGGCATTAGCGCAACAAGCACTTTGGCTGACCTGGGATTTTCCTTTGGTGGCGACTCTTCAGCAGTAGCCCATATGAAAATTAAGGTGGGTAATGTGGCAACTCAAAGTGCTGATGGCAATACTACAACATACGAAGACAAAACCACAGAACTTGAGGTTACTGGAACTACAACAATTTCAGAATTTATCAAACAATTACAGGCAGCAGGAGTGTCTGCTTCCTTTGATGCGGACAATCGCAGAATTTTTATCAGTGCAAAAAACACTGGTGCAAAAAATGATTTTGAACTTGAGGCAACAGACGCAGCAGGTCTTAATGCCCTGTCATCACTGGGTATTTTGGACCAGTCAACTGTTACAAGAGCCCAGGCTACATCAGCATTCTCTTCATATATTGATGGAGAGGGTAATGCTACAACGGAGTTAACTGAAGCTATCTCATATATCCACAACTATTTTGTGGACCAGGCCGGCACCACTCTTACAGACGATGAAAAGGCCGCAGCCCAAACTGCATATGAGGAATGGCTGGCAGAGGATGATCACCAGGCACTCAAAGATTATCTTGATGATCTCATGGGATATACTAGCGATTCTGACTGGGTGCAGGCTGAGACCTCTGACGTAGCAGACCAGGCAGCAGCAGACATTCTTCAGGCTACTACAATTGCAAATGCTGCAAGTTCTGCTTCTCTTACCTACACAGAGGTAGCAAAAATTAATGGTGAGGACGCCCAAATCATATTAAATGGTGTTAGTTATACATCAACAACAAATTCAATTACTGTAAATGGACTTACTATCCAGGCTTTGGCGACTACAGAAGAGGACCAGCCAATTACAGTAAATACATCAACAGATGTTGATGGCATTTATGATAAGGTAAAAGAGTTTCTTTCAGGTTATAACGATCTTATTAATGAGATGATGAAACTCTATAATGCTGATTCAGCATCTGATTATGAGCCACTTACCGATGATGAGAAGGCAGAAATGTCTGAGGACGAAATCGAAAAGTGGGAGGCAAAGATTAAGGATTCACTCCTTAGAAGAGATGGCACATTAAATGGTGTAATCACAACTATGACTACATCTATGATGAAATCATACGAGATAGATGGAGTTTCATATTCTTGGGGAACATTTGGCATAGGAACTCTTGGTTTCCTTAATGCGGAGAAAAATGAAAACTATGCATACCACATCAATGGTGACCCAGAGGATAGCGCCACATCCGGCAAAGAGGACAAGTTAAAGAAAGCTTTGTCAAACAATCCTGATGCTTTTATCGGATTTATGACGCAGATGATGTCTGATCTTTACAAAAATCTTGACACCAAGATGAAGTCAACCTCAGTTAAATCGGTTTACACAGTTTATAACGACAAGGAAATGGCTTCTGAGTACAGCAACTATTCAGACCTTATCAAACAGTGGACAGAAAGGGTAAAGGACATGGAAGATTCATATTACAAGAAGTTTGCTCAAATGGAGTCAGCTCTTGCAACTCTACAGTCCAACTCTTCCTCATTGACATCTATGCTTGGATAATTACAGATAAAAGGGGGCAAAGCCTATGACACCAACCAATGGATATGATGCTTATGCAAAAAATAGAATTCTCACAGCTTCTCCAGCAGAGTTAACACTGATGCTTTATGAAGGAGCCATTAAGTTTTGCAATATAGCCATTGTGGCATGCGAAAACAATGATATTGAGAAAGCACACAACAATATCCGTAAAGTAGATAGAATAATAGAAGAATTTGAAATTACACTGGATGACAAATATCCTGTAGCAAAAGATTTTCACGCAGTATATAATTATTTAAGGAGCTGCCTGAGACATGCTATGATTGATAAAAATCCAGAGACACTCCAGGAGGTGCTCAAACACTTGCGCACCATGCGCGACACCTGGAAAGATGTCATGAAAATGACTGCCAATGGGAAGAAGATAGATTCTCCCAGGGAAGTAGCAATTTAAACAAACTAAAGGCTCCTCGATTTGAGGAGCCTTTTCTTAATTTAAGGGGGACGCTATGGCCAGTAATAGAGACTATGTAATAATGCTTAGAGAATCTTTGGAGAAAAAGGTGGATGTGCTGAGAATTCTCGTGGTTAGAAATCAGGAGCAGGCCGCCATCCTAAAGAATCCAATGTCAGAGCCAGATGAATTAGAAAAGAATATTAATCTCAAGGCAGAATTAATAGATAGGATAACAATGCTTGATGATGGCTTTGAGCAATTATTTAATAAGGTCAAGCCAGAGGTGGAGGCCCACAGAGAGGAATATGCAGACGAGATTAAAAAGATGCAGGACCTGATTAGGAGGATTGCAGATTTGACTGCAGATGTGGAGGCAGCCGAATATAAAAATAGAGAATATGCAAAGGAAAAATTTGCAAAAGTAAAATCTGATGCCA
This sequence comes from Pseudobutyrivibrio sp., assembly GCA_024684955.1. Classification (GTDB taxonomy): domain Bacteria; phylum Bacillota; class Clostridia; order Lachnospirales; family Lachnospiraceae; genus Pseudobutyrivibrio. The sequence continues at coordinate 19,735 of JAIKWH010000047.1, forward strand.
GGGAAATTAAGAAAAATTCCGAGGTGGTTAGCAAGTATTACAAGACTATGATGAACCCTTCTAAGGGTGTGGATCCAGCCTTTTTAGATAGAAAAAAATAAAGTTTTCAGAATAAAATAGTAAATTTATAAAAAAGAAAGAAAAAACCCGCAGGCCTTGAAAATAAAGGCTTTGCGGGTATTATTTTTTCCCATTGATAGGAAAAAATATACAAAAATTTTAAAAAAATTTCATTAAGGGGTAAAGTTTTTTCTACACCAAACGATAAATAAGGTGTAAGGAACAAACACCCCTTACAAATCGAATTCGAATTTTTGAAAAACAAATTTAATAACCAAAGCCAGACACGGATGTTGGGCTATCACAAACGGATTTAAATGCTGAATGGATTCAGCAGGATCTCATGGAGGAATTTATTATGGTAGTACAACACAACATGCAGGCAATGAATGCATCCCGCACTCTGAATGTTACAACAGATCAGCAAGGCAAGAGTACAGAAAAGCTTTCATCTGGATATAGAATCAACAGAGCAGCAGACGATGCAGCTGGACTTTCTATCAGTGAAAAGATGAGAAAGCAGATTCGTGGTTTGGCAAGAGCTTCTACAAACGCTTCTGATGGCGTATCAGCAGTACAGACAGCTGAAGGTGCCCTCACAGAAGTTCATGACATGCTCCAGAGAATGAACGAACTGTCAGTACAGGCAGCCAACGGTTCTAACTCAGAGTCAGATCGTGATGATATCCAAAACGAAATTTCACAGCTTACAGAAGAAATAGACCGTATTGCATCTACAACTAAATTCAATGAGACATTCTTACTTAAAGGTGATGTTGGTTTAAAGAAAATGTACATTACTGCACACAATGCAGGTCTTGATGGCACACTTATCCAGAATACAACAGTTGCTACATTCTCAATGAAGTCACTGTCTCCTGGAGATAAGTACACAATCGGTGGCACTCAGTACACAATCGGTGTTAACAGAACAGACGAAGATGCATTCTCACAGATTGGTAAAGCCCTCAACATGGACACGTCAAAGTATTCCGATGACGGTATCGTATTAAATGCAGGCGAGACAATCTCTATCGATGGCAAGACATACACAATCAATGAAAACGATGCTGGTACTGATGTTGCAAACTCAAGAATTACAACAGCTTATATTTCACAGTTGATTACTCAGGGATCTACAGTCAAATACAATGGTAATGAGGTATCATGCTTCTCAAATACTTTTGATGCCACATCTGGTATTGACCAGGCAAACCCTCGTCTGATCACAGCAGTTAGAGCATACAGATATGTTGTTACAGAACTTGGTGCAGCATCTTCAGTAGGTGCTACAGATTCAGCTGCAAGCCTTGAAGAACTCACAGGATCAGAACATTCAAAGGGTGGCGAAGAATATGCAATCTGGAGAATGGTAACTGTAAACTCTGAGTCAGGCGGTTCAACAGTCACAACAACAGACGTACAGTTCAAGATTAGCAAAGGTTATGTAAACGTACAGAACGCTCTTACATTCAACCTTCACGTTGGTGCTGACGCAGCAATGTCAAACAAGATTAACATCAATCTTGAGGCTATGAACGCTAAGTCAATTGGTATCGACGGATTGAATGTATCAGATAACACAGGAAAGAATGCTACATACGCAATCGACGCTATCGCAGATGCGCTGCAGAGAGTATCTCATCAGAGATCTGAACTTGGTGCTATCCAGAACAGACTTGAGCATTCTATCGCCAACTTGGATAACGTTGTTGAGAATACATCAGCTGCTGAGTCTCGTATCCGTGATACAGATATGGCTGACCAGATGGTTGAGTACTCAAAGAACAATATCCTCCAGCAGGCAGGCCAGTCAATGTTGGCACAGGCTAACCAGGCTACACAGGGTGTTCTTTCACTCCTTCAGTAAAGACAACAAGACCGTAGTCTAAAAGTAGTAATTAATAATTAAAATATTTATAGGGGGCTATGAAAACAAAAAGTACATGTATTTCATAGCCCTATTATTTGATAGAGAGGTATAGCCATGGCATATTTTACAAGAAACAGAATGCAACTAATGATTAGGGAAATGGCAGACATCAATGGCAGATTCACAAATGGCCGCACAGGAGATGACTTAGAAGACATCAGAGCATTAATTGATTGCCAGCAAAAGGCCTTGGTTTTAGGTGAGTACCTTGAATCAATGGGAATGGATTACTCAGATATCGTTTCCAAATTTGAAGAATATTGCAACATGGTATATGACATCAGCGAGAATTTACATGACAGGGACCTGGTAATACAGAGAAGATTTGAAATAGGACATATCCTTGCAGATATTCACGCAGAGATCGCAAACAGAATAATAGAAATTTCCAAGATTGATATATACGACTTCAGAGGTCTGGTATCAGAGCCAGGGGAGAAGACAATCGTATCAAAAGAGATTACAAGACTTATTGATTCTTGCCTAAACAGTGCAGGACCAGTTAAGGAAGGGGAGGAGATGTACAGACCCCTTGTAGTCGGAACTTATTAAAATAATAAAAACAAGGCTCGCTATATAGCGGGCCTTTTGATTATAATAAAACTATGAATACAAAAGAAAAAACAAAACTACTAACAATTGGATTATTGTGCTGTGGCAGGGCTGATACCACTGAGCGCTGTCTTAAATCATTGCTTCCTATTAGGGAGGCAGTTGATAGCGAGATTCAGGTTGTGGATACCGGCTGCTCAAAGGAGACCAGGGCCATTGTGGACAAATATGCTGATGAGGTATTTGAGTTTAAATGGATAGGGGACTTTGCTGCTGCCAGAAATTTCCAGTTAGACCAGGCCAATGGCCAGATGTTTTTGTTTATAGATGATGATGAGTATTTCCTTGATACAGAAAACATCATAAAGTTTTTTAACGAGGAAGACTGCTTGAGTTACAACATAGGTGGTTACTATCAGCGCAATTATTTACAGCTTGATGGCAAGGAATACAAGGATGTGGAGGTAGTCCGCATGTGCTCAGTCACTCCACAGACTCATTTTATTGGAAAAGTCCATGAGTATATAGAGCCATCCTATGGCAACGCCATTTTTTTGGATGCCAGGGCAGGCCATTTTGGCTATGCTTATGCCAGCCCAGAGGACAACTTTAAGCACAGCATGCGCAACATCCCCCTGCTCAAGGACATGATGGATGAGATGCCAGAAAACCTCAGGTGGCAGTACCAACTTTGCCAGGAATACAGGGCCATAAAATATTATGATGAGCTAATGGAAATATGTCTGGATGGTATGAAAAAGACTGAGGATGACAGCCTGGAGGATGCTATTAGATATAGGGGCACCTTTGTCTGTGGCCTTGCAATAGTTTACGAGGCCCAGAGTAAATGGGATGACTTAATCGCTTTATACGAGGAATTGGAAAAGGACAAGAGGCTGATGGATATGCCTCGGGCCATGGTGCTGGCCTACGCAGCCAAAGCCTTTTTCCTAAAGAGAGATAATAAAAAATGCCAGCAGCTTTGCAACCTATATTTAAAAATATACGACATGCTGGCGGACAAGCCTGGAGAATGTTTCCTTCAGACAGGCATCTTTGTAAACGAGGCCTTTGACTACTTTAATTACTCAAACATTCTCTGCTATAACATGGCCTCAGGTCTGAGGGAGGGGGACTATGGTCCTCTCACAAAATACTATAGAAAATTAAAGATGGATGGCCCTGTGGTGAGAGTGAACAGGGGCTTTCTCATAGAAATATTGGACAAGTGTGCAGAGTTTGGACACAAGAAAGAAATCCATGATGTGTTAAAAAGGTATCTGGCCTCCAAAGCCTTTAGGGTGATTTTCCAAAGTGAGATTGACGGAGACTTTTTAAAGTATGACATAAATGCATTGGACAAGATTAGGTCTGCCATGAAAGACACTCCGGCCCAGACTGAGATGGAACTATATATGGATTTGCGCATGATAGAAAAGGCGGCCTCAAACCCTGACAATATCAGGGGATTTTATGAGTTGATAGAAGTAATAAACGATTATGTAAGGACAGCCAATGCCTGGTTTGATTCTAGGGATCTATCTGATGACGCAAGAGATAGACAAGACTTTGAAGAGATTAAACTATCAGATATTTTGGACAGTTTTTTGCAGAGTGCCGATGGAGAAAAACCTACGGAGGCATTGGTTGCACTTAGAGATGCAATCGGCCTAAGACCAGCTATGGATGCCTCTCTGGCCCAACTGTCAAAACTCTATGCAAATCATTTGGATATAATCAGGGCAAGGCAAGCCGACGAGGCAAAGTTTGATCAGATGTACGCTCTGGAGCAGCAGGTGAGACAGCAGATTGCTCAGTTGGAGCAGTCGGGACACACGGCAGACGCCAGGACTACAGCAAACCAACTGGAGGCCATTTTAAAGCAAAGTTACGGGCTGACCAGCCTGTTGGAATAGGTGAGGGGATGAAAAAAATACTTATGTACAGGTGGAAGGCATACAACTACCTGGACATTAGAGAAACATTCATAGAGATGGGTTACGAGATTAGGGAGGTCAGCCAGGAGCTCCTTAATTATGATGTGGACCAGGCCTTTGCTGACAAATTGGTGGAGATTATAAAGGCGGATTCCTTTGATTTCTTTTTTACAGTAAATTATTTCCCTCTCATATCAAATGTCTGCCAGGACATGGGCCTGCCCTATGTGTGTTGGTCCTGCGACAACCCTTTGATTTCCATGTACCACATGTCGGTTTTCAATGATGTGAATAGGATTTTCCTTTTTGACCTGACAAATGTAGAGGAATTTAGTGGGATGGGAGTGGAGCATGTGTACCACCTTCCACTGGCTGTAAATACCAAGAGGGTAGACTATTTGCTGACCCAGGCAGATGACTTGTCCCAGTACAAAAACGACATTAGTTTTGTTGGGTCCCTTTATGAAAAAAATTCCTACGACAAGATGGAATACCAATTGCCAGACTATCTGAGAGGATATTTTGAGGCTACCATGGAGGCCCAAAAGGATCTGCAGGGCATCAATATAATCGACAGGATGCTGACACCAGAGATTCTCATGGAATTGGAGAATTATTTTAAACTGGAAAAATCAGAGGATTCTCTGTCGGATTTAAACCTAATATTCTCGGTGACGACTCTAGGATTTAAGATTGCTCAAAAGCAGAGGCGGAGTATCCTCATAGATTTGTCCAAGCATTATGATGTGAGTATTTACACCAATTCTGACACAAGAGACCTGCTCAGGGTAAATTACAAGGGTGGAGTGGACTATTGGACCCAGATGCCAAAGGTTTTTAACCAGTCCAAAATAAATTTGAACATGACCATTCCAAATATCAAATCTGGTGTGCCTTTGAGGGCATTTGACGTGCTGGGGGCAGGAGGCTTTTTGCTCACCAATTTCCAGGCGGAACTGCCTATGTATTTTGAAAATGAAAAGCACATGGTTTGGTATTACAGCATGGAAGACCTGAGACAAAAGGTAGCCTATTATATGACTCATGATGATGAACGGAAAAGAATCGCCCAGGCAGGCCACGAGCTGGTTGCAAGAGAATTTTCCTACGAGAGGCAGATCCAAAAGATGTTAGAAATGATATAGATAAAAAAAGACCCTATAGTAAATGAAATTCATTTGCTATAGGGTTTTATAATCCATAATTTACCATCATGCCGGCGTATTGGCTAGATGCATAAGGGGCAGCCAAAGTGTGGTTAGGGTTTTTGTATTCGACAACTGTCTTGTCCACATAGGCCATTGGGTTGATGCTGGCCCGGCTGGCAGCAGAACTAATGGAATCCTTTAATTTGTTAAGGACATCAAATGCAGCCTGTCTGTCTCCAGAATTAATAATTTCGAATAATTTATCCTTGTCCAATGACATATGGCTCTTGTCATCAATAGAGATGCCCACATTTGCCAACTCCTCTGACAGGCCTTTTGAAACAGATGAGATGTCATTAAAGAGGGCCCTGTTTTGATGGGTGCCATTGTATCTAAGGCCAATATCCAGCATGCTATTGTAACTGTCAAGCATTTGGTTAACACCCTGGGACAGGGCCTCTGTATCATTCATGATGCCAATGGTGACAGGCTCATCAGATACTGCCTTTAGAGAAAGCTCAAAGGATTTGTTGACTGTAAAGGTGTTGGACATTGATGAATGCTCATTGCCGTTTAGCCTGAAGGATGAGTTTGAAGGAGCCTCTGTCATTCGTCCAATACCAAGGGTATCCAGCTCTCTAAAGTTGCTAGGAGAAGAAATCTTAAAAATGTATTCTTCGCCAATGCCTAGGCCAGTGTTTTTAGATCTGACTTGCACAGCAGATGTGCTGTTAGGGCCAGTAACAAGTTTTGCAGAAAGCCCTACATCCGATGTATTAATCAGTCTGACAATCTTGTTTTGAACGTCGCTGTTAGTCTCGCCAAAGTTTACATTGTATTGGAACTCGTAAGAGTGATTCCTGGTCTCCAGGTCAAAGGAATACTGGCCGCTCTCAAAGTCGTGACCCTGGTCATAAAGGAAATTGCCTGTGTTGACCTGTGATGTGGCAATAGCATCTACCTGCACTGAGAATTCATCAATAGGAGAATTCTCGTCCCCAACAAAGAGTACACCTATAGTGTTGTCATCTGATGAGAAAGCGATTCGCTTTTCCATGATGCCGGAAATATCTCCAGTGTCGGACAGATTAGAAACAGCTAGAGTCATAGCATTGGCATGCTCTTTGATATCTATGGCAAATTGTCCCATATCCTCAGAATCTTTAATCTTGTACAGAGGGGAATCCTTATTCGCCTTGACTATTTTGTTGTATGTGTCGCGCAGTTCGCTTTTCTTATGGGATTCGTAGCGCTTGCCTATGTCATCGCCATAGGTGCTTAGAAAATAATTATAAGCTGCATCAATACGTGCCATTAGACGCCCCTCCTTTCTTCCTTGAAATTTTTAGACGATCCTTGTCTATGCCGGGACACACTTTTCGATATTTATAGTTACTATCATAATACCACCATTTAAGAATTTTGAAAAGCCCCTACATATTGGGCAATTGTCAGATAAATCCACAAGTTAAAGGGTTTGTGTTATACTAACAAATGGAGAAAGACTATGAAAATATTACATGTATTCAAATCAAAAATATATTCAGGTGCGGAGAATGTGGTCTGCCAGATTATCCTAGGTCTCAGGGACCAGTATGACTTTGTCTATATGGCTCCCCGTGGCCCAATTGAGGACAAATTAAAGGCCCTGGGTCTATACGACACCTATTATCCAATTGATAGATTGGATATTAAATCTATAAAGGCTGCTGTGGACGACATAAAACCAGACATAGTCCAGGCCCATGATTTTACAGCATCAGTCCTTTGCGGTCTGGCCCTCAGAGGCAGGGTGCCTACAATCAGCCACATCCACTCCAACCCTCTGTGGCTATCCCAAAGGCTAAATGTCAACAGCCTGGCCTACCTTGCAGCCAGCCCATATTTCTCCCATATCATTGCAGTGTCCTCTGCGGTGGAGGAGGAGTATTGCTATGCCAACAAATTAAAATGCGGAATAAAGGTATTGGGCAATCCATTCTCTGTAGAGAGGGTATTGAATCAGGCAAAGCAAGATCCAGATGAGGACTTGGCCTCAGACATTTTGTATGTGGGTCGGTTCCAGGAGGCAAAAAATCCTTTTGGTGCCATCCAGATAGTGGAGGCCTATTCTAAACAATATTCAGATATGAATATTAAATTTAAGATGGTGGGTGGAAACGAGGCCCGAGACCAGGACCTTTTTGATAAATGCCGGGACTATGTGACAAACAATGGCCTGACAGATTTGATTTCATTTGAGGGCTTTCAGCCAAACGTCTATAAGTATATGGCACATACCAGGGTCCTCCTCATGCCTTCAGCCTACGAGGGCTTTGGACTAGTGGCCCTAGAGGCCATGGCCCTAGGCATCCCCGTAGTCTGCTCCGGAGCCGGCGGCCTGTCTAATATCGTCGACGACTCCTGCGGATTCATCTGCAAGGAAAAGGACGACTACCTATCGCCCCTCCACACTTTGCTCACAGATCCAGATGTTTATGGGAAAATGAGCCAGGGCGCCAGCCATCGCGCCAGCCAATTCGACAACATGACAGACTACTTATCCCAGATGTCCAAACTTTATACAGTATAAAATAAGCCGGCACATGCCGGCTTTAATAATTTATTTTTCTTCTGTTGCGGGTTTGTGGCGCTTTGTGGTAGAGCCGTATTCGTAGGTGTCTAGGAATTCGTTGATTTCTTTGAAAGACTTTGGGAATTCCATTTCGAACTGGGCAGCCACATCTGCATTGTATAGTTTTACGATGTCGTCAGAGGAGGTGTAGGAAACCTTGATCTCTGAGATATTGTTTCCATTGAATACTTTTACCGCCTTTTTGCCTGCGGCATATCCAACTACATATGGGTCGTAGAATACAGATACCAGTGTGCTTTGTCCCAGGGTGGTGTCCCCGCCTACAGTGATGACACCCTCTTCATTTGCAATGGTAGATATGGTGTCTATCTGGTCTGTCAGCATTGAGCCATAAGGGATGTAGATGACAGAGCACTCGTCGCAAACCTCTTTGATTCTCTCCTGGAGGGTTGGCTCTGTCTCCTCTTTCTCATCCTTTGCAGTCTTATCAGTTTCTTCTAAATTCTCTTCGGTCTCAGCCTCAGGTTTTACCTTGCCTCCGGTCCAGTATTCTGATACGGAAGCCACTCTGGTAGATGATGGAGAATTGATGCCTGGCACCAGGACTGAGTCATCCAAAAGGGACTCGATGGAATTGTCCATGCCCTCTTTTGCAGAGGATGCTACAAATTTGGTAGGAGTCAAAGCAGTGGAGATTTCCTTTTCGTCAGAATCATCTGCTGATACCCCTGACTCTGGCACTACGTACTCTTTCCATGGTATGCCGGCCTGGTCTAGGTAGGCCTCAAAGACCTCGTTTTGCTGCATGGAGTCTGTGTCCTCCGGTGTAAAGAGGAGACCTACAGTCTGCAGATCCTTTGTGGCCTCTATCATGAGAGAGACCTGGTCCACAATGGCAGGACGGCTGCTGACGCCGGAAACATTGGTGCCGGTGGTCCTGTCCCAAGAGCCTCCGTCAGTATTGACTATTCTCAGTGTGCTCTTGAAATCGATAACACCAGTGGCTATAATAGGAATCTCATCTGTGATTGACGATGCAGATTCAAGCATTTGCTCCCCTACGGTAAATATAAGGTCTGGCTTTAGGTTGATAGCCTGAGATGCAATTGTGTCGCAAGACATTCCCTCTGATGCAGAAATGGTGTTGACCTTTACATCTTCACCCAGGTAATCTGCCATGCAATCGGTAAATCCCTGCAACATTATTTTGTTATTTTCATTATCCTCTTGAAGGCAGGCTGTGATTTTGTATTCAATCTTTTCGGCGGTCTCCTGGGACTCCTCTTGGGCAGGGACCTCCGCTTTAGTAGAATCGCTGCCACAGGCCACCAGGCTGGCGCCCAAAACCATAACCATCAAAAGGCTGACAAGTCTGTTTTTCATTATTTGCCTTTCATATTAGAAATAAAATGATTTTAATGACAAATCCAAAATTAGTCAAATATAGTTTAAGACATTTACTTCCCTAAATATAAATAAAATTAAGAAAGAAAAGAGATATCATTTGTACAGAAAGTTTATAAATATATGTAAAAATGCCCTCTGGCTCCTTTTTCCTCAGACCTGCCCCGTCTGCGACGCCATATTATATAAGAAAGAAAAGGCCAAGGGATTTTGCAAAAAGTGCCAGGGGCAAATCCAGAGGGTGGGCAGGAATTACTGCTTGACCTGCGGCAAGCCTATGGATGACACAGTATCAGAAAAATGCCGCAACTGCCGTAGCCGCAGCCACTATTTTGAGGCCAATAGGGCAGTCTACAGATATTCTGGCAGAATGAAGGATGCCATGTATAAATTCAAATATTCCAACATGAGATGTTTTGCGGAGGATTTTGCCCGCAAGAGTCTGGAATACCACAGCAGATTCCTCCTAGAATCCGGGGTGGAGGTAATCATTCCTGTGCCCATGTATGAGAAAAAGGAAAAGATAAGAGGCTACAACCAGGCCAGGGTCTATGCCAAAGCCCTGTCAGAACTGACAGGAATTCCCCTGGGGGACAGAATTGTCAGACGAATCCGGGACACCGCCCCGATGAAGAGGTTGAATAGTTCAGAAAGAATGAAAAATCTGCGAAGCGCTTTCAAATTGCGGGAAGAAGTTGTACAATTTAAGAAAGTATTACTAGTAGATGATATATACACCACTGGGGCAACATTAGATAAGGTGGCAAAGGTATTAAGAGATGGAGGGGTCGCCCAGGTATACGGCATGTGTATCTGCATAGGAGACGACCATTCTTTATAATAATTGGAGGTGCTCATATGGATGTGCGTAATTGCAGAAGCTGTGGACGTTTATTCAACTATTTGGGGGGACAAAATATTTGCCCTTCTTGTCGTGCGGAATTAGACAAAAAATTTGACACTGTAAAAGAATATATCAGGTCAAATCCACGTTCTACTATAAATGAGATATCTGAGGCCAACGAGGTTTCTACCAACCAGATTAGACAGTGGATCAGGGAGGAGAGGCTACAGTTTGCCGACGATTCTCCTATTGGAATCGAGTGTGAGGCCTGTGGCGCCCTAATTAAGACCGGCAAATACTGTGAGGCCTGCAAAAACAAAATGGCTAACAATTTGAACAGCGCCATCGAAAAGCCAAAGATGCCAGAGGAGCCTGCTCCACAAAAGGCTGATAATAAAAACAAAATGAGATTTATCTCAAAGTAAATTAGTATTCAAATGCCTATCCCAAAATTGGGGTAGGCATTTTCTTTTGACAAGTACTTATGATATACTCAATCTGTATGACTAGAAGTTTGCAAAAATCTAGCTATAAGGAGAATTATGATTAACGAAGAGCGCGTGAAGCACATGACTGCTATGGCCATTTTTGAAAAGGAATGTGGCCCAGAATACCAGCCCATGCTTAAATATTCCAAAAAGGATTATGTGGCCCTCCATGGCTGGGGCGGATTTATAGCAGGCACCCTCATGTTTTGGGTGGCATATGGGCTCATTATTATATACATGGTGGGCAATTACGAAAAAAACATTACCACTATGTACATTCTTTTAATTACATTAATCGGGGTTTTGTTATATGCGGCCTACATCATCATGCATGTGTACCTGATTAGAAAGAGGGCGGCAAAGCAATACAGGATAGGCAAGAGGCTCATCAAAGAGAGGGCCAACCAGTTCGTAAAGCTTAATCTCATGTATGACAACGAGATTCAGCAGACCAGGTCAATGCTTGCCAAAGAATTTGAGGACAAAAACGAGGAAGAATAATTCATGAATGCTTTTATAAATTTTCGAGACGGAATCAGACAGTTCGTGCTGGCCAGAGAGATGGTTTTCATCAAAATCTGGCACGGCCTGGTAGCCTTAGTTGGGCTCCTTGCTATCAGTCATAATTTTGGATACAACAAGACCATATCCCCACTGCCAATCACTTTGCTTGTCAGTTTGGCCTGCGCCTTTTTCCCAATGGACGGTGTGGCCCTTGTTTTATCGGCCTTTCTTTTGATAGATCTAGGGTCTTTATCTACAGAGGCGGCCATTGTTGCCTTTGCTCTTCTGCTTGTGGGATATATGATTTGTGCATATTTTCGCAGCAAAAATACCTACAATATGGTTGCAGTACCAATTTGCTACTCATTTAATGCCCCATATGTCATGGCCATGGCCAATGCCCTCATGGGTTCTCTGAATGAGATATGCTCAGTAATCATGGGCACAATTACTGCTTACTATCTACATATTATCAAAAATAATGCAGCTGCCATTTTGGACGAGACGTCAGATGTCTCAGTGGTGGCCCTCATCAAAGAGCAGATTATTGGCGGCAAGATGTTCTATTTCTTTATGGCTGCCATGATTGCCATGTTTTTGATAGTTTATTTTGTCAGAACAGCATCCATCCACATGTCATGGCTGGTAGCCGACGTGGTGGGAGTTTTGGCAGAGTTTATAATTATGCTTTCAGGTTTTATCATCACTAGCCAGAGAGGAGAAATTCCAGGGCTCATCCTCGGCAATGTGCTGGTTCTCTTGGTAGGATTTGTTCTTAACTATTTCATTATGGATTTGGATTATTCCAGAATCGAAAAGGTTCAGTTTGAGGACGACGATTACTACTATTACGTAACTGCGGTTCCAAAGATTAGAATCGTAAAAGAGGACAAGGAAGTAAAGACATTTTAATTTAGCTGTTACCCAAAGGCGAAGGAGTAACTAATTGACAGACGTAATAAACATAGTAGATGCTTTCACCGATGATTATTTCAACGTAAATATTCCCGATGTCTCCATCACTGACCTAATCGAAGTAATCATAATTGCATATTTCATCTACCACCTGCTGGTATGGATCAAGGACAGTAGGGCCTGGATATTAATCAGGGGAGTTATCTTCATAATGCTCTTCTTTATTATTGCGGCCATTTTCCAGATGAACACCATCCTATGGTTGGGAGAAAAATTAGTTACCGTGGCAGTGACCATGCTCATAGTGGTATTCCAGCCAGAACTGAGACGAGTATTGGAACAGATTGGACGTAGAAAGATTACATCCCTATTCTTTTTAAATGCTTTAAAGGGCAAGACCAAGAGGTTTGAAGATGGCACCATTTCTGCTATGGTTACAGCCTGCTACGAGATGGGGGCAGTAAAAACAGGTGCCCTGATTGTTGTTGAAAACGACATGCAGCTGACAGAGTTTGAGCGGACAGGCATCAGCCTGGATGCCCTTGTCACCAGACAGTTGCTTATCAATATATTCGAAAAGAACACCCCACTCCACGACGGTGCTGTTATCGTCAGAGGAGACAGGGTAGTTTCCGCCACATGTTATCTGCCACTGTCAGACAACATGGGTCTGTCCAAAGACCTGGGTACAAGACACAGGGCGGCAGTTGGTATCTCTGAGGTATCAGATTCTCTTACCATCGTTGTCTCTGAGGAGACAGGCAAGGTATCTTATGCCAAGGAGGGTCGCATAGTCCGCGATGTCAAAGAGGACGAGCTGATCGAGGAGCTTAAGAGACTACAAAATCCTGAGGACGAAGAGGAACAGGGAGTTTCCTTTGAAAAGGAGGGCAAGATATGAGACTAGATTTAAAGAGAGCCTTCACAAAGGACATAGGACTTAAAATTCTGGCAGTCATCTTTGCTTTTTTCCTCTGGCTCATTGTAGTCAATATTGATGACCCACCACAGACTAGGACTTTTACCGCTGTGGTCACAGTCCAAAACGAGGATGTGTTGACCAAGGCTGGCAAATTATACGAGATAAAAGATGGCATAAACACAGTATCATTTAGGGTTACAGCAAAGCGTTCCATCATGGAAAAACTGTCCCCTTCAGATTTTAGTGCTGTTGCAGATATGAATTACCTGGAGTCAGAATCCAGAGTACCTGTCACTGTTACAGCCAAGACCTATTCTAGTTATGTCACTATCTCTAGCAAGCAGACCTACCTGTATGTCATCTTGGAGAATCAGTCCAGCGGCAGGTTTGTCATTACACCAGAGTACACAGGCACCCTGTCGCCAGAGATGGATGTAAACGAGGTGAAATGTAGCCCTACTGTTATCACAGTCAGCGGACCTGAAAAACTAGTGTCAAAGATTGCGTCAGTAAAGGCTATTGCAAATATCACAAATGCATCAGCAGACTTTACAGAAAATGTCATTCCAAAATTGTTTGACAAAGATGGCAATGAATTGGAGACCTCAGGCCTCAATCTTTCAATCAATTCTGTAAATGTGTCAGTTGATTTTGTAGGCATCAAGAGCGCAGATATAGTGGTAAAGACCAGCGGAGAATTGCCAGCAGGCCTGACCCTTGGAGAAATCACCACCAATCCATCATCAGTGATGATAATGGGTGAGACTGCAGCATTAAATGATGTCACCAGCATTACCATTCCAGAGTCAGTTATCAACCTGTCCAACATCACAGGCTCTGTGGCTACTACAGTAGACATTGCAGCCTACCTGCCAGAGGGTGTTGTTCTCCAGGAGGGCACCTCATCAAAGGTTACAATATTTGTAAAGATGCAGGACCAGGAGATTTCTGAAATAGAGGTTCCAGCCTCAAATATCACATTTGAGAATTTGGCTGATGGCCTGGAGGCCACCATGGATGAACAGTCAATAAAGGTTTATGTATCGGGCCCACAATCAGCCCTGGCCACCCTGACTGCAGACCAAATCAAAGGAACCATCGACTGCTCAGGACTTGCAGCAGGAGAAAAACAAAACGTAGTTGTTATACTAGACAACCTAGAGGAAGTAACAGTGCAGAACAAATCTGCCACTATTACAATAAAGGAAGGTGCCAAAGATAATTCTTCTGACTCATCAGGAGAAAATGGCCAAGAGGCTGAAGACGACACCGCCGAGAATACAGAGGAGTAATATGGGAAGACTTTTTGGAACAGACGGAGTCAGAGGAGTTGCTGGCTCAGAACTTACAATTGGATTAGCAAAATCCTTGGGACAGGCAGGAGCCTACGTCCTTACAAAAGAGGCTAGCCATCAGCCAACAATCATCGTTGGATGTGACACTCGTATATCAGGCACTATGCTGGCATCTGCCCTTATGGCCGGCATTTGCTCAGTTGGTGCAAATGCAGTATATGTAGGCGTGCTTCCTACACCAGCAATAGCTTACCTTACTAGAAAGCACAAGGTTGACGCAGGCGTTGTTATTTCAGCCAGCCACAACCCAATGGAATTCAACGGAATCAAGTTCTTTAACGGAGAGGGATTCAAACTTTCAGACGCCCTGGAGGACGAGATTCAGGCCCTTATTGAAAGCGACATGAAGGGAGTACAGCTTCCTACAGGCGCAGAGATTGGTAGGGTAGACTACAGATTTGATTTGGGCAGAGAGTATGTTGATTTCCTCAAGAGAACAGTACCAATCGACCTTCACGGATTAAAGATAGTTATCGACTGTGCAGAGGGTGCCAGCTACCGCACATCAGTTGCCTGCCTATCAGAGATGGGTGCAGAGCTCATCACTATCCACAACAATCCAGACGGTACAAATATCAATAGCAACTGCGGCTCTACCCACATGGACGAGCTAAAGGCAAGAGTTGTTGCCGAGAATGCTCAGGTAGGTCTGGCATTTGACGGCGATGCCGACAGAATGCTGGCAGTTGATGAAAAGGGACGCCTTGTAGACGGGGACCAGGTTATGGCCATCTGTTCTAAATACATGAAAGACAAGGGCACCCTTAAAAAGAATACCTGCGTTGTTACAGTTATGACCAATTTGGGATTCTCCCTCATGGCAAAAGAGCAGGGTATCAAAGTAGTATCTACCAAGGTAGGAGACAGATACGTTCTTGAAAATATGCTTGCCAATGGCTACAATATCGGCGGCGAGCAGTCAGGACATGTCATCTTCTTGGACGACAATACAACAGGAGATGGACTGCTTTCAGCCCTTCACCTATTACAGGTAATGGTGGACACAGGGGATAGCCTTTCAGAACTGGCATCTATTATGGATGTATTGCCACAGGCCCTTGTAAATGCCAAGGTTCCAAACCACAAGAAGGAAAGTTACATGGAGTATCCAGAGATTGCAGCTGCTATCGAGGAACTGGAGAAAAAGTTTGCAGGAGAGGGCCGCGTCCTCATCCGTCCTTCAGGTACAGAGCCATTGGTCCGCGTTATGATCGAGGGCAAAAACCAAGAGGAAATCGACAAGGATGCCAAAGATTTGGCAGAACTTATTACAAAGACAATTTTATAATGGAGACATTATATTAATACTAAAACACAGGAGGACATATGGTATCACAGGCAGTAACGATTACCAATGCCACAGGTTTGCACCTGCGCCCGGCAGGGGTTCTTTGCGAATTGTCTATGGGTTTTAAAAGCAAGATTACTTTCAAAACCGACGACAATTATGAGGCCAATGCCAAATCCGTACTTTCAGTACTGGGAGCATGTGTCAAACCACAACAGACTATCGTCCTTGCTTGCGACGGAGAGGACGAAGAGGAGGCACTAAAAACTTTAGTACACGCTATCGAGACAGGTTTAGGGGAATAACGAGGCGTGGACACAGAAATACAGGAGGAAGAATGATGTTAAATTACAAGCGTTATAGGGCGAATCCAGTGTTGGATTTCCCTGAGAGAACATGGCCAAACAAGCAGATTACGAAAGCCCCAATCTGGTGCTCCGTAGACCTAAGAGACGGCAACCAGGCCCTAGTAGAGCCTATGAATGTTGACGAGAAAATGGAACTGTTCGACCTCCTAATCAAGTTGGGCTTTAAGGAGATTGAGATTGGATTTCCTGCCGCAAGCCAGATAGAATTCGATTTTTTAAGACAGTTAGTAAAAGAGAATAAGATTCCTGATGACGTAAAAGTCCAGGTGTTGACTCAGTGTCGTGACGAGTTGATTGACAGGACTTTTGAGGCTGTCAAAGGAATCAAAAATGTTATATTGCACATTTACAATTCCACATCTACTTTGCAGAGAGATGTAGTTTTTAATGCCAGCAAAGAAGAGATTATCGACATTGCCAGAAAGGGTACCCAAATGGTAAAAGACCACTTGGGCCAGTTCGATGGCAATTTGCAGTTAGAATATTCTCCAGAGTCCTTTACAGGTACCGAGGTAGAGTTTGCCCTGGATGTGTGCACAGCAGTCCAGGAGACATGGGCTAATGCCACCCCTTACCCAATCATTTTCAATCTGCCAGCAACAGTGGAGATGAACACTCCTAATGTGTACGCAGACCAGATTGAGTGGATGAGCACCCATTTCAAGGATAGGGACAATATCATTCTTTCTATCCATCCACACAATGACAGAGGTACCGGCGTTGCTATCACAGAGTTGGGCCTTTTGGCTGGTGCTGACCGCGTGGAGGGCACATTGCTTGGAAACGGTGAGCGCACAGGAAATGTTGATATCCTGACAGTTGCTTACAATATGTTCTCCCAGGGCATAAACCCAGAGCTTGCACTGGACAATGTAAAAGAGATTGTGGAAGTATGCGAAAAGGTTACAAAGATGCCTACAGACGCTAGACACCCTTACGCTGGAGAATTAGTATTTACCGCATTTTCTGGTTCTCACCAGGATGCGATTAACAAGGGCGTCAAAGCCATGAAAGACCGCCAGCAGATGCACTGGGAGGTGCCATACCTGCCAATCGACCCTGCTGATATCGGCAGAAAGTACGAGCCTGTTGTCCGTATCAACAGCCAGTCTGGAAAGGGCGGCGTATCCTTTGTTATGGACACTGTATATGGATACAAGTTGCCTAAGAAGATGCAGCGAGAATTCGCAGATGTGGTACAACTCATTTCCGAAAAGGAAGGTGGGGAGGTTACACCACAGCGCATCATGGAGGCATTCAAGACAGCGTATTTGGAAAACAAGGAGCCACTTTGCCTGGAGTTTGTTTCATTCAAGGAGCCAGAAAACTCAGATGATACCCTTGCTATCCTTGACTTTAGCTACAACGGAGAGAAATTCCACTCTGAGGCTGAAGGAAACGGACCTATCGATGCTGTACAGTTGGCTATTAAGCAGTGTGTTCCAACTCTTGACTTTACTCTTATTGACTATACCGAGCACACCCTGTCACAGACCGGCGGTACAGGAGCCAAGGCTGCTGCCTATATCGAGATGCGTGATGAGCGCCACGGCAACACCACTTTTGGTGTTGGTGTAAGTTCAAACATCACTCGCGCTTCTATCCGTGGTATGTTTAGCGCATACAATAGACTTATAAAAAAAGTAAAAGATATATAAAGGCTGGGCATTACAGCAATGCTGTAGCCGAGAATTAGTTTTAGAAGGAAATTTTTAGAAATGAGAAAGATACTTGTAACTGGCTGCAATGGCCAGTTGGGACGTGCAATCCAAAAGGAATATGGTGACAGTGTTGAGTTCATTCTCACCGATGTAGTGGAGGGTGATGGGATTTCTCCACTTAATATTATGTCACTTGATGATGTCCTAGATTTTGTAGGTCAGACAAGACCTGACGTAATTATCAACTGCGCTGCTGCTACAAATGTAGATGGCTGCGAAAAGGACTGGGATTTTGCCTACAGGCTTAATGCAATTGGCCCTAGGAATTTGGCCATAGCATCTACAAAGTTTGACTGCAAGTTGATTCACGTCAGCACAGACTATGTATTCCCAGGCAATGCCACAGCCCCTATTACAGAGTTTGACCAGCCAGCGCCTATCAGTGCATACGGCAAAACAAAATACGAGGGCGAAAAATTTGTGCAAGAGTTTGCAAAAAAGTGGTTTATAGTTCGTACAGCATGGCTCTACGGTGACGGCAAAAACTTTGTTAAGACAATGCTTAGTTTGGCTGAATGCCATGATGAACTTTCAGTAGTTTGTGACCAGCTTGGTTCTCCTACATCAGCCACAGAGTTGGCTAAGATGATTCACCATCTGGAGCCTACAGAAAACTATGGCATATTCCATGGCACCTGCGAAGGTGACACCAACTGGGCTGATTTCACAGAGGAGATTTTCCGCCTCAAGGGTATTAATGTAAAGGTCAACCACGTTAGTTCTGAGGAATACAAGAAAATGAACCCAGCCAGCGCAGACAGACCACACTACAGTATCTTAGACAACTACATGTTGCGCCTGACCACAGGATATAAAATGGCCGACTGGAAAGATGCTCTAAAAGAGTACTTGGCATAATTGGTATTAGTCCTAGGGTGACTTAGGATTCAATATAAATAATCAACTAGAAAGTGAAAATGTTTTTTCTATTGGAAAAACAAAGTTTAAGGAGAGATTTAGAATGAGAACATATTTAGTAACTGGTGGAGCAGGATTCATTGGATCCAATTACATTCACTACATGTTCAAAAAGTACGACAATGAAATTAGAATCATCAATGTAGATAAGCTTACCTATGCAGGCAACCTTGAAAACCTCAAGGATGTAGAGGGTCGCGACAACTACACATTTGTCAAGGCAGATATCTGCGACAAGGAAGCAATCCGCAAGATTTTTGCCGAGAATGATATCGATAGAGTAGTTCACTTTGCAGCAGAGTCTCACGTAGACCGCTCAATCAAAAACCCAGAGGTTTTCGTACAGACAAATGTCCTGGGCACAGCAGTTATGCTCAACTGCGCCAAGGAAGCATGGGAACTTCCTGACGGTTCTTTCAAGGAGGGTAAAAAATTCCTCCACGTTTCTACAGACGAAGTATACGGATCACTGCCAGATGATGACAATGCATTCTTCTATGAGACATCACCTTATGATCCACATTCTCCATATTCAGCATCAAAGGCTTCTTCAGACATGCTTGTAAAGGCTTACATGGATACATACCATTTCCCTGCAAACATTACAAACTGCTCTAATAACTATGGCCCTTACCAGTTCCCTGAAAAGCTCATTCCACTGATTATCAACAATGCCCTCCAGGGCAAGGACCTGCCTGTATACGGAGATGGCAAGAATGTCCGTGATTGGCTCTATGTAGAGGACCACGCAAAGGGAATCGACATGGTACAGGAGCAGGGCAAACTCTTTGAGACCTACAACATCGGTGGTCACAACGAAAAGCAGAACATTCAGATTATTCACATTATCCTTGATACATTGCAGGAGATGTTGCCAGAGGGTGACCCACGCAAGGCCCTTGTTTCCGAGAATTTAATCAAATATGTTACAGACCGCAAGGGTCATGATAGACGTTACGCAATCGCTCCAGACAAGATCAAGGCTGAGATTGGCTGGGAGCCAGAGACATGCTTTGAGGAAGGAATCAAAAAGACTATCGCTTGGTTCTTTGAGCATGAGGATTGGATGAAAAACGTAACTTCTGGAGATTACCAGAAGTACTACGATTCAATGTACTCTAACAGATAAGTGACGGAGAAAATATGAAAGAATACGACTACCTTATTGTTGGTGCCGGCCTCTACGGGGCAACCTTTGCCTACGAGGCCACCAAAAGAGGGAAGAGGGTTTTGGTAATAGATAGACGTGACCACATTGCGGGCAATATCTATACCAGACAGGAAGATGATATAAATGTCCATGTTTACGGGGCCCACATTTTCCATACCAGCGACAAGAGGATTTGGGATTACATGAACCAGTTTGCTGAGTTCAATAATTACATCAATTCTCCAGTGGCTGTATATGGGGATGAGCTCTATAATCTTCCATTTAATATGAATACATTCTCAAAGATGTGGAATATCAAGACTCCTGCAGAGGCTCAGGCAAAGATTGCAGAACAAATCGCAGATTTGAACATCACTGAGCCAAAGAATCTGGAGGAGCAGGCCCTTTCACTAGTAGGACGAGATGTCTACGAAAAACTGATAAAGGGCTACACCCAAAAGCAGTGGGGCCGTCCATGTGACCAGCTGCCTGCTTTCATCATCAAGAGATTGCCACTTAGATTTACATACGACAACAATTATTTTAACGACAGATTCCAGGGCATCCCTATGGGTGGATACACCCAGATTGTGGAAAAGATGCTGTCTGGCTGCGACGTGGTCTTAGAACAGGATTATTTTGACATGGTAGGTGGAGTGGAAAATGCTCCAGAATCCTTTGAGGGAACCCTATCAGATGGCAGCAAGGTGTCATGGAAGAAACTGATTTTTACAGGCCAAATCGACGAGTATTACAACTCTTGCTACGGATATTTGGAGTACAGGTCTGTCCGCTTTGAGACAGAAAAACTGGAAATGGAGAATTATCAGGGTAATGCAGTAGTAAACTATACTGCTGCCAATGTGCCTTACACCCGTATCATCGAGCACAAGCACTTTGAGTTTGGCAAACAGCCTACCACCATCATCTCTAGAGAGTATTCTAGCGAGTGGCAACCAGGGGTTGAGCCATACTATCCAGTAAACAACGAAAAAAACAACGCAGTATACCAGGAGTACGCATCCCGGGCCGCCAGCGAAAAGGGAGTAATCTTTGGAGGCCGCTTAGGCCAGTACAAATACTATGACATGGACAAGGTGGTAGCCGCCGCCCTGGATGCCGTAAGCGTAGAGTTCTCGTAACATGAGCCAGGCCTTAATTAACAAGGATGTGTGTCTGTTTTATAGAATATGACAAAGTGATGTCAAAAGTAATATTTTATGGATTTTATTTAAAGTAAGCAAAAATGTAATAAACAAGGATATGTGTTACTTTTGCGGAATATAGCGAAAGCGATCGCAAAAGTGACATCATATACTTGTTTATGTAACATTTTTGCGTAGTATTTCAGGAGGAAATATGAAAGGTATTATTTTAGCAGGTGGTTCAGGTACAAGATTGTACCCACTTACAAAAGCGATTAGTAAGCAGATTATGCCAATTTATGACAAGCCAATGATTTATTATCCATTGTCTACTCTTATGCTGGCAGGCATCCGCGAGGTTCTCATCATTTCTACACCTAGAGATCTCCCAGTGTTTGAGGAATTATTAGGTGATGGCAAGCAGCTGGGCATGGATATCCAGTATGCTATTCAGGAGGCTCCAAATGGCCTTGCTGAGGCATTTATTATAGGTGCAGATTTCATCGGAAATGATGCTGTGGCATTGGTACTTGGCGACAACATCTTCTATGGTCAGTCATTCTCAAAGGTGCTCCTTTCTGCAGCAAAGAGAACAGAGTCAGAGCCAGGGGCAACAATATTTGGATACTATGTCCGTGACCCTAGAGAGTATGGTGTTGTAGAGTTTGATGAAAATGGTGTTGCTATTTCTATAGAGGAAAAGCCAGAAAAGCCAAAGAGCAATTATGCAGTGCCTGGTCTTTATTTCTATGACAATTCAGTTGTAGAGATTGCAAAGACTATCAAGCCTTCTGCAAGAGGAGAACTTGAGATTACAGCAGTAAACAACGAATACCTCAGCCGTGGCAACTTGCACGTAGAGACTCTGGGCCGTGGATTTGCATGGCTTGACACAGGAAATCACGACATGCTCCTTGCAGCAGCAGAGTTTGTATCTACATTCCAAAAGCGCCAGGGCATGTATGTGTCATGCATCGAGGAAATTGCTTACAAGCGTGGATTCATTGACAAGGACCAGCTCCTTAAATTGGCAGAGCCTCTCATGAAAACAGACTACGGTAAATATCTGGTAGATGTCGCTAACGGACTTTGATAATTTGAAAGGAAGGATGTAACTAACAATCTAATATAACTCTGAAAGGAACATATAGTGACTGGAAGAGTTCATATTGATTGTTAGTGTGACATCCTGGTGTATATAATGGCAATTACAGTTGAAAAAAATGTAAACGGAATAGAGGGTCTCTGTGTTATCACTCCAAAGGTTTTTGGAGATGAAAGAGGATATTTCGTAGAGACATACAATGAGAATGATATGAAGGCAGAGGGCCTGGACTATGTCTTTGTCCAGGATAATCAGTCAGCCAGCAAAAAGGGCGTCCTCAGAGGTCTTCATTTCCAAAAGAATTTTCCACAGGACAAACTTGTGAGAGTAATCTCTGGTCAGGTTTATGATGTGGCAGTCGATTTGAGAGAAGGCTCAAAGACCTTTGGCAAACACTATGGTATCTTGCTTTCAGCGGAAAATAAAAAGCAGTTTATGATTCCAAAGGGATTTGCCCATGGATTTTTGGTAGTCAGCGACTATGCAGAGTTCTGCTACAAGGTTACAGATTTCTATCATCCAAATGATGAGGGTGGCCTCATGTTTAACGACCCTGATATTGGGGTAGATTGGCCAATCCCTGAGGGAATGACAGAGGCAGACCTGATTCTTTCTGACAAGGATAAAGTAAATGCTTCCTACAAGGATTATTGCAAGGAGAGAGGTATTAATTGTTAGTAGAGTGTTAGCAATAATGACTTGCAGAGCCTGAAAAGAGTTTTGATATTGCTAGTTTAGGGGACAAAAAAGGGAGAGCGAAATGTTAGATATTTTTGAAAATGTAAAGTATATAATAGGTGCCCACAAGGCTGCGGCTATTGCTACCGCCAGCGTAGTGGGCCTTTCTGCTGTAGGAGCAGGAGGTGCGGCGGTTTACAATCACCTGAATCAGCCTGAGGAGGTAAAGGCGGAGGAAGAGCAACCTCAGTACAACAACGCCGATGTTTATATTCCAACCTTTAAAAAGGTATTGATTACCAGCGAATCAGTTGAAAAGGATATCACTATCTATATAAATGGTTCTGACGACCAGCCTGTTACAGGCACCAATTTTCAGGTTAAACTAATCTCTCCTGAGGATGCGAAGCAACTAGAGTCATACACATCAGCCATTTCAGATGTAGATGAACAGATTAAAGAATACACACAAAATTATGAGGAGAGTCTAAAGGATTCTCCAGATAAGGACAAAGAGGCCCATGAGGTAGAGGAGTCAGCAAATGAAGACGATGCTGCTCTGCCAGTAGACGGTCAGGGAATTGATTTTTCCAAGAACAAAGACAAAAAATCTGATGAGAAATCTGAAGATGAGAATTCAGAGGAGGAGCCATCCCTAAATATAGAGGATGACCCAGACCCATCAGATGTGCTGTCAGCCCGCAACCCAGAGGTTACAGTAACTGATGAGGAGGGAGAGGTTGTAGAGACTTTGACCTCCAGCATTGAGGAGGACCCACTTTATCAGTTGTATCTGGACAAGGAGACAGCCATCCAGGCATATTCTATTGCTTTAAATGATATAGAGGGTACTGTATACACAGATGATGATGCTGATGGAGTTATTTCTGAGACAGAAATAGAGCCAGGAGATTATGTGGCTTGCCTTATGGATTCTGAGGACAGCGATATTAACTTTGACCAGGTGGAAGGGGCCAGCCCTGTAAACGTAAAGGACAAGGTAGAATACAAGGTTGTAAAAGAAATCAAAAAGCAGATTAAAAAGGATGATGCTGCTGAGGATGGACAGCCAAAGGAGGCTGCACCAATAGAGGAGACTCTCAAGGACACTGTAGAATTCGTAGAGTCTAAAAAGGTGGAAAACGGGTCTAAGGCCCAGGCTACAACCGATGTTGTTGCCCCAAAAACAACCGCAAAAAATAGCAAGGCCACAGCCGAAAAGGGAGGCATTACATCTGTAAAGCATACTTTAAAGGCTGAGGAAAAAACATACAAGATTACAATTACTTACGAGTATACATATATAGATAAAGACGGCAAAAACACTGTCAAAACAGAGGACAAATCTGAGACTGTAAAGGCAGGAGCAAAGCCTACAGCAGCTCCACAGACTATAGACTTTGGCGGAAATAAATACACACTGATTTCTGACCCGGGATTTGTAGCTGCAGACAAGGATGCATCCTACACCGTAAAATATAAATACGAGGAGCCAAAGCAAGAGGAAAAACCAGCAGAGGACCCAGAGGAAAAGCCAGAGGAAGGCGGAGTAGACCAGGGCTCAGGCACTGGAGAACAGGGTGAAAACACAGAAGGAAATGAAGGTGGAGACTCTCAGGAAGAGGGTGACCAGGCTACCGAGGAAAATGAAAATGCTGGCGACAATGGTGGCGATGGCACAGGTGACGGAGCCTATATTCCACGTCACACATTCTTTGCAGCAAAGGGCATGGCAGCCCATAGATTCCTTCTTGCAGCCGCAAACACAGGAGCCAAGGAGGAGACAGCCACTCTTGACATGACCTACAAAGAGGGAGTCTTTACAATAAAGGCTTCTGACAATGTGGGCTCTATTAAGGTAAATGACACCGAGGTTAAAAACGGAGGCACCTATACTGCCACAAAGGATGGCAATTACACCCTGACAGGTGTAGCCACATTCTCGGACAAGGCTACAGATAACACGCTAAAGATTACCTATGTTGTCAGCGGATTTGGCACAGCCACCACTGACAGATTAAAGGACAAGGCAGGCAATGAATTATTCCTTGATGAGGCTTTGACCAAGCCAGCCACAGCGGCTGACTACAAGCAGGGTCAGACCTACTATTACAAGGCTGCTACATACACCTATTATGGATGGCAGTCAATCAAGGGTATCACATATTACTATGACAAAAATGGAAATGTGGTAACCGGCACACAGGTTATCCAGGGCGTCCAGTACAACTTTGGTTCTGACGGAGCACTGCTTGTAAATGGTACTGGCATCGATGTCAGCAAGTACCAGGGCAATATTGATTGGTCTCAGGCAGCAGGCTCTGTAAGTTTCGCAATCATCAGATGTGGATACAGAGGTATGTATGATGGCCAATTGCACGAGGACCCATATTTCTACCAGAACATGAAAAATGCCAAGGCCAACGGAGTAAAGACAGGTATCTACATTTACTCAACAGCATTAAACGAGGCGGAAGCAGTGCAGGAGGCTTCTATGGCAGTTGCCATGGCAAAATCTGCCGGTGGCTGTGCATACCCTATCTACATTGATATGGAGGACAGCACCCGTGGTGTTAGGTCCCTTTCAAACGCCCAGAGGAATGCAATTATCAATGCATTCTGCTCTACTGTACAGTCAGCAGGATACAAGGGTGGTGTATACGCCAACAAGACCTGGCTCACCAATTATATTGATGCAGGGTCATTGTCTGGCTCGATCTCAGTTTGGGTTGCCCAATACAACACCTCATGCACATACAATGGCAAATATACTATGTGGCAGTACTCTAGCAAGGGCTCTGTCCCTGGCATCAAGGGCAACGTAGATATGAATAAGTCATTCTTCTAATTAGAATTTAAAAGGAGAGTTTAAATGAAACCAATTCTTTATATTGTTATTCCTTGCTACAACGAGGAGGAAGTACTTCCAATTACAGCACCTATGTTTTTGGACAAAATCAAGGAGCTTGTGAGCCTTGAAAAAATAGATGACAAGTCAAAAGTTTTGTTTGTAAACGACGGCTCAAAGGACAAGACATGGGATTTAATCAAAGACTTTGCAAAGCAGGATGACCACTATGCAGGTATCACCCAGAGCAGAAACAGGGGTCACCAGAATGCTGTTTTGGCTGGTCTTATGGAGGCAAAGGAACTGGCTGATATTACGATTTCTATCGATTGCGATGGACAAGATGACATCAATGCAATGAATGAAATGGTAGATGCTTATCTGGATGGCTGTGAGATTGTATACGGTGTCAGAAACAAGAGAGATACAGATACATTTTTTAAGAGATTTACTGCAGAATCATTCTATAAATTGCTCAATAGCATGGGAGCAGAGGTGGTTTTCAACCACGCAGATTACAGATTGGTTTCCTCTAGAGTTTTAAATGAATTTGCCAATTTTAAAGAGGTCAACCTATTCCTCAGAGGTATGTTCCCTCTTGTAGGTTTCAAGAGCACCAGCGTTTACTACGCAAGAAACGAGAGAATCGCCGGCGAGAGCCACTATCCACTTTCCAAGATGTTGGCCCTGGCCTTTGACGGCATTACCTCCCTTTCTGTAAAGCCTATTAGAATGATTACAGGCATGGGTATCTTTGTGGCACTCCTGAGCCTTGTGCTTATTATTTATTCAATCGTAGAACTTATCCTTGGCAATGTTGTCAGCGGATGGACTTCTAC
>JAIKWH010000072.1 GCA_024684955.1 Pseudobutyrivibrio sp.
TGCATCTCTGATTGCATCCCCCGCCTTCCAGTCTCGTCTTATTTCATCGCTAATTTTTGACATCGTATCCCCCCTTCACTCACTACCTCAATATTATCATAACCAACTTAAAATGTGACTTACATTTTCGTGCTCCACCAAAGTATTCCCATGCCCCACAGCAATTCTCAGCCTAAAGCCCCCTCCGAAGGGCTGGGCCCCAAGTTTTCCTGACAATTGCAGGAAAATTCAAGTTTTTCTTATTGCCCCTAGGGAGCATCACATACCTGTCTTTTAACTGGTTTTACAATTCAAAAAAATGTGTGACTGACACAGACACTTATTTGTTTACAAATCTTGCAGGTCCTTTAGGGATAGTTGCTTTACCTCTCCGTTCAATAAGAAATGCGACAAAGTGAATTTGTGGGACCCAGGCGCCGCACTTTATGCGACGTCCTGTCGCTGTCGTGCTCTCGCCGACGTCCTGTCGGCTCACGCCTGCGTCCTCACAAATTCCCTTTTGCATTTCTAATTTCACTACGAATCATAAAGCAACTATCTCCTAAAGGCCCCTGCAAGATATCAATTAAGTTTATGAGTGTCTGTGTCAGACACACTTTTTTGAAGAATTGTAAAGAATTTAAAAGACAGGTATCAATAAGGATGCGAGTCTGGGGCAATTAGAAAAACTTAGAATTTTAGCTGCAGTCAGAAAACTTGGGCCCATGGCCTTGGAGAGGCTTTTAGAATAAAACCCCCTGCTGTGGGGCCGGCGGGCGGGGTTAAAAAAAGAGGATAGCCTTTGCTATCCTCCTTTTGGGGTCTATTTGCTGAGGGCCTGGACTAGGTCTGCTAGGGCGGCCTCAGAGGTTGGGTCCAGTGTGGACTTTACGGTTACCACTGGGTCTATGAATTCTATGGATTTCATTGGTTCGAAGAGGGCTCGCATGGTTTTGGCTGCCATTGGACCCCAGGTGCCGTTTTCTATGAAGGCGATTTTGCGGTTTTGGAAGGCCTTGGCTCTCAGGTGGTTGATGAAATCTTCCATTGGGAGGAAGACGCCACCGTCGTAGGTTGAGGCTGCGCAAACCATTGTGTCGTAGTAGAAGGCTTTGGCAACGGCCTCTGAGAGGCTGCCACGGGTCAGGTCGTAGAATTCTGCTTTGATGCCTTTGTCGGTGAGGGTCTGGCAGAGGTCTGCGGCTATCTTTTTTGTGTTGCCGTGGATTGAAGCGCAGGCAATAAAGACTCCCTTTTCCTCTGGGGTGTATGTAGACCATTTGTGGTATAGGTCTAGGTATGGGGTCAGGTCTCCTGTGAGGACTGGACCATGTAGAGGGC
Organism: Pseudobutyrivibrio sp.; assembly: GCA_024684955.1. Taxonomy (GTDB): domain Bacteria; phylum Bacillota; class Clostridia; order Lachnospirales; family Lachnospiraceae; genus Pseudobutyrivibrio. The sequence goes on from JAIKWH010000072.1 coordinate 1,321, forward strand.
ATATGGTTTTGACTTCTACGCTGGATAGTTTTTTCAGGAGGGCCTGAACGGATGGGCCGTACTTTCCAACGATGTTGAGGTAGTAGCGGCGGGCCTCGTCAGCCCAAGGTTCCTCGGTGTCTAGGCTTCCGAATTTTCCAAAGCCGTCGGCAGAGAAAATAATCTTTTCTGTGGACTCGTATTCTACCATAACCTCTGGCCAGTGAACCATTGGGGCCATGAGGAAGGTGAGGCTGTGAGAGCCCAGGTCTAACTGGTCCCCTTCTTTGACTACTAACTGGTTTTTGACCAGGCTGATATCGATGAATTGTCCTAGCATGGTAAAGGTTTTTGTGTTGCCTACCAAAGTGATGCTAGGGAATTTTGACAAAAGGTCTTTGATAGAACCAGAGTGGTCAGGCTCCATGTGAGAGACCACAAGGTAGTCAGGAGTTTTGCCGGCAAGTACTGAATCTAAATTGCTGAGCCACTGGGTGGTTGCCCTTGGATCTACTGAGTCCATGATGGCAATTTTCTCATCCATAATCACATAGGAATTGTAAGAAACTCCATTAGGGATAGGATACTGGCTTTCGAATAAATCTAATGTTTTATCATTTACACCTACAAATTTGATTGAATCTGAAATGGTAATCATATTTATCCTCCTTTGTTGAGTTAAATTTATTATAAACTTTTTTATAGGAATTTTCCCCATTGACTTTGTGTATACTTGTAGGGTAAACTTTTTAAAGTACTTCGTGAGGGAGTAGCTAGCGTGTAAACGTTGTTTGTCAACAGACTCGGTACATTACCTGGCAAACATTAAATAGTGAGACTCACGTGTGCCTTCCTTGGGCGCACGTGAGTCTTTTTTTGTAAAAAGGAGTAATTGAATAATGGGAATCGTGGAAATTTTCCTAATTGGAGTTGGCTTATCCATGGATGCTTTTGCGGTGGCAATTTGCAAGGGCCTTGGCATGACCCGGATTAACAAAAAGCAACTCTTTGTAATCGCGGCATTCTTTGGAGGTTTTCAGGCACTTATGCCTTTGCTTGGTTTTCTTTTGGGCTCAACTTTTGCTGAAAAGATAATAGCAATTGACCATTGGGTAGCCTTCATACTTTTGGCATATATTGGATGTAAAATGATTGCTGATGCTATTAAGGAGTGGAATGAGGAGGATGTGGTAGTAGAAATGGATTCTCCTATGGATATCAAGGAGGTTTTCCTACTTGCCATAGCTACCAGTATCGATGCACTGGCTTGTGGCATTACCTTCGCTTTTGAGAGAGACTTTAATATTATCAGGGCAATATTAATTATTGGAATCACAACCTTTGCTATATCGGCAGGAGGGGTTTATGTAGGCAATATATTTGGAGACAGATACAAGGCCAAGGCCCAACTGGTAGGCGGCTTAATACTTGTGTTTATGGGGGTGAAAATTCTTTTAGAGCACACCCTGGGAATCAAAATATTTTAACTAAAAGGAGTTAGACATGGAAGCATTTATATCCACTATACCTGGAGCCCTTATTTTTCTATTGATAGGATTCGTTCTCTTGATTAAGGGCGCAGACTTTTTCGTAGAGGGAGCATCAGCTGTTGCAAAGAAATTGCATGTGCCAGCCCTTATTATTGGTATGACCATTGTTGCTATGGGCACATCCCTTCCAGAACTTTCAGTTTCTGTTACAGCATCTTTACAAAACGCTAATCAGCTGGCAATTGGAAATGTAATTGGGTCAAACATTTTCAACCTGATGGTTGTCCTTGGTTCATGCGCATTATTTTCGGTGCTTGAAGTTGGAGAAACTACAATTAAGAAGGATTTTCCATTCTCGGTAATCTGTACCATAGCCTTGATTGTTATGGGATTAATTGGAGGCCAGGTGGGACATGTAGACGGCCTTATTCTTCTTATTGCTTTTATTATCTTTATTGTTTCTATGGTTAGGGCTGGAATCAAATCCAGAAATTTAGTTTCCATGGAGACATTAGATGAAAATGACATTGTAGATATTCCTATGTGGAAATGTATTGTCTATATTATTGGTGGGGCCCTTGCCATCAAATTTGGTGGTGACTGGGTAGTAGAGTCATGTACCACTCTGGCCCTAAAATTTGGTATGTCAGAGACCTTGGTAGGACTGACAATTGTTGCTCTTGGCACATCCCTTCCAGAGCTTGTCACATCAATTGCCGCAGCCAGAAAGAACGAACTTGATATGGCCATTGGAAATGTTGTGGGTTCAAACGTTTTCAATATCCTAATGATTTTAGGTGTGGCTGGTACAATTTCTCCAATGACATACAAGACAGTGAATGTAATTGATGCTCTGATTTTGGTTGTTTTCTCAGCCTTGGTTTGGATTTTCTGCTACAGGAAAAAGCAACTGAAGAGGTTTGATGGAATCATAATGTTGTTGTGTTACGTGGCATACCTTGCCTACATCATAATCAGAGATGGCGGGATAGTTTAGATTTTTGATAATCGTAAATTAGGCGAAGAGCCCTGCTTACTAATATTTAGTAAGTAGGGCTTTTATATTACCCAAAAAATACTTAAAGAAATTTAACTCAAATTTAATAATCAAAATATTTTAATTAAAATTATTGACATTAATTCCAAATTGGATAAGATGGTCTTGTTGGATAGTTAAAGAAATTTTAACTAAATTTATTTTAACAAAAGGAGAATTATTATGTTTGAGACAGTTAAGGAAATTATCATTGATACACTTAGTTGCGCAGCAGAAAAGGTAACAATGGAGGCAAATCTTTTTGATGACCTTGGAGCAGATTCGCTAGATGCTGTGGAACTTTCTCTTGCAGTTGAGGAAAAGACAGGTATCACAATCGATGAGGATGCAATGGCTGAGATGAAGACAGTAGCTGATATTGTCAACTACCTTGAGGAACACAAATAATCATGGATATCCAAGAGATTAAGGATTTGCTGAGGGTCTTTGATGACAGCGATAGCGTATTTCTAGAAGTGGAATCCGGGGATACAAAAATCAAGGTCAAGAAGGCCAGTGCAGTGGAGTGCACAAGTCAGCTTATGGTTCCCGCTGCCATGGCAGAGACCAAGGCCGTAAAAAATGAGGACAATCAGGATTCTGCCCCTTCTACTGAGGAGGGAGAATTGGTGAAGGCACCCCTGGTTGGAGTGTTTTATGCAGCTCCTTCTCCAGAGGAGGTCTCATATGTCCAGGTAGGGGACAGGGTAAAGGAGGGACAAACCCTTTGCCTTATTGAGGCCATGAAAATGATGAGCGAAATCACAGCACCAAGGGATGGAGTCATCAAAGAGATTTTTGTAAAGAATCAGGACATGGTTGAATTCGACCAGGCTCTATTTCGCATAGGATAGGTTGGGAGCATATGTTTAAAAGAATACTTATCGCCAACCGAGGCGAGATAGCAGTGAGAATTATCAGGGCTTGTATGGAGATGAACATTGAGTCGGTGGCGGTTTATTCCACCGCTGACAAGGAATGCCTCCACGTAAAATTGGCTACAAAAAGTGTATGCATAGGACCAGCCAGGGCCCAGGACTCTTACCTGAATATGGATGCCATAATTTCTGCGGCAAAGGTGACGGGTTGTGATGCCCTGCATCCAGGATTTGGATTTCTCTCTGAAAACCCTGATTTTGTTAGAAAGTGCCAGGAGGCAGGCATTACATTTATAGGACCTAGCCCAGAGGCCATGGAGGCCCTGGGCAACAAGGCCACTGCCAGAAAGATTATGAAAAAGGCTGGAGTGCCAGTGGTGCCAGGATCTGATGGCCCGGTATCAGACTATAAAGAGTTGGAAAAGATTGCAAAAAAGGTGGGCTATCCAGTGCTCATAAAGGCCAGCGCCGGTGGTGGAGGCCGAGGTATGAGGCGGGTATATGAGCCATCTGATTTGCAAAAATTATACGAGGAAGCCAAGGCGGAGACCATAGCCAATTTTAATGATGACGAGATGTATCTGGAAAAACTGATTGTCAATCCTAGACACATCGAGTTTCAAATACTAGCAGATGAAAAAGGAAATGTTATTCATCTGGGGGAGCGCGACTGCTCAATTCAACGCAAGAATCAAAAGTTGATTGAGGAAAGTCCATGTATGTATATAAAAAACGACTTGAGAAATGCCATGGGCAAGGCGGCAGTGCAGGCAGCAAAGGCAGCGGGATACACCAATGCCGGCACAGTTGAATTTGTAGTGGATGAAAAGGGTCATTATTACTTTATAGAAATGAACACCAGAATCCAGGTGGAGCACGGTGTGACAGAGGCCGTTACAGGCATAGATTTGATTAAAGAGCAAATAAGAATTGCCTTTCACGAGCCCCTAAAACTCAAGCAAAAAGATGTAAATATCAAGGGTCATGCCATTGAATGTAGAATCAATGCCGAGGACCCAGCCAAAGGATTCATGCCAAACAGCGGCAAGATAGGATTTTTGAATGTGCCTGGAGGCCCAGGGGTGAGAGTTGATACCCTCCTATACAACGGCTATGAGACTAGCCCATTTTACGACTCTATGATGGCAAAAATTATTGTCCACGCACCTAGCAGGCTGGAGGCAATCAGGCGTATGCGCCGTGCCCTTTTAGAACTTACCACAGAGGGCATTACCACAAATGGAGACTTTGATTATCTCCTTTTGCACCACCCGGATTTTGTAAAGGGTAATTACAATGTCAGCTTTATAGAAAAGCATATGGAAGAGATTCTAAAGTGGGATCAAGCGGCGGCAGATATTGAGGAATTGTAATGGTAAATGTTGTTGACCAGAGAAAAAGCAAATTTGAACGCTACAAGGGGCTGAGGGAATCCATAGGAGAGACTCCTGGTGCTGTCATAAAAACTGTTGATGAGTACAGTTCCTGGGACAGAATAGTGGATGTGGCAGACCAGGGCTCATATCAGGAATTTGACTTTGTCTTTCCAGAGACGGACCCTCTTGATTTCCCCGGATATGTGGAGAAAAAAGAAAAAATGCGAGAAAGCCTGGGGGTCAGGGACGCAATCACAGCAGGATCCTGCACCATAGATGGCAGGCCGGTGACCCTGGCTGTTATGAATAAAAAATTCATGATGGCATCCATGGGAATGGAAGTGGGGGAAGTAGTCTGTCAGGCTGCAGAATATGCTGCTAATAATCATACCCCTCTTATCATTTTTACAGCCTCAGGTGGGGCCAGAATGCAGGAGGGAATTCTCGCCCTAATGCAGATGGCAAAAACCAGCGCAGCCATCCAAAGGTACAAGGATGGAGGCGGCCTATACATTACAGTTTTGACCCACCCTACAACAGGGGGAGTCAGCGCTAGTTTTGCGACCTTGGGAGACATTACCCTGGCTGAGCCAAAGGCTTTGATTGGCTTTGCAGGGCCTAGGGTTATTGAGCAAACCATTGGAGCAAAACTGCCTTTGGGATTTCAGAGGGCAGAATTTTTGGAGGAGCATGGCTTTGTGGACGCCATTGTCCCTAGGGAGGAAATGAGAGAAAAACTCTCTCAGATTTTGAGACTCCACCCTATTAATTCATTTAGCAGTATTTAGGGAGAAAACAATGAATGCAATAGACAAGGTTTTGACTGCCAGAGACAAAAATAGACCAAAGATTACAGATTACATAGACAATCTCTTTACAGATTTTTTTGAGCAAAAGGGAGATTATTTGGGCAAGGAAGATGCCAGCATCTATGGGGGCATCGCCCTATTCCACGGCATGCCTGTTACGGTGTTAGGCCATCGCAAGGGCAACACAGTGGAAGAAAATATAAACTGCAATTTTGGAATGCCAGGGCCGGAGGGATATCGCAAAGCCCTGCGCCTGATGCAGCAGGCTGAAAAATTTAAAAGGCCAATCATTACCTTTGTGGACACACCAGGTGCCTACCCGGGGCTGGAGGCTGAGACCATGGGACAGAGCCAGGCCATCTCTGGGAATTTGGCTGCTATGTCAGGTCTCAAGGTGCCAGTCATCAGCCTTGTCACCGGAGAAGGCTCCAGTGGAGGAGCCCTGGGCATTGCTGTGGCAAACAGGGTATACATGCTGGAGAATGCAATCTATTCTGTACTTTCTCCAGAGGGCTTTGCCTCAATATTGTGGCACGACAGCGCAAAAAGGGACGAGGCTGCTGAGGTGATGAAACTAACAGCAAAAGACCTATATGATTTTGGAATAATAGATGGAATCATTGGGGAGGAAGACCTCTACAGGGCAGTAGATGAGACCCTGGTAAAGGCCCTAAAGGAATTGAAAAAAATGTCAGGACAAGAACTGGCTGATGATAGATTTAACAAGTTTAGATATATAGACAAAAAATATATAACCGGGCAGGAAATTGCCGGGGAAATAAATGAGCAAATGGAAAGTGTATAAATGACTGGAATAAAGATACTGGCAACTGGTGCAGCAGTGCCAAAGGCCCTGGTGACAAATGAGGACCTGGCACAGATTGTGGACACCAGTGATGAGTGGATAAGCAAAAGAACAGGAATGAAATTAAGGCATCATGCAAAAGATGGCGAGACTAATCTGGACCTGGCAAGCCAGGCTGCAAGGCAGGCCATAGATAGGGCCGGCATTGACAAAGATGAAATCGGTGCTGTAATTGTGGCCACAGTGACAGGAGACTATGTGACCCCTGCCACAGCCTGTCTGGTGCAAAAGGAACTGGGACTGAGCAATGACATAATAGCCTTTGACCTAAGCGCTGGATGCTCAGGGTTTGTGTTTGGGCTGGAGACCATGAGGGGTCTGCTGGCCACCAGAGATCACAAGTATGGGCTTTTGATAGCATCTGAACTGCTGACCAGGAGGGTGGACATGACCGACAGGGGCACCTGTGTCCTCTTTGGAGACGGGGCAGCAGCGGCTGTGATTGAATCCTCCAATGATGGCTATGCCTCAGTTATGGGTGTGGATGGAAATCCAGACATGATAAAAATCAAAAGTCCTGATGGATATATAGAGATGGACGGCCAGGGCACCTACAAATTTGCAGTGGCAACTGTGCCGGAATTAATTGAGGATGCAGTAAAAAAATCTGGGAAAACTTTTGATGAAATCCACCACTACATTCTCCACCAGGCAAATCTTAGGATTATAGAATCCATTGCAAAAAAGATAGGTCAGCCTATGGAAAAATTTATTGTAAATATAGACAAGTATGGAAACACATCTGCAGCCTCTGTGGGAATTGCCTTGAATGAGGCCATAGAGGATGGGCGAATCAAGGAGAAAGACACCACATTGATATGTGCTTTTGGGGCCGGAAAAACCTGGGGAGCCATTGTCTTAGGTTAGTCATTCTCGGGAGGAAAATATTGTGAAATTAAATGACATTACAGGTACTAAATATCCGATTATCCAGGGTGGCATGGCAAACATTGCCACAGGAGAATTTGCAGCAGCAGTTTCAAATGCAGGAGGTCTGGGGCTTATAGCATCGGGAGGCATGAATGCTGAGGCTTTGAGAGAACAAATTCATATCTGCAAGGCAAAGACGGACCAGCCTTTTGGTGTAAATCTAATGCTGATGAATCCTGACGTGGATAATATTGCAAGGATGTTTGTGGAGGAAAAGGTCCAGTTTATTACAACCGGGGCCGGTAATCCTGGCAAATATATGAAGGATTGGAAGGCTATGGGGGCAAAAGTTTTCCCTGTAGTTGCATCTGTTGCCCTGGCCAAAATTATGGTTAGGGCTGGGGCGGACGCAGTCATTGCCGAGGGTGGAGAATCCGGAGGACACGTAGGTGATATGACCACCATGACCCTGCTGCCACAGGTGGTGGAGGCAGTGGATGTGCCAGTGATTGCGGCAGGTGGGATTGCCACAGGTAAGCAGATGGCGGCAGCCATGATTTTGGGAGCATGTGGCGTGCAAATCGGCACTTGCCTACTTGTATCTGAGGAGTGTCCTATTCACGACAATTACAAGGCAGCCCTTTTAAAGGCAAAGGACAATGCCACCACAGTGACAGGCAGATCCCAGGGGGCACCTGTTCGTATTATCAAAAACGAGATGGCTAGAGAGTACCTCAAACTGGAGGCTGCCGGTGCAAAAAAGGAAGAACTGGAACAGATTACTCTGGGAGGCCTGAGGCGTGCAGTCCAGGATGGAGACATCCAAAGAGGCTCAGTAATGGCAGGCCAGGTCTGCGGACAGTTGAAAGAGATTAGACCATTGGCAGATATTTTAGATGATATGTATGAGGGGGCAATCAGCTCTCTGAGACAGGCCAGCAAAATAGATATATAAAGGGGAGAAAAGATTGTGAAAATAGGATTCGTTTATGCAGGTCAGGGCAGCCAAAATGTGGGCATGGGCCAGGACTTTTATGAAAAATACGACACTTATAGAGATACCATTGATGGGGCCAGTCAGGCTGTTAAAACAGTTACGGATGTGGATTTGGCTGACCTATCTTTTAATGGGCCAATAGAAAAATTGTCCCAGACCAGGTACACACAGCCAGCCATGGTTGCCTTTGCTATAGGTGTAAGCAAACTATTAAAGGAAAAGGGCATTAGTCCAGACTACTGCCTTGGCCTTAGCCTGGGAGAATATTCAGCCCTCTATAGCGCAGAGGTTTTGGATGAAGAGACCATCATGAATCTCATTGCAAAAAGGGGCAAATATATGGAGGAGGCCTCCGCTGGGTTGGATGTAAAAATGGCGGCAGTCCTTGGCGGTGACAGACAGACTGTGGAGGAAGCTTGCAAAACATCTACAGAGAGATTCTCTGGAGAAAAGATAGCTGCCCCTGCAAATTACAACTGTCCTGGACAGATTGTAATCTCAGGAGATTCTCCAGCAGTGGACTTGGCGTCGGCCTATCTAAAGGAGGCAGGGGTAAAGAGAATTATCCCGCTAAATGTCAGTGGACCATTCCACACCAGCCTGATGAAACCAGCAGGAGATGCCCTGGCCAGAGAATTTGAAAAGGTAGAATTCAAAGAGGAAAAGGCAAGGGTGGTATATAACTGCACAGGCAAGGAAAGGGAGAAAGACCAATCCATTGCAGAACTATTGGAAAAGCAGGTACAGTCCTCAGTTTATTTGGAGGATTCAATTAGATATATGGCAGAGGCAGGGGTAGATACAATCGTAGAGATTGGCCCAGGCAAAGCCATCAGTAAGTTTATAAAAAAGACAGTTCCAGAAATTAATGTATATAGCATTGATACGGTAGAGGATTTTGAAAGGACTGTGGAGGAATTAGCATGAGTCTTGCACTTGTAACAGGAGGTAGCAGGGGAATAGGCAGTGTTATTGCAATTAACCTTGCAAAAAGTGGATACGATGTAGCTATTTGCTATTCGGGAAATGAAAAGGCTGCAGAGGAAACTGTAGAAAAAATTAAAGAGGCAGGAGTAAAGGCTATGGCCCTAAAGGCAGATGTGTCAGACCCTGACCAGGTCTCAAAAATGTTTTCTGACATCAAAGAAGAGATGGGAAATGTAGATGTTTTAGTAAACAATGCAGGCATAACCAGGGATGGCTTACTTATCAGTATGTCAGAGGAAAGTTTTGACGCTGTAATAGATATTAATCTAAAGGGGACTTTCAACTGTACCAAACTGGCAGTGAAGGACATGATGCGAGCCAAGCATGGCAGGATTATCAATATTAGTTCCATCGTTGGAATAAATGGAAATGCAGGCCAGGCAAATTATGCAGCCAGCAAGGCAGGCCTGATTGGTTTTACCAAATCTGTGGCTAGAGAATATGGCAGCAAGGGGATTACGGTAAATGCTGTAGCCCCAGGATTTATTGAGACTGTCATGACAGAGTCCCTTCCTGAAAAGGTGAAGGAGGCATACCTTGGCCAGATTCCTGTAAAGAGATTTGGCAGTGCAGAGGATGTGGCTGCGGCGGTAGAATTTTTGGCCTCAGACAAGGCCTCTTATATAACAGGTCAAGTGCTGGAAGTAACCGGAGGAATGTAGAGAATGAGAAGAGTAGTTATAACAGGAATAGGAACTGTAAATCCCTTGGGGAATTCTGTCAAAGAGACTTGGGAAAATGCAAAAAAAGGAAAATGTGGAATAGGACCAATCACCCATTTTGATACAGGAGATTTTAAAGTCAAATTGGCAGGTGAGGTAAAGGACCTGGACCCTAGTGAAATCCTGGGAGCCAAGGAGGCAAGACACATGGATGACTATACCAAGTTTGCCTGTGTGGCTGCCAAGGAGGCCATGGAAGATGCTGGCCTTGATATGGACCGTGAGAATGCTGACAGGATAGGCTGTATTGTCTCCTCTGGCATCGGTGGTCTCACCACAATCTGTCAGGAGCATACCAAGGGGGAGGAGAGAGGCTACGGCAAGGTTTCTCCATTCTTTATCCCTATGTCCATCAGCAATATGGCTGCAGGACAGATTGCTATCAGCTATGGTCTCAAGGGAATGTGCACCAGTGTTGTTACAGCCTGCGCTAGTTCCAACAATGCCATTGGGGATAGTTTCCACAGAATCAGAGACGGCTACGAGGATGTAATGGTGTGCGGTGGTGCAGAGGCGGTGATTAATCCCCTGGCCATTGGAGGCTTCCAATCTATGAAGGCCCTGCATACAGGAGATGACCCTAATAGGGCCTCAATTCCATTTGACAAGGAAAGATCAGGATTTGTAATGGGAGAAGGGGCAGGCATTCTCGTTATAGAGGAATATGAACATGCAAAAAAAAGAGGGGCAAAAATATATGCCGAGATAGTAGGATATGGCAGCAATTGCGACGCATATCACATCACGGCCCCTAGCCCAAGTGGAGAGGGCGGAGCCAAGTGTATGATGGCTGCAGTGGCTGATGCAGGTCTAAAGATGGAGGATGTGGACTACATCAATGCCCACGGCACATCTACCCCTTTAAATGACGCCGGGGAGACCCAGGCTATAAAGACAGCATTTAAAGATCATGCCTACAAACTGATGGTCAGCTCCACCAAATCTATGACAGGACATCTCCTGGGGGCAGCAGGGGCAGTGGAGGGAATCCTCACAGCCTTGGCTTTGAGGGATGGATTTGTCCCTTGCACCTTGAATTACAGGGAAGAGGATGGAGACTGCGACCTGGATATTGTGCCAAACCAGGGCAGAGAGGCTGACATAAAAGTGGCTCTTTCCAATGCTTTGGGATTTGGTGGTCACAATGCTTCTATAGTTATGAAAAAATTTGAGTAGGTGAAAATATGGAATTATCAAATAGAGAAATACAAGAAATCTTGCCCCACCGTTATCCATTTTTGATGGTGGACAAAATCACAGAATGTGAGCCAGGGGTTTTTGCCAGGGGAATCAAGTGCGTGTCTGCCAATGAGATGCATTTTTTGGGCCATTTCCCAGGCCATCCTGTAATGCCGGGGGTCCTTATAATTGAGGCCCTGGCCCAGGTAGGGGCGGTGGCAATTCTCACCGAGGCGGAAAACAAGGGCAAACTAGCATTTTTTGGAGGAATAAAAAATGCTAGATTTAAAAGACAGGTAGAACCAGGGGATGTGCTAAATCTGGAGTGCAAATTGACGGCTAAAAAAGGGCCTGTTGGCTTTGGGGAAGCAGTGGCATATGTTGATGGGGAAATTGCCGCAAAGGCTGAAATTTCTTTTTGCTTAGGAGAGTAGGTTGAGGTATGATATTTTTAGGAACCGAACAGAAGGAGAGTATAGGTTTTTGATTTTCTTCAGAAAATCAAGGACCGGACATTGACCAATATTTTCTGAAAGAAAATATTGCCTGGCAAAGCCAGGTTCTTGTGGGCTTTTTCCTTAAGTGGCCCACAAGAAGTCATCCTTTTTCACGGAAATACAAAAAAGGAACAGGTGCTAAAAATGTTAGAACAATCATTATCTGAGGTGTATACCAAGTTTAAAGTACACTTTTATCAGGAAATGTTTAATCACCTTCACAACAGGGAGACCAGTCTTTCCACAGTGGAGTTATTCTGCGTAGAGGTAATCCATGCATTAAAGAGCCCAACAGTTGCTGAGTTTGCAAACTTTATCAATGTTTCTTCTCCAAATGCAGCATACAAGGTTAACAGTCTTTTAAAAAAGGGCTACATTAACAAGATTCAGTCAGAGACAGACAGGAGAGAGTATCACCTGGAGGTCACTGAAAAATATTACGATTATTACAACCTTTCTCAAAAATATGTAAATGCTGTTGTAGATAGGGCAAAAAATTATTTTACTGCAGAGCAGATAGAGACCTTGGACAATATTCTCACAGACATGTCAAAGGAACTCATGAAAGACGTAGCCATACCAGAGGTTACCCCATAATTTTTTTCTTGCAATTATTACACGACCGTGTTACCATAACGGTCGTGTTTTTTACGTTATAAATTCAAATTATTTTCATAGGCGATTTCAGCCTTATTTCCCTTTATTTATTTTATGTCTGCTTTTTAGCGGATTTATTTTGCTGAATTTTTTTGTATTTTAAGGAGTATTTTGAGTGAGAAAAAGAGAAAAAAGAATAAAAGATAAGAGTATGAAATCCTTTATATGGGAAGAGGTTAAAAGCACATATAAAAGAGAGGATGGCAGCCTAAATGGTTTGGCTATATTTATATCGGTTCTAGCCCTGGTTTTGGTTTTGATGCTGGGACGATTTGTGGTGGAAGAAGTGAGAGATATGTTTGTGGCAAAAAGGGTATCTGCCGCAGAACTGAGCCTGGAAGATTTGCAAAAACAGGTGGAGGATTCTTTCTATCAGGCCCTGGAGGATGAGGCAAATACTGGCCTTGATACTGAGCCCCTAAAGGAGCGATTAATAAAACTGCTTGCCAGAGAACTTAATGCATCAGGCAAGTTTACAGACAGTCAAATCAAAGAACTGATGAATACTATAGAAAAATATTTGGATGAAAAAAATATATACAGTGATATGGAGGCCAGAGACCAGGCTATAAAAGATATCTATCAGTTAATTAGTGACAAGTACACACAAAATAGGGAAATGGCCCTGGGTATAAAAACAGAACTGACAAAACTTTTGGAGGACAACAAGGGCAGGGATAGTGAAAGATATGATGACCTAAAACTAATGATAGACAGGCTGGATGCCTGGCTTTTGGCTGACCAGGAAAACACCAGAATTGATTTGGCAAAACTAGAGTCTGACCTAAGGGCGAGTATATCCACTCTAGACCAGGATTTGGATGCACTAACCGCCAGGGTAGAGACTTTGGAGGGGCAGGTATGTGACCCGGTAGATAGGGACTACAAGTTTCAATATGGTTATTTAGATGGCATGGCAGGATACTACGTAGATGGTGTTTTTAGGCCATTTTAGGATATAGGGAGCGTTTATGAAAAAGAAAATTATATCAGTCCTTTTGGCCTTTTTCATGTTTTTCAATATGGGGACCAAGGCCTATGCAGCAGAGGCAGGTAGGGGTCAGGAGAGGCCTGAAAATATTGTAAATGAAAATTTCATCCCCAGCAGGTCGGAGATTCCCATGTATTTGTCTCAATTCTCCAGTTATAAGGGAGAGATGATAAAGGGGATTTGGGCCAAGTTGTTTTATGAGGAACTGACTTTTGATGATGGGAATTACAGGTCATGGTACCAAAAATATAATCACGGCATCTCTAAGGATGGCCAGGTGCCGGTCTACTATCTGGCCCTAGGTGGACACTTGGCCCAGGTCCAGTCACAGATTACATATTCTGCAGGAGACTTTGAGACATTTTTTGGCAATAGCCTAAAGGCTAATCCAGAATTTTTAGGACAGATGTTGGGCCTGCCTGGATATGCACCTCTGGGCCAGGATAGGGCGGGCAATGAGCTGATGCGACAGGTCATGGTCAATTACCTTTTAGACCCTTGCAAGTACAAGGCCCTGGCAAAAAGAATCGGGGAGATTACCTACCAGGGTGACTATATAGGAGACAGCAAAACTAGCGATAATAACATTCTCAAGGGAGAAAGTTTTGGAGAATATTCTCTAGATATCTATGTTCTGATGACCCTGGCCTCCCTCTATGAGGGAGATGGGGATGAGGCCTATCTCAGCGACATCCAGCTGGCATGGCTTAGGTCCTACGAGAGATTTTTATATGATGACTACGTGGACAGGGGAGAAAATTCTCTGGCAAGACAATTTCCAAGCATTTATGACCTGATTGCAAGAAGTGTTGATGCATCAAATAATTACAGGGGACTGGGCCAGGAATTTTTTGACTATGTGGAGGAATCTGCCCGGGGTGCAGGTAGCTGGCTCAACCAGATTGAGGGAGTGGATATAGAGGGGCTGGATGATTTGTCCTCTAGCATTTCGTCTATATTTGATTTTGCAGATGGATACTGCTATGGCCATGAGGACAATTGCAAAAATCATGATTGGTGCCTGGCCGTAGAAAATGGCGGCAGAGCAAAAAAAATAGACGACTATGCATATTTAATCAGCAAAAGCCCTGAGGCCATGGTCTATATAAAGGCAAACGAGAATACAGCCAAAGCCTACTCTAATCCAAATTCAAAGGATGGAGGATGGCTGGAAAAATACAATATGCGCCACGGCAGTGACAGCAGCGCTGACCACTATTTTCTCCAGTTAAATATTGTGTCAGGAGGCAACGGGGAAAATAGGGCCACAGCCCAGTGTGACAGGTGGTCCAGAGATTCTGCCACAGCCAGAACCAGCGCCACAGCCAGGGTTGACCTGACAAAAATAGATGCACTTGCCCTGGAAAATTTTGGTGAGGAGATTCTATCCAGGACAGATGCCATAACTGTCTCCATGAATGGAGGCCACTGGACAGGCAGCAGGCTGCAGACAGGAAATACTGGAGGCGGCTGTATGGCTTCATATAGCAGGGGAGGATACTCTGTATCCAGCGTCACCGGCAATGTGACAAACAGGGTGGTTAGGTCGGGAAACACCTTTAATATATCTGACCTGAGCCTGGAGGAAAGGGCCAGCGCCGTCATCAGTGTATCCCATTCTGCCACATCCTCAGTGCAGGTAAATGGCCAGGATGGCAGCGGAAACTACTCTGCCACAGGTATCGCAAAAGTTTCCACATCACCTACGGCTACCCTGTCTGTAAAGAGGGCCAAGTGCTTTCAGGAAGGTCACGACTGGGCAGGAAAGGTGGACTGGGATGGCTATTTTGAAAATGCCAGCGGGGCTGAGGGCCAGAGGGCAACCATCGCCTATACCTGCAAAAATGATGTGTCCCATGTGATCCAAATTCAGGTCCCAGTCACAAGTAAGAGAGAGGGAGACTACATGGTCTACACTGCCAGTGCTGCCCCTTTTGTATATGACAGCCAGGCAGGAGGATATGACACATATTCAATAAAGATAAATGCTACAAACGGTGATACCAGGGAAAATATCAAACTCCTATCTGGGGACAATGTAAGTGGCAACACAAGTGATAGCAAAAGATCATCAACACAGGTGTTCCCTCAGGGGTCTGTGTCAAAATACCACTACACCATGGCGGTGGCGAAGGCCGACTTTACTGTGCAGGCTGGTACCATAAAGGCGGGAGCAAAGAGAATTAAATTTAATGTGTCTGCCAGCGAAGAACTCCATAGCCTGTCAATTAAAGTCTACGATAGGTATGGAGAAATCATCGCAGTAAATGATGTTAATGATCCATATTCTTGTTACATAGTTGGCAAGTCAGATGGGCAGCTGAGAGACTGCTATGCTGTGGTCAGCGCCGTGGCCACCACTCAGCACTTTAATACCAGGGCCTACGCCCAGTGGGAGGATGCGCCAGAGAGCCATGCCACTATAATTGTTAGTTCAATGGATATTTATTATAAGTAGGGAGTAAGTTATGAAGAAAAAATTATTATATATTTTCCTGGGGATAGCACTTTTTATTGGAAGCCAGGGAAGAGTTTATGCGGCAACTAATGGATTTGAAGAGAATTCTAGACAAGAAACTAATCTAGATACCAATTCAGATTCTATTTTGGAAGCAGATTTAAAAAAGGATTCTCAGGTAAAAGGTGATGCTAGCATAGAAGAAAGCCAGACAGAAAATGGAGGAAAAAAAGAAGATTCTTTCATTAGTGATGAAGAGGGAGAGGATATAGGGGATAAAAAGAGTGAAATAGGCCAAGAAGGAGAAGTGGCAGAGGATAACTTGAGAGAAACTGAGGGAGAATTGCAAGAAGGATTAGGGGATGAAGAAGAGGAGAATGGAGAAGAGGAGAATGAAGAAGGGGATGATGAGGAGACTCAAAATAGGAGGAGCAGAATTACCATAAAGTTTATGGACTGGCAGGATGTGGTTGTAGACTTGGATGGCCAGACTTTTGTTCTGGAGGAGGCAGGGTCCTATATGGACTTTGGTGGGGTATCCCTTTCCTCTTCCATGGGAATCCCGGTTTCAGATTTTATTGCAGCAGGAAAAAGTGACAGCCAGGAATATTCTTATTTAAAATCGGTTATTCCCTACGACTATCTCAATAGTTTTGACAATGTAGAGGAATTCTATAGGAAAGTATCTGCCTGCGGAGAATATATTCCCTCAGACCTGCAGATTACTATCTATATTAAAAATGAGAATATAGAAACAATGGAGATTGATTTCTGATAATATAGACAATCACCCCATAATTAGTGGTTAATGGGGCATAAATAGCAACTTGCTACAAAAAGTTATAAAAAGTAGGGAGATGTTTATAGAAAAAATGAATGTAACTATATAGACTTTTCACAAATACATGCTATACTAAAACTCGCGACTGGTCTCAAAACCAGTGCATACTTATAAAAACATGGAGGAATCGTATGAAAAGTTTTAAAAGGCTTGCTAGTTTAGTTCTTGCCCTTGCTTTAGTTGTTACCTTCTCCCTTTCAGGAATGGGCACAATGACAGTAGAGGCAGCAAAATCTTCAGGAGTTGCAATCGGTGGCGTTTTGATTCAGGGCGCAAACGTAGTTGTTGCTTCTTCAGGAACAGCAGCATCTGATGATGGTTTATATCACCTTGTTGCAGCTGACATGGTAGCACCTGCACAGTCTGGTGCTGATGTGGCTCAGGTTCCAGTTTCAGCCAATGCTAATTTTACAGCACCACTTAACAAGGCGGCTGCTAATTCATTATTATTTAAAAAGTTTACAGTATGTGTTATGAGAGGCGGAGCCCTTACTCCTGTTTCTAATAGCATGTTTATCACAAATCCAGAGGCATGTGCTACATACAACGCAGCACGTATGGACTACAGCAAGAAGGGTATCCTTCCTGCCCTGGAGAGTTACAGACAGCATGGTAATGGTCCAAAGGTCCTTGGATGTACACAGGTTATTTTGACACTTCCACTTTCTTGGATTTCTTATGGCTCAGGTGTTCCTTACCAGTACAATGGCAAAACAGTTAACTTTGAGACAGCAAGACTTTCAGGATTTGATTATTCTATTAGAAGATACAACCAGCTTGGTTGCCAGGTTACACTTGTTGTAGCTGCTGACCAAAATGCTCAGACCCAGTTCCTTAGCCCATATGCATTAAAAGGTCTTGGAACAGCAAACTGGTATGGTATGAATGGTGCAACAATGGATGGTCTTGACCTCCTTGGTGCAGCAGGCGCCTTCCTTGCAGAGAGATACTCAGGTGCTACAGGACATGGCCAGGTTGACAACTTTATCATCGGTAACGAGGTAAATGCTTGGAGACAGTGGAACTACATGGATTGTGGCAACATTGACAACTATACACAGCAGTATGCTAATTCATTTAGAATGCTTTACAACGGTATCAAGTCTGGTAACGGATCTGCAAATGTATACGTTTCACTGGATCAGCAGTGGGCAAAAGCAGGTGGCGGATTCTACCCAGGCAAGACTCTTCTTACAAAGTTTAACGATGATATCCGCTCAACAGGAAACATTGACTGGAGAGTTGCAACACACGCATACAGCGTACCTTTGACAAACGCTATGGCATGGGCTCCTACAAAGAATCTTACCCACAGCCAGTCATCACCATTTATCTCTGTACAGAATCTTGAGGTTCTTACAGATTTCCTCAGCCAGCCATCATTCCTTTCACCATCAGGTGCAGTCAGAACTGTCAAACTGTCTGAGCAGGGATGGACATCTCTCACAGGAGAGCAGTACCAGGCAGCATCAATTATCTTTGGTTACATGGCTGCTATGAAGAATAGCCACGTTGATGGATTTATCCTTTCTCGTGAGTATGACGAGAATGTTGAGATTGCTCAGGGTCTTGCAAATGGACTTAGATCAACAAACGATGTTCCAAAACTTTCATATACATGGTATCAGAATGCTGACAGCCCTGACATTCAGGCTCAGGCTTCTGCAGTAGCAGGTGTTGACTTCAACGCATTGCTTCAGGTTAGATAATCATTTTAATCATTAAGGCGCCAGGATTTCCTGGCGCTTTTTTTAATGGGAGGAGAGGGTTTACTGCTATAAAAAAATTTTTTAAAAAGTGTTTGACAAATGGAATAGGTTAGTATAATATAATCTTAGTTAGAGATAACTAACACACAGAAACGTTTACTTCGATTTTCTCAAATTCCTCACCTGGTTTTTTGAGAAAAGTTTCTAGACTCCTTTTTACAACTCCCAGGCATGCCAAAGCCTGGGAGTGTTTCTTTTGGGAATTTGCTTATTGAAACATAATTTAAATTTTGTTATCATAAATGGAACAAATGCCATGATGAAGAGGAGTAGACAGACCTCGCCTTGTAGAGAGGGTCATTCACCGGCTGAAAGGTGACCTAAGGTAGAATTGTTGAAGGTAGCTTCGGAGCAGGTGGTCAACAAAACGCAATAGCGTATAAACCACCCGAGTCGTTCCCGTAAGGAATAAGATAAGAGACAAATGCAGGTGGTACCGCGATTATTCGCCCTGCGTACGTATTTTACGTGCGCAGGGCTTTTTTATTGTTTAGAAAGGAATTAAAAGGATGAAAGAATTGGCAAAGACATACGATCCAAAAGGTCTAGAGGAAAGACTTTACAAAAAGTGGGAAGACAATGGCTATTTTCATGCTGAGGTAGACCGCAGCAAAAAACCATTTACTATTGTTATGCCACCTCCAAATGTTACAGGACAGTTACACATGGGCCATGCCCTTGATAATACAATGCAGGATATTCTCATCAGATATAAGAGAATGCAGGGCTATGAGACTCTCTGGCAGCCAGGCACAGACCACGCTGCAATTGCCACAGAGGTAAAGGTTATTGAGCACCTCAAGGACCAGGGCATTGATAAAAATGACCTAGGCCGCGACGGCTTCCTGGAAAAATGCTGGGAGTGGAAAGAGGAATACGGCAATCGTATCATCAACCAGCTGAAAAAGATGGGTTCATCTGCTGATTGGGACCGAGAGAGATTCACCATGGATGAGGGCTGCTCAAAGGCAGTTGAGCATGTATTTGTAAAACTCTATGAGGAGGGATACATCTACAAGGGCAAGAGAATCATTAACTGGTGTCCGGTTTGCCAGACCTCTATTTCTGATGCCGAGGTTGAGCATGAGGAGCAGGCTGGTCATTTCTGGCACATGAAATACGAGATAGTTGGCGAGCCTGGCAGATATGTTGAGTTTGCTACTACCCGTCCTGAGACAATGCTGGGTGATACAGCCATTGCTGTTAATCCAAAGGATGATAGATACAAGGATATAGTTGGCAAGACAGTTATGCTGCCATTTATGAACCGTGAGATTCCTGTTATCGCCGACGAATATGTAGATATGGAATTTGGTACAGGTGTTGTAAAGATTACACCTGCCCATGACCCTAATGATTTTGAGGTTGGTAGAAGACATGACCTGCCTGTTATCAACATTCTCAACGACGATGCAACCATCAATGAAAATGGTGGAGAATTTGCAGGCATGGACAGATACAAGGCCCGTGAAATCATCGTAAAGAAAATGGATGAGATGGGACTCCTTGTTAGAATCGAAGACCATACTCACAATGTAGGTACTCATGACAGATGTGGCGCTACTGTTGAGCCAATGGTAAAGCCACAGTGGTTTGTTGCCATGTCAGAACTGAGAAAGCCGGCCATCGAGGCAATCCACAATGGCCAGTTGGAGTTTGTACCTAGAAATTACGAAAAGACATACCTCCACTGGATGGAAAACCTCCGTGATTGGTGTATCTCTAGACAACTTTGGTGGGGACACCGCATTCCTGCATACTACTGCGACGAGTGTGGCTGGACATTTGTAGGCAGCGCTGATGATGTACCAGACGTTTGCCCTAAGTGTGGATGCACCCACTTCCACCAGGATGAGGATACATTGGATACCTGGTTCTCATCTGCCCTTTGGCCATTCTCTACACTGGGCTGGCCAGAAAAGACAGAGGAGATGGATTATTTCTATCCTACTAATGTCCTTGTTACAGGTTACGATATCATTACATTCTGGGTTAGCCGTATGGTATTTTCTGCTTACAAGTGGACAGACAAGAGCCCATTTGAAAAGGTTCTCATCCACGGACTTGTACGAGATAGCCAGGGCCGCAAGATGTCAAAGTCCTTAGGCAACGGTATTGATCCACTGGAGATTATTGAAAACTACGGCGCTGATGCCCTTCGTCTCACCCTTATCACAGGTAATGCACCTGGCAATGATATGCGTTTTTACAATGAGCGTGTGGAGAATAGCCGTAACTTTGCAAACAAGGTATGGAATGCATCAAGATTTATTATGATGAATCTGGCAGACAATCAGGTTACAAAGCCTGCCCAGTCAGACCTTGCTACAGAGGATAAATGGATTATTTCTGCAGTGAACACTTTAGCCAAAGATGTCACTGAAAATATGGATAAATATGAACTTGGTATCGCTGTTCAAAAAGTTTATGATTTTATTTGGGACCAGTTCTGCGATTGGTACATCGAAATCGTAAAGCCTCGCATGTATTCAGAGGAGTATACAGCCAGCAAAAATGCTGCCCTATACACAGCAAAGACCGTGCTTATCAATGCACTTAAATTGCTTCACCCATTTATGCCATTTATCACAGAGGAAATTTTCTGCACATTGCAGTCAGAGGAGGAGACTATCATGCTTTCAGCATGGCCTGAGTATGATGCTGCTCTGGATTTTGCTGCTGATGAGACAAAGGTTGAGGGTGCAAAGGACGTTGTTCGCGGCATGAGACAGTTGCGCACAGACATGGATGTTCCACCTTCAAAGAAGGCTGCCATCCACATCGTTTCAGAGGATGCTGCTGTCAGAGCAATGTTTGAGGAGATTACTCCAATCTTTAAGACTCTGGCTGGTGCAACAGAGGTATTTGTACAGGCTGACAAGGCTGGTATTTCTGATGATGCAGTATCAGCAGTTATCCCTAATGCCACTCTTTTTGTACCACTGGAGGACCTGGTAGATTTCGAAAAGGAAAAGGAACGCCTCACAAAAGAAAAAGAAAAACTTGAGAAGGAACTTGCTCGTTCTCGTGGAATGCTTTCAAATGAAAAATTCATGAGCAAGGCCCCTGAGGCAAAGGTTGCCGAGGAGCGTGCAAAACTGGAGAAATATGAGCAGATGATGGCTCAGGTAGAGGCCCGTTTGAACTCAATGAAGTAATGGAGGAATTGGAAATGGATGTAAAGAATATTTTAAGCAAGTGCGACCACACCTTACTTGGTGTGGACGCTACATGGAATGACATAAAGGCCATCGTGGATGATGGCATGAAGTATGACACTGCCTCAGTTTGCATCCCTGCTAGTTTTGTAAAGCAGGCTGCAGACTATGTTAAGGAGCAGGGCGGACATCTGCCAATTTGCACAGTTATTGGATTTCCTAATGGCTATGCGACAACTGCTTCAAAATGTTTTATGGCAACTGACGCTGTAAACAACGGAGCAACAGAGGTTGATATGGTTATCAATGTGGGCTGGGTCAAGGAAGGCAGATATGATGACGTGCTTGCTGAAATTAACGCAATCAAGGCTGCCTGCAATGGCAAACTTTTAAAGGTCATTATTGAGTGCTGCCTGCTTACAGATGAGGAAAAAATCAAGATGTGCCAGGTTGTTTCAGAGTCAGATGCAGAGTATATCAAGACTTCTACTGGATTCTCAACAGGTGGAGCAACATTTGATGATATTGCTCTCATGGCAAAGCATATGACAAATGGAAAACTGATCAAGGCAGCAGGTGGTATCGCTTCCCTTGATGATGCTCAAAAGTTCCTGGACCTGGGAGCATCTAGACTTGGCACAAGTAGAGTTGTAAAGGCAGTAAAGGCTTTGGAGAAATAAATAGTAAAATCAATGAAAAAATGGTGAAAATTATATATTTTAATACCGAATTGAAATATAATCTAAGGTGATAAACTAAAGGAGCTTATTACTATGGAGGCTAAAAATACCCCCCCAAAGGTCAATGTATCCAGAGATGGATTAGAGGCCACAATAACATTCTCTATCCCTTCGGGGGGAGCACCAAAAGTTGAATATTCGGTAGGTCAGATAATAGGCTTCCTGAATCAAGCCAATGTAACTTTTGGCATTGATCAGGAGGCTATTGCAGGTTTGTCTGAAAGAATTGTTTACCAGCATCCAATTGTGGTGGCAAGGGGCTATCCTTGCGTGGAGGGACAAGCCGGATACTACGAATTTACATTTGAGAAGGAACTTGCTAAAAAACCTGTAATCAAGCCTGATGGCTCTACTGATTACATGAATATAAAAACTATTGAGGTCGTCCACAAGGATGATCTTATTGCCATTTATCATCCTGCAGTCCAGGGGACTAGCGGCATGAGTGTTAGGGGTACACCTATTATGGCAAAGCCTGCCAGAGACCTGCCTCCTCTTATGGGCAAGGGCTTTAACAGGTCCAATGACAACCTGACCTACACAGCAGCCATCGATGGCAAAATCGAGGTGCAAAAGGACAAGGTTATTATATCCCCTGTTCATGAGATTAAAGGGGACGCTGATATCAGCACAGGCAACATCGAATTTAACGGAGACGTGGTAATCAATGGCTCTGTAAAGGATGGTGTTGTAATAAAGGCCGGTGGCAATGTTACCGTAAAAGGTCTGGTGGAAAACTGCGAGATTTATGCAGGACGAGACCTCTTCTTGCTGTCTGGCACCAAGGGCGGTGACAAGACAATCCTGGAGGTGGGCGGCTCTATGACAGCCCAGTTCCTAGAGTTTGTTGTGGTTAATTGCGGAGGTAATATCACTGCGGATTATCTTTTCAAGTGCAAGATTACCTGCGATGGAAAAATAGAGTTAACAGGAAAGAAGGCTTCTATTATTGGTGGCTTTGTTTCCGCAGTGCAAGGTATAGAAGCAGACGAGATAGGCAACTCCTTTGGCACTAACACCAGTGTTTCGGTTGGTGTGGATCGTGAGAGAGAGGCTGCCATGGAGAGGCTGCGCTCAAAAATCGAGGACATCACTACAAACCTCGAGAAAATTAAAAAAGGTATTGAGATATTCGAACTGGCAGGAAGAGAAAGAGGATTGGACTTCTCCAAGGATCCTCGTAGGCTTCAACTGCTCAGGGTCAAGATTCGTGACGAGGCTGTTGCCAATAGAGACAAAGAAGAACTTTCAAAGATGGAGGCAGTGGCAGCCAGTGGTGAGAGGGCCAAGATTCGAGTATACAGAAAGGTCTACAGTGGCACCACAGTTACCATAGATGACCATCATGCCTTTATAAAGGACAATCAGGAACATATCGAGTTTTCTAAATCCCCTGATGGAATTAGAATGTCAATTATCTAGGAGAATAGTTTTGATAGATTTCGAGGAAGAATTAAAAAAATACGAGCCTGCCATTGAAGTGGAGCAGGCTGAGGCAGATATAAAGGCCAGAGATCTTACAGATTTGACCGATTTGCTTTTTAATATGACAGCCCAGAATAATACTACAAACAAATAGGGTATATTTACGGAGAATAATACATGAAATGTTTTATGTGCGGTGCCGAAGTTGGGGACGAAAAAGTCTGCTACAACTGCGGCGCTGATATTTTATTGTATAAACAAATAATCTACACATCATATGTGTTCTACAATCAAGGTTTGGAAAAAGCCAAGGTTCGTGATATTTCAGGAGCCATCGACAGTTTGAAATCTTCTTTGCAATACTATAAATACAACACCAGGGCCAGGAATCTTTTGGGCCTTTGTTATTATAGGGTTGGAGAGTTGGTCAGGGCCTTGAATGAGTGGGTACTGTCAAAGAATCTTCAGGAGGAAGATAATCCTGATGCGGACAGATACTTGGCTGAGATTGAGAACGACCCGGGCTTTCTGTCCAAGATGAATTCCAATATAAAAAAATACAATCAGGCTATAGAATACTGCAAGGCGGGCAGCAGGGATTTGGCCGCTATCCAACTAAAAAAGGTGGTCAGCCAGAATCCTAATTTTGTAAAGGCCCAGCAGTTGTTAGCCCTGCTCTACATACAGGATGGCAAGTATGCTGACACCAGGAGTGTCCTCAATGCTGCCAAACAAATAGACAACAACAACACCACAACCATTAGGTATATCCATGAGGTAAAAGACAGACTCAAGGAGCAAAACACAGGCAAAAAGAAAAAGAAAAATGATGTTATTACCTTTGCTGATGGCAATGACACCATCATTATGTCGGAGAATTCATTTAGGTCTATGCTGGACAACAGCAGGACTTCCTTTATGAACATTCTCTTGGGTCTGGTTCTTGGCCTGCTGATTTGTTTCTTTTTGGTAGTGCCTAGCGTAAAGGAAACCTCGGCAGATTCTGGTACAGACACCATTCTGGCCCTCAATGAGGAATTGGAAAAGGCCAAGGAGGAAAATGCCCAGCTGGTGGCTGAGAGGGACAAGATAAAATCAGATTTGGATGAATACGCCAACAAGGCGGATGTTACCACCAGTTATGACAATCTTTTCTCCGCTCAAAACTCCTATAACGAAGGGGATACAGCAGCAGCGGCTGAGAGGATTCAACTTGTGACAAAGGACCTATTGGGACCGGATGGACAAAAGGCTTACGACACTCTCTATGCCCAACTGGGACCTACCATAGTCCAGGGCTATTACGCTGACGGAGAAAATTTCTACAAGGAGGAAAACTACGACAGCGCCATAACCAACTTCCAGACAGTGGTAGACATTGATGAGACCTATAACAATGGGGCGGCACTATTCCTTTTGGGAGACTGCTACAGACTGACTGGGGACACGGAAAACGCCATCAAATATTTTGAAAGGGTAGTCGAACTTTATTCAGGTAATCAATGGGGCAAACAAGCTAAAACATACCTGCAGGCAGATGGCACTGCCTTAGAGGCTACAGAGGTAGAAGATTAGTATGGATGATTATGAATTAGTGATTGAGGCCATGAAGGCTAGAGAGATGGCCTACACTCCATATTCTCGCCACAAGGTGGGAGCGGCTCTTGAGACCAAAGATGGAAAAGTATACATGGGATGCAACATTGAGAATGCTGGATACACTCCTACAAACTGCGCTGAGAGGACAGCAATTTTCAAGGCTGTCAGCGAGGGAAACAAAGAGTTCAAAAGGATTGCTGTGGTAGGGGGCATGGACAATATGGCTGCCCTTGATGTGTGCCCGCCATGCGGTGTGTGCAGACAAGTCCTGAGAGAGTTTGTCAATCCTGACCATTTTGAGATTCTCCTAGCCAAGGTTGACAAGGCCAAGGATATTCCTTCTATAAGAAAGGAAGACATAGAAATCAAGAAATACAACTTATCCCAACTTTTACCATTGGGATTCGGACCGGAAAATTTGTTTTAATTTGTACAAAACATCAAATAAAATAACATAATTCTTGAAAAAAACTGTATTTATTTTTATAATAAATTGTAGCGTTTCCACCTATTGGAAACGAGCATTTTTTAGGAGGAATGAAAGAATGAAAAAGAAGTTATTAAGCGTACTTCTTGTGGCTTCAATGGTTGCTACAATGTTCGTTGGTTGTGGTTCTTCATCAGAGAGCACTTCAAATGAAGCATCTACAGAGGCTACAACAGATGAGGGGGCTGCAGAAGAAACAGCAGCTAGCGATTACAGAATCGCAATGATCACTGACTCAGGTGATATCACAGACCAATCTTTTAACCAGACT
Organism: Pseudobutyrivibrio sp.; assembly: GCA_024684955.1. Classification (GTDB taxonomy): domain Bacteria; phylum Bacillota; class Clostridia; order Lachnospirales; family Lachnospiraceae; genus Pseudobutyrivibrio. The sequence continues at coordinate 27,402 of JAIKWH010000072.1, forward strand.
ACATACGAGGCATGCAAGGCTTTTGCAGCTGAGCAGGGCTTAGGCGAGGATGAGTTCAAATACTACAAGCCAACAGATGATTCTGACGAGGCTCGTATTGCTTCATTCGAGCAGGCTGCAGCTGACAACTACAACGTAGTTGTTGTTCCTGGTTACTTATTTGGTACAATGATCCAGGCAGTTGCTGAGGATTATTCAGATGTTACAATCATCGCACTTGATGTTTCTGCTGGTGATTTCCCAGAGGGATATGAGATTCCATCAAACGTTTGCTGCTTTACATATCAGGAAGAGCTTGCTGGTTACATGGCAGGTTACGCAGCTGTTAAGGAAGGCTACACAAAGCTTGGCTTCCTTGGCGGTATGGCAGTTCCAGCTGTTATCCGTTACGGATACGGTTTCGTTCAGGGTTGCAACGATGCATCAGTTGAACTTGGCAACACTTCTGACGTAGAAGTTAACTACGTATACGGTGGTCAGTTCTTTGGTGATGATGCTATCACAGCTCAGATGGATACTTGGTACTCAAACGGTACAGAAGTTGTATTCGCTTGCGGCGGCGGTATCTTCACATCAGCTTGCGAGGCTGCTGTAAAGGTTGACGGCAAGGTAATCGGTGTTGACTCTGATCAGTCACCAGTTATCAATGCACAGTACAGCACAGAGGGTCTTTGCATCACATCTGCTATGAAGGGTCTTGCTCCTACAGTAGAGTCTACACTTACAGATCTCTTTGCAGGCAACTGGTCTGCACATGCAGGACAGGTTCAGAACCTTGGTCTTGTATCTGGCACAGATCCATCACTTAACTATGTTCAGCTTCCAACTGACACATGGACAATGACAAACTTCACAGTTGATGATTACAACGCTCTTGTTGCAGCTATGTATGACGGTACAGTATCTGTTAGCGCAGATATCGACGCTATGCCTTCAACTGAAATCAAGGTAAATATGTTTGATAACATTCACTAATTAATACCTTGATTCATTCAACTGAGTGAAGAGAAATCAAGTTGTATTTATGAGGGGGAGGGCTTGCCCTTCCCCTTATTTTCTAATAAATAAGCTTTTGCAAGAAAATAGAATTTACCATAGCATCTATGATATTTTCTATGGTTTTGCCTAGGGAGAAGCTTTTAGGTAAATCATGATTTTAAACATTTAGATAGAAAGGGAAGCTAGATGGAAGATTATGTAATTGAGATGTTGCATATCACAAAAGAATTTCCAGGTATCATTGCAAACGACGATATCACTTTGCAGTTGAAACGTGGAGAGATTCATGCACTTCTCGGGGAGAATGGAGCAGGAAAGTCTACTCTTATGAGTGTTCTTTTTGGTCTTTACACTCCTGAAAAGGGTGTCATTAAAAAGGATGGCAAAGAGGTTAAAATTAACAATCCTAATGACGCTACCGCACTGGGAATAGGAATGGTTCATCAGCATTTTATGCTTGTTGATATTTTCTCTGTTCTCGACAATATTATTCTCGGCGCTGAGCCAAACAAATTGGGATTTTTGACAAAGGCAGATGCTCGTAAAAAAGTTATAGAACTGTCCGACAAATACAATTTAAAAGTTGATCCAGATGCCAAGATAGAAGATATCACTGTGGGCATGCAGCAGCGCGTTGAAATTCTAAAGATGCTCTACAGGGATAATGATATTTTAATATTTGATGAGCCTACTGCGGTACTGACACCACAGGAGATCGACGAACTGATGAAAATCATGAAGGGGCTTGCCGCTGAGGGCAAATCAATCCTTTTCATTTCTCACAAGTTAAACGAGATTATGGAGGTTGCTGACAGATGTTCTATCCTGCGCAAGGGTAAATATATCGGCACTGTTGATGTAGCAAACACTACCAAAGAAGAACTTTCTTCCATGATGGTTGGACGTAATGTTAAGTTTGCAGTAGACAAGACAGATGCAAAACCTGGTCAGGAAGTATTAAAGGTTTCTAATGTTTGCGTAAAGAGCAAACTTAATTCTAAGGACAGCGTACACAATGTTTCTTTCAATGTTAGAGCAGGAGAGATAGTTTGTATCGCTGGTATCGACGGCAATGGCCAGACTGAGTTTGTTGGAGCCCTGACAGGTCTCGACCATATTGAGTCAGGTAAGATTGAACTTTGCGGACAGGATATCACCCAAAAGTCAATTCGCTACAAGAACACTCACGGAATGAGCCACATTCCTGAGGATAGACATAAACATGGTCTGGTTTTGGATTACACTCTCGAGGAAAATATGATTCTCCAGAGATATTTTGAGCCAGAATTCAACAACAAGGGTCTTTTAAGAAAGAACGAGATGCACAAGTACTCAGACAAGTTGGCTGAGGCATTTGATGTTCGTTCTGGACAGGGTGCTACTACAATTGTGCGTTCTATGTCTGGTGGTAACCAGCAAAAGGCAATTGTTGCCAGAGAGATGGATAGAAAACATGATCTTCTTATAGCAGTTCAGCCTACTAGAGGTTTGGATGTTGGCGCTATAGAATACATCCATGAGGAGATTGTCAAGGAAAGAGATGCAGGCAAAGCAATTCTTCTTGTATCCCTTGAGTTGGACGAGGTTATGAACCTTTCAGACCGCATCCTTGTTATGTACGAGGGTGAGATAGTTGGTGAGGTTGATCCTAAGACAACTACTCTTCAGGAACTGGGACTTTATATGTCCGGTGCTAAGCGCGATGATAGAAAGGAGGCCATGTAATGAGGGAGAAAGTTAGTTTCTTTAAACGACCTGCTGTTCAAACCATCCTGGCTTCTGTTCTTTGTGCAGTTATTGGTATTTTACTTGGCTATGTAATTTTGTTAATAATGAATGCTGAGCATGCCGGAGAGGGTATTGCAGCAATCCTTATTAACTTCTTCAAATTTAATAACAATTCAAAGGTTCTGATGAAATACTTTGGTTCATTCCTGGTAAAATCAGTTCCTACTATCTTGTGTGGTGAGGCAATCCTCTTTGCATACAAGGCAGGCCTTTTCAACATCGGCTGTGCAGGCCAGTACACTGTTGGTATCATTGCCAGCATCTACTGCTCAGTAGGTCTTGGATGGAATTGGTTCTTATGTGTTATTGCAGCAATGGTTGCTGGTGGAATCTGGGGCCTTATTCCTGGTATTCTAAAGGCATACCGCAATGTAAACGAGGTTATCGCCGGCATCATGCTCAACTGGATAGCCCTTTACGTCTGCAACATTGTCCTGGGTACAGAGCTTTGCATGGACACTACAAAGTCTGAGACTCATGACATTGCAAAGGTTAATCCAGCAGGTATTCTTCCACCATTTATGAAGGATTTCTTTGGTGGCAATGACTATATTACAATCGCTGTTCCTATTACAGTGATTATTGCAATACTAATCCTGGTTGTTTTAAACAAGACAACATTTGGTTATGAATTAAAGGCTACAGGACACAACAAAGACGCTGCAAAATATGCGGGTATGAATGCAAAGAGAAACATAGTTCTTACACTTGTTATCTCTGGTGCAATTGCAGGCCTTGCAGCTGCCCTTCTTTACCTGACAGGTATTGAGCATTACAAGATTTCCGGTTCTGTTCCAGGCACAGGTTTCGACGGTATCGCTGTTGCATTCCTGGGCGGATTACATCCAATCGGAACAATATTTGCAGGTATGCTGGTTAAATACATTACCCTTGGAGGTTCATACCTCAACACCAACTATTACAACCCACAGGTTGCTGATCTTGTTATCGCGATTATTATTTACCTCTGTGGTTTTGTACTATTCTTCAAGACATTCATCAACAAGCGCGGCAAGTCAAAGGTAAAGGTTAATGCAAATGCAGAGCCAAGCCAAAAGACAGCTGAAGAAAAGGAGGTGTAGTTATGGCATTACTTATTCAATACACCCTTATTTCATCAGCAGTTCTTATCCTTGTTGCTTTGGGTGGTATGTTCTCAGAGCGAAGCGGTATTATCAACCTGGGACTAGAGGGCATCATGGTATTTGGTGCTATGGCAGGTGCCATGACAATGGTTATCCTTCCTTCTGGCACAAGCAGATTTGTTCTTATTATTGCAACACTTTGTGCTGCTGCTATAGCAGGTATGCTTTCCTCACTTTTGATTGCTGTTGCCTGCATTAATTTCAAGGCAGACCAGACACTGATTGGTACAGCCCTTAATATGTTGGCTACTGCAGCCGCTACAGTTATTGTAAAAGGCTTTAACACAGCAAGATCAAATGGATCAGATTTCTCTGCAAAGTTGGACTATTTCACACAGTTCCAGGCTTTCCAGATTCATACAAAATATATTGATTTCAACTGGTTTGAGGTAGTTGCTCTTATACTGCTGGTGGTAGCAACTGTATTCTTCTACAAGACCAAGTTGGCACTGCGTCTCCGTGCTTGCGGTGAGCATCCACAGGCTGCTGACTCAGTTGGTATCAATGTATATGCTATGAGATACACAGGTGTGCTAATCTCTGGTTTCCTTGGCGGATTAGGTGGTATCATTTACATCGCTGCTGCCAACTCTACATGGCACTTTGATCAGGGTGTTGCAGGTGCAGGTTTCCTTGCTCTTGCAGTTATGATCTTTGGCCAGTGGAAGCCTGAGAGAATTGCATGGTCTGCAGTACTTTTCGCAGTATTTAGATCACTGTCAAATGTATACATCGGAATTGATTTCCTTCACAGTCTTCCAATTCCAGGTACTGTATACAACATGTTCCCATATATCGTATCTCTGGTTGTACTTGCATTCACATCACAGAATTCTCGTGCACCAAAGGCTGAGGGTATCCCATACGACAAGGGCATGCGCTAAAAGAAAAATAGAAATTATAAGTGAGGTAGAAAGTTCTACCTCACTTTTGTTATACTAAAGAGGTAAAACATAAATCTGCTAATGTATATGGGGCACAGATATGAAAAAGGTCAATGTAGAAGATATTAAGCCAGGCATGATTCTGGCAGAGGACATCAAGAGTCCTAGGGGCCAGGTATTGGCTAGGGTTGGGGAGCCAGTTACAGCCCAGCAACTATTACACATGAGCTATTATGGTATAGATATTGTCCAGGTACAGGATGAGGATGATGTCATAGATGAACTAGGTCTGGAGGCTCCTGACGATTTTGTAGGGGAGAGCCAGTCTTGGAGGATCCAAAATAGTGCTGAGTATAAGGACTTTAAAAGGGCCTACAAAAAATGTGCTGCCAAACTAAAAGAAATAGTTGATGACTTTATAAATAACAAGTCTAATCTCAGGGGAGATGACATAATAGAGGATATCCACGGGGTATTTGAGCGCCACGCTACAGGCCTTGGCATTATGTCCATGATGCTAAACATCCAGGAAATTGATGATGATACCTACGAGCATTCAGTTAATGTAGCCATTATTTCCAGGGTATTAGGTGGCTGGCTAGGAATAAAGGATCCTGATGAATTAGATGTGCTGACAATTGCAGGACTCTTCCACGATATTGGAAAGAGCCAGGTGCCAGAATCAATTCTCAAAAAGCCTGGCAAACTAACCACAGAAGAATTCTTTAGGATGGCAGAGCATCCAGTGCTGGGTTACACTCTGCTACAGGACCAAGAGTTGGATAGACGAATCAAATTGGCTGCCCTCCAGCACCACGAGAGATGCGACGGGTCGGGGTATCCATATGGTCTGACTAGGACCTTTATCGCTCCTTTTTCCAGGGTAGTTGCCATAGCAGATGTATATGATGCTATGACCAGCGATAGGGTATACAGGGCTGGCATTTGCCCTTTTGAGGTAATAGCTCAGTTTAAAAGACAGAGAGCCAACAAATATGATGTGGATATGCTGATGGTATTTTTATCAAATATTGCCCAGTCTTACATTGGAACAGGAGTCATCCTGTCAGACGGAAGCAGAGGAATTATCACCATGGTAAATAAAAATGCCTTGGCTTCCCCTCTTATTAAAATTGATGATGGGTCTTTCATAGATTTAGAGGATAGGAATGACCTCTTTATCAGAGCCCTAATTTAATAGGAAAAATTAAAAGTCCAGGCAATTTGCCTGGACTTTTTTAAAAAAGGAAATCCATTAGGTCTCGATGTATGTTGATGAGCTAACTGCGGAAATGTTTTCTTGATATGTAATGTTTGTGCCAGCACCAAAGCCTTGGATCTGGTCATTCTTTGATGAGTATGTTCCGTTCTTCCATGCATTGAATTTTTCTTCTACAGCATCATATGTTTTAGAAGAAATATCTGGTAATTTCTTTCCCCATGTGCCTGTTGCCTGCTCATAGCCTTTCTTGAAAGCGTCCAAAAGCATGTCAGCCTTTGAAGTGTCACCGCCTGAAAGTGCAATAGCAAAGTCTACGATTCTATCAGAGGTTTGATTTACACCCCAATAGCCGTCTTCTGAAATGTCTTCTTGAGCCTTTTTGACTGTCTCTGGATCGGCTGTAAATTTGCCCTCAGCCAGGAATTTCCACATGTCGTCCTGACTAGCAATTGCAAATGTGCTACCCTGACCACTGATAGTCTTGAGAACAATATCCATAAGGTTCTGAACCATTTTGTCCTGATCAGCCTTTAATTGCTCAATAAGGGCAGTCCTATCTGTAATTTTATTATTGTATGTCTCGCTTTTTGGAAGGGCATCAGTAGATTTCTCATAAACTGCAGCTGAGTCAGAGAATTTTGATGCGTTGATTTCTGATTTGCTAGCCTCAAACTCTAATGATTCTGTAACAGAGCCATCCGCATTTGTAGTCTTTTTGTAAGTGCCGGCAATATTGGAAGATACGCTACTATAATTACTAATTTCCATATTAAACCTCCTTGTTTACCTAGGGAATTCCTTTTCCTATCTTTTCTATCGGCAGATTAAATGTCTGACTTTAGTTATGGATTGTATTTATTTTAATACAAAAACCTTGATAATGTATGTAGAGTTTGTTAAAATACAAAATAATACAAAATACATTTTAGTACAATTTTAAACGACAGGATAGACTATGGACAATATTTCAATAAAGGCTCTGGCAAAAATCAATCTGGGCCTGGACGTTACAGGGATTAGGGAGGATGGTTATCACCAGGTCCGCATGATTATGCAGACTGTTAATCTTTTCGATTCTTTAAACATATCAAAAAATAGGGAAAAGGAAATTAGACTCAGCACCAATCTGGGATTTCTCCCTGTAAATGATGACAATCTCTGTGTAAAGGCTGCAAGGCTTTTATTAGATGAATTTAGTATTAAAGATGGAGTAGATATTAAACTGACAAAGCACATCCCTGTTGCTGCAGGAATGGCAGGAGGTTCCTCCGATGCTGCGGCAGTTTTATTTGGAGTAAACAGGATTTTTAGACTTGGCCTGTCCAAAAAGGAATTGATGGCCAGGGGAGTAAAAATCGGTGCCGATGTGCCTTATTGCCTTATGAGAGGCACAGCCCTGGCAGAGGGAATAGGGGAGGAATTAACAGTTCTTGATCCTATGATTAAATGCCCGGTACTGATTGCAAAGCCAGGTATATCAGTTTCCACAAAGGAGGTATACCAGGCCCTGGATTCTTGCTTTGACACTGTGACCCATCCTGATATTGATGCCCTTATTCTGGATATTCAAAACAAGGATTTAAAGAGTCTTTGCTCCCACATGGGCAATGTTCTCCAGGAGGTTACCATTCCAAAGCATCCAATCATTGCAGACATAAAGCAAAACATGGTGGACAACGGGGCACTAGGAGCCATGATGTCAGGCTCTGGACCTACAGTATTTGGATTCTTTGAGGACATGAAAACCGCCAGGGAGGCAAAGCAAAAACTTACAGAAACCGGTATGGTAAAACAACTTTATCTTACAACTATTTATAACAATTAGAGACAAGGAGAAAGAATGACTGAGAATTTAACTCTTAAGATGGACGATTATCTGCCACTTCGTGATGTGGTTTTTAACACCTTGAGAGAGGCTATTCTAAAAGGTGAATTAAAGCCAGGTGAGCGTCTCATGGAGATGCATTTGGCAAACAAACTGGGGGTTAGCCGCACTCCTATCCGTGAGGCTATCAGGATGTTAGAGCAGGAGGGGCTGGCTGTCACTATTCCCCGTAAGGGAGCCCAGGTGGCAAAGATGACAGAGAAGGACCTGCAGGATGTGCTGGAGGTGAGAGATGCCTTAGATGCACTGGCAGTGGTATGTGCCTGCCAGAGAATGACATCCGCACAGATTGTAAAGTTAAAGGAGGCAATGAAAGCCTTTGAGACCGCTACAAAAACAGATGATGTCCGCAGCATTGTAGAGACAGACGAGGCCTTTCATGATGTAATCTATGCGGCAGCTGACAATCCAAAGTTGGAGAATATTATCAATTCTGCCAGGGAGCAGATGTACCGCTACAGATATGAATATGTAAAAAATCCTGCTGTATATGAGCAGTTGATTTCAGAGCACAAGGCTATCATTGATGGCTTTGAAAGAAGAGATGTAGACTTTTTAAAGAACATAATGCACGTCCATCTGGAAAACCAGATTGAGGCTGTGCGAGTAGTTATAAGGGAGCAGAGTTAATGGGTGGAAGACAGTGTGAGATTCAGGTGAATTCTTGTCAGGTTTTGGGAGATGACACCGAAGAAACATTAGATATGTACAAGGGCAACTATCTGGACAGGGGGGACAAAAAATACTTGTCCTATAGGAGAGAAACCGAGGATGGTCAGGTAGAATGCTTGCTCAGTTATGAGGCAGGCAGGATCACCATGAGCCAGCAGGGTGGAGTCCGTTCTAAAATGGAATTCGTCCCAGGCAAAAAGACCATATCTCAGTATCTGACACCTCTGGGCAACATGGATATCCCTATTTACACAAGAGGTCTTTCTGTGGAGGAGAAGGACGAGACATTAAACATTATGATTGACTACGACATTGCCACAGATGATGCTATAAAGACTAGGATAGATATTAATGTCACATTAAAATAATAAAGAAAAAGAGTTTTGCAGGGCAAAACTCTTTTTTTCTTTGATTCATTTGACTAAGCCCCCTTGGTGGACTAAGATTACCATAGATATATTTTAAGATAGGATAAGTGTGTATAGAGACAGTATGGATAGATTTACCATTAATGTTCCATGCCATTTTGGACTGGAAGCACCCCTGAAAAGAGAGATATTTGACCTGGGCTACGACGTTACAGAAGTCACCGATGGCAGGGTATCTTTTATAGGAGATGCAGAGGCAGTATGTAGGGCAAATATTCATATCAGGGCAGGGGAGAGAATCCTCATCGAAATAGGCAGATTTACAGCCACCACTTTTGAGGAATTATTCCAGGGGATCAAGAGCCTGCCATGGGAAAAGTATATTCCTAAAGATGGAAAATTCTGGGTGACTAAGGCCACCTCTGTTAAGAGTAAACTTTTTTCTCTCACAGACATTCAGTCTATTACCAAAAAAGCCATGGTGGAAAGGATGAAATCCTTCTATGGCATCGATTGGTTCAAAGAAGACGGAAATGATTATCCAGTTAGAATATTCATATTAAAAGATGAAGTGGTTGTTACCCTGGATACTACGGGGCAGCCTTTGCACAAGAGAGGCTATAGGACATATACCAGCAAGGCGCCTCTTTCAGAGACAATGGCGGCAGCCCTTATAGAACTCACACCTTGGCATCCAGACAGGATACTGGTGGACCCATTCTGTGGCTCTGGCACATTTTTGATTGAGGCAGCCATGATGGCAGCAGGTATTGCTCCTGGCCTAAATCGTGATTTCACTGCTATGGATTGGACAAATATAATTGATCCAAAACTTTGGAAGGACGCCTTTGATGAGGCTAGGGAAGAGGTAGACACCAGCGTAGAATGCCATTTGCAGGGATTTGACATAGACCCTGAGATGATAAAAATAGCCAGACTTAATGCAAAAAATGCAGGAGTGGACCACATGATTCACTTCCAGACTAGGGATGTGGCAGAACTTAGACATCCTAAAAAATACGGCTTTATTATTACAAACCCTCCTTATGGAGAAAGGCTGGAGGACAAAAAGGACCTGCCTGCAATCTATGGCAACCTGGGCAAATCTTTTGCCGCCCTTGACTCCTGGTCCATGTTTGTGATTACCAGCTATGAAAATGCCCCTGTTGATATAGGAAGAAAGGCCGACAAAAACCGCAAGATTTACAACGGTATGATCAAGACCTACTTTTACCAATTCTTGGGACCTAAGCCACCTAAAAAGGACAAAAAATGAAATTTTCCAAAAGATACGCTTTCTTTATCCTGATAATTATCGGGACTCTGATTTGGAAATTGAATAATTGGAACGACAGGTATGCAGCAGTTGAACCATTTAGAGGAGCGGCTCTCAAAGAGGAGGTGCTCTATCCTCTTATGTCCAAAAATCTAAATGATTCAGGTACCTTGCATGTTTACATAAATGACGTCAGATATGACAACAATGACCAGGGGGTAGTTTTAGATGACAGGATGGTGCCAGTGGCATCTTTGGAATTTATTAGATCATCCCTAAAAGGCTCTGCTTTTATGAGCGATGAGGACACAGCCATCGTCCAGATTGTAAACGATATTTATGGAATATCTGCAGATACTCTCAAAGCAACAGAAAACACCACCAATATAAACTTAAAGAGTCTGCCATCTATGAGAGGCAACAGTTTGTACATTGGGGTGGAGGACCTGTGCGATATTTTTGGATACGAATATTCCTATAATAAGACAAAGTACGAAGTAAAAATCACATATGACAAGGCAGCATCCCTTCCTGCCAAATATGACCTGAGGGATATGAAAAGGGTAAGCAAAATCAGAAACCAGGGCTCTACATCTACATGCTGGGCCTGCGCCTCTTTAGAGGCCATGGAATCATCTTTGCTGCCATCTGATTCATATTATTTTGATGTGGATTCCATGATTGGAAACAATAGTTTCAAATTAAAGGAGGAGGCCGGCGGAGACTACACTATGGCATTGGCCTATCTCTTGGGATGGCAGGGGCCTGTGGAGGCAGAAAAGGAGGAGACAAGCCCTGTTCACCTCCAGGAGGTTCACTTCTATGACTCTGAGGATTTGGATGAGATAAAGTGGGCAGTATATCAGCACGGTGGTGTTTCCACCTCTATATATGCCAGCGTTTCATCATCAAACCTGTCTAATACATCTAGTTATAACAGATTGACCAATTCCTACTGCTACATGGGCAACGAAAAGCCAAACCATGACGTGGTAATTGTGGGCTGGGATGACAATTTCAAGGCCAGCGCATTCTCCACAAACGTGCCAGGCGATGGTGCCTTTATATGCCAAAATTCTTGGGGCACAGGCTTTGGAAACAATGGTATATTCTATATTTCCTACTATGATACCAACATTGGCAATCAGGCTGTTTCATATGTAAAGACTGATTTAAACAACAGGTACAATTATATTTACCAAAGTGACCTATGCGGTTGGGTAGGCCAGGTGGGCTACAGCAAGGAGTGGGCCTACGGGGCCAACACCTATGAGGCCACAGATGATATGCAAATAGATGCAGCAGGATTTTACGCCCTGGGCAAGAATACTTCTTACCAGTTGTATTTTGTAAACAACTACAAGAATACCTCATCTCTTGCCACCAAAGAATTGGTAGCCAAGGGTTCTCTCACTGACGCAGGCTATTACACCATTAATTTCAATCAGGGGAAGACAGTATCAAAGGGAGAAAACTTCGCCGTTGTTTTATACATCAATACTCCAGATGCCTCTAGACCTATGGCAGTGGAATACATGGCTGACGACATGACAGCCAACGTGGATCTGGAGGATGGAAGGGGCTACATTTCCAACAATGGACTTGACTGGGAGAATGTCGAGGACGTTGCTGGGGCAAACCTTTGCCTAAAGGCCTACGGAAACAACATCATCGAAGTGTTTGAAGAATAATGGAAAGAAAATTGATGGGGGTGTCCGCCCTTATAGTTATGGTGGTGTCCATCGCCCTTAGTTTTTTATTAATATATGTTCCCAACATGCACATCATTGCCCTCAAAATCAGGGACAAGGAGATGGAGGGCGGCAGGGTCTCAATCATGGAGATGCTTTTGGACGAGAATCAATTGTCTGAGGAAGTAAACCAGGATGAGGTGGTGGATATACTAATGGGCCACGAGATGAGACTGTCATTGCCAAGCAATGTTTCCACCAGGGATGTGTCTATTAAAAATGACTATGTCAACAGGACAATATCTGTCACCATAAAAGGAATCGGAAAAGACTACTTTAACCAGTATCCTATGAGGGGATTATCTAACAACATTATGGATATCACCTACGGCAGCGAGAATTTGGTTGGTGTTATCGACATAGTTTTAGACGACGTCAAAGAGTTAAAGATGGAGGAGAATGGTCCTTATCTATACTTTGATTTTATAGATCCAAAGGATGTATATGACTATGTGGTGGTAGTGGATGCAGGTCACGGAGGCAATGTGCCTGGAGCCAGCAAAATGGGCATCAACGAAAAAGACCTCAATCTGGACATAGTCCTAGAACTCAAAAAACTCTTGGACAAAAACGACAAAAATATTGGTGTATACTACACTCGCACAAGGGATGTAAACCCATCCTTTGAAAACAGGGTAGGCCTGGCCAATGACTCAGATGCAGATTTGTTTTTGTCGGTACACAATAATTCAACCGCCTCAGGCCGTATGAGTTCCATCTCTGGTGCCGAGGTCATGTACAGGGGCGGTGATGAGTCTGGAGAATCAAAAAAATTCTCCCAGATGTGCCTAGATAATTTGCTGTCTGCCCTTGGGGCCAAATCAAAGGGACTTGTAGTAGGGGACGAGGTGTATATAATAAGAACATCCCAGGTGCCTGTGGCCCTTGTAGAAGTTGGATTTATGACTAACCAAACCGAACTTCAAAATCTTAGCGACAAGACTTATCAGAAGAAGGCAGCCCAGGCCCTCTATGATTCAATAATAGAATATTTAAACACCAGGGAGATGCAATGAAAAGAAAAATAGTATTTGCCACATCAAATCCAGGCAAGATGAGAGAAATCAGAGAGATTTTGGGAGGGGAAGATTTTGAAATTCTCTCCATGAAAGAAGCCGGCATAGACTGCGACATAATCGAGGACGGCCAAACTTTTGAGGAGAATTCTCTTATAAAATCCAGAGAGGTGGCAAAATATGCAAAAGATGCCATCGTATTAGCAGATGACTCCGGTCTGGAAATCGACGCCTTAAACAAGGAACCAGGAGTATATTCTGCCAGATATATGGGGGAAGACACCTCCTATGATATAAAAAATGCAAACCTTATTGAAAGATTAGATGGGGTTGCAAAAGAGGACAGGGGGGCCAGATTCGTATGTGCCGTCTCAGCAGTATTCCCCGATGGGTATGAGGCTGTAGTCAGAGGCACCATAGAAGGCTACATAGGCTGGGAAGCCCAGGGCCAAAACGGATTTGGGTATGACCCAATATTTTACCTGTGGGACAAGGACGTCACCACAGCCAGCCTTTCACCTGAGGAAAAGAATGCAATCAGCCACAGGGGACAGGCCCTTAGATTGATAAAGAAAGAAATTTTAAAACATGAAAATATTAGTTGTTAGTGATACCCATGGGAAAAATCAAAGTCTTTGGGATGTTATAGAAGAGGAAAACCCTGACAGGATTTTTCACCTTGGGGATGGCCAGAGTCTGGAGGAAGAAATCTGGATGTACACAGAGGCTGAATGTGATATTGTCTGCGGCAACTGTGACTGGGGCAATGATTTGCCCTCAGAACTTACCATTCCAATTGGCAAGCACAAGATTCTCTTGACCCACGGCCACTATTACGGAGTAAACTTTGGCTACGAAGAAATAGCCCAGGCTGCTCACGAATTAGGATGTGACATAGCCTTATATGGTCACACCCACATGCCAACCATAGATTACTACGAGGATTTGATAATAGCCAACCCTGGCTCCCTATCATATCCTAGACAAAGCAGTAGAGAGCACACCTATATGATTATGGATGTGGACTCTGACGGAAATATCAAAATGTCATTACGCTCCCTAGAGGAGAAGGCAAGAGATTATGGAAATTAAAATCGTTATTGGCGAGGATGAAAAAGAATACACTGTCATGTCCTATACCCCAATCAAATTTGTGGATGCCATGAATGAACTGGGCCTTAATTTTTACAGGCCATGTGGGGGCATAGGAAAGTGCTTTAACTGCGCCATTAGATTCGTATATGGGGCTCCAGAAATGACCGCATACGATGAAAATGGTCTAGACTTTAATGACATGCGAAATGGCTACAGAATGGGTTGCCAATGCATCATCGACAAGGATTGCAAAATCCAGGTTCCAAAGGCTTTAGTTAGCCCAATTATTAGCCCGGTATCTGACTCTGGCTCAGAGGAAGAAATTGACTATAAAAAAACCGCCATTGCCATAGACATAGGCACCACCACAATCGCCATAGCAATCGTGGAGGCAGCCACCGGCCGAATCCTTAGGCAATACGCATTAACCAACTCCCAACTTAAATATGGCGCTGACGTAATGACAAGAGTAAAGGCTGCCATGGAGGGTCACGCCAAAGAACTCCAAAACTGCGTGAGAGACGACCTAATCGGATTTGGCAAAAACTTTCAGGGCGATATAATGCACACTCAGCGCATTGTATTTGCCGCCAACTCCATTATGACTCACCTATTTTTAGGATACACTGTGGACGGCTTTGCAGCCTCACCATTTATCCCATACACATTAGATGCCATCAAATTCGTAGAAAGCAAACGAGAGGTATACTTTATGCCATCCATCTCACCATTCGTAGGTGGTGACATCGTATCAGGCCTCTATCACATAAATAAACTATCAGCTGGTGACACATTCCTCTTCGTAGACCTGGGTACCAACGCCGAGATAGTCCTCTACAACGGAAGCCAGTACCTGGTGGCCTCAGCCTCAGCAGGCCCAGCCCTAGAAGGAGCCGGACTCAGTTGCGGCACCGCCTCAGTCCGGGGGGCAATCAATCACCTTTCAATCATAAATGGACAATGCAAATACACCACCATAGGAGATGAGGCCCCTATTGGAATCTGCGGCAGTGGAGTCATCGACACCATCCATGAACTCCACAGAGGCGGCCTCATCGACGATGGAGGACTCTTCGTCCCTGAATATGACGAAGGCTATCCTATCGCCCCAGGCATCACCATGACACCTGAGGACGTACAGGCCGTCCTCCTTGCAAAAAGTGCAGTCTACTCCGGAATCCAAGTCCTCTTCCAAGAGGCCGGACTAGACTCCTGGGACGAAATAGGCCACCTATACGTAGCAGGCGGCCTGGGATCCGCCGTCAGCGTATGGGCCGCCGCCGGCATCGGAATCTTTCCCAAGCAGTTGATAGAAAAATTCCAGTCCGTGGGGAACACCTCCCTGCTAGGCGCCATTGATTTTATAGCAGACTCAGACGAAAAGGCCCTAGAGGCTATCCGCCAACAGTCACGGCAAGTAGAACTTGCAAACCACCCAGCCTTCGAGGCCCTCTTCCTAGACAACCTACGCCTCTAAGGCCAGGCAAAAGGCCACTCAACTCCAAACACTCACAGGGATGAAGACGACTTCATCCCTTTTTTTATGCCACCCTCACCAGTGCCACAAGTTTATCTAAATATCTCTTGCGGGCCTTGGCCCAAGTTCTCTGACGACGCTAAAATTCTTAGTTTTTCTAATTGCCCCAGACTCGCATCTTTTATTAGTGACTGTCTTTTAAATTCTTTACAATTCTTCAAAAAAGTGTGTCTGACACAGACACTAATAAACTTAATTGGTATCTTGCAGGCGCCTTTAGGAGATAGTTGCTTTATGATTCGCAGTGAAATTAGAAATGCAAAAGAGAATTTGTGAGGACGCAGGCGTGAGCCGACAGGACGTCGGCGAGAGCACGACAGTGACAGGACGTCGCATAAAGTGCGGCGCCTGCGTCCCACAAATTCACTTTGTCGCATTTCTTATTGAACGGAGAG
>JAIKWH010000045.1 GCA_024684955.1 Pseudobutyrivibrio sp.
ATCAATTAAGTATATGAGTGTCTGTGTCAGGCACACTTTTTTGAAGAATTGTAAAGAATTTAAAAGACAGGTATCAATAAGGATGCGAGTCTGGGGCAATTAGAAAAACTTAGAATTTTAGCTGCAGTCAGAAAACTTGGGCCCATGCCTTGGAGGGTGGCCTTTAGAATTAAACTTGGTGCTGTGGGGCCTGGGAATACTTTGGTGGAGCACGAAAATGTAAGCTACATTTTAAGTTGGTTATGATAATATTGAGGTAGTGAGTAAAGGGGGGATACGATGTCAAAAATTAGCGATGAGATTAGACGAGACTGGAAGGCGGGGGATGCAATCAGAGATGCTGGTTTGACTACTCCTGATTCGGTGAAAAGATTTGACGATATTTGCTATGGGGATGACAAAAATTGGCAGCTGTTGGATGTGTATAGACCAAAGGATGCTATGGGAAAGTTGCCTGTTATAGTCAGTGTACATGGCGGTGGATGGGTGTACGGAGACAAGGAATTATATCAATTCTACTGTATGGATTTGGCCAGAAGGGGATTTGCGGTAGTTAATTTTACATACAGGTTGGCTCCAGAGTTTAAATTTCCGGCGTCTTTGATAGATACCAAGATGGTTTTTGAATTTGTCTATAAAAATGCAAATGAGTATGGCTTTGATACAGACAATGTTTTTGCCCTGGGGGATTCTGCAGGAGCCCACTTACTTTCTATTTTTGCTCTTGCATGTACGGATGCAAACTATGGAAAGAGGGTAGGGGTAGAGATTGATCCAGGCCTGACGCCTCGGGCTCTGGCTTTAAATTGCGGCAAGTACATGTTTGAGAAGGAAGAGGATGAGATGCATGTGCAACTGATGGCTGACCTGCTTCCAAATAAGGGGACGGCTGAGGAATTGGATATGCTTTCGTCGGCAAAGTATATAGGTAAGGATTTTCCTCCTACATTTCTGATGACCTGCACAGATGATTTCCTAAAAGACCAGGCGGGATATATGGTGACTGCTATGATGGCATCTCAGGTGCCTTTTGAGTTTCATTATTATGGCACTGCTACAAATCTGCTGCCCCATGTTTTCATGTGCGATATGAGGAGCAAGGACGGCCAGATTTGCAATGATGAGGAGTGTAGGTATTTTAAAGACCATATGAAATGACAAGGGTTTAAAAGATAGAAGTGCAACAAGGAACTATTATTGAGAAAGGCTGATTTATCTGATATATTTGATACATGGACGACAAAATTAAGTTTTCGGTAATTTTACCCACCTATGGGGTGGGGGAATATCTGGGAGACGCCCTAGGGTGTCTTATGATGCAGACCTATGATAATTTTGAGGTTATCATTGTGGATGATTGCAGCCCAGATAATTCAAAGGACATTGCCCGGAGTTTTATGGAGCGGGACGATAGATTTATGTACATTCGTCACCAGGAAAATATGGGTGTGTCAGCTGCAAGAAATACCGGGATTAGTCATGCCACAGGAGATTACATTCTCTTCTTAGACCCAGATGATTTGTACGAAAAGCACCTGCTTAGAGTGGTGGCCGGTGCTCTCAGCAGAAACAATGTAGATTTGCTGGTCTACAGTTTTACAGAGGACTATAGGAATGCCACCACAGGCAAGATAGAATACATGAAAGGTGTCACCCTGGAGGACTTGGATTTCGATGATGATATGCTCACCACCAACGACCTGGTCACAATCCACAAGCTGGCGATTCAGATGGAAGAAATCACAATGCTGGGCTACCCTTGGAACAAGGCTTACAAGGCCAGTGTAATCAAGGATAATAACCTGAAATTTGAAAAAATACGCCACGTGGAGGACATACTTTTTAACTGCGATTTTTTGGATCACACCACATCCCTGACGGTTTTAAATGATGTGCTTTATCACTACCGCAACCAGGGCCAGACAAGGCTCACCGGCGGCAATATAAATGATTATTTTGAACTGCAAAAGAGAAGGGTGAAAAGACTTTACGACCAACAGCAAGAGTGGCGCACCTGCGATTTTGAGGCTCTTGGAATATTATCAAAAGAATACTTTAGGAGTTTTCAGTCAGCCCTTGTTAGGCAACTGGAGGTGGACACACCTATAGAGGACATTATGAATTGGTGCTACCGAGAGGCAGAGACTGATATGTATGATGAATTGAGAAAGTACCTGCCAGATTCATCAAAGACTGTAAAGATGCTGTATAAGCCATTGGCAGAGGGGGCATTTTTTGTGGCCCTTAAAAGAGCAAGACTCATGAAGTACACCAAACACTATTTTCCAGGAGTATTCAATGTGGCCAAGCAACTGAGATAGGCTTGCTTGGGCTTTGGTCAAGGTTTATAATAGACTTGTGTTTATTCAAGAAGGAGGTCAACTATGACAGATGAAGGCTTTTTGATTTTCTTTTTCGCATTAATTTTGCTAGTTATTATTGCAGCAGTTATCGCAGTTGTTTCTGCTGTGTCCGGTGCATCAGCAGCTATTGTTGATGAGGAGGATTCTTTAGAAGAATCATAATTTTTAATTTATTAGGTTTGATTAGGGCGCCTTCTAAAGGCGCCTGTTTTCTTAATAGGAGATGCATTTGAGTACAAAAATAATTATTGCCATGCACAAGGCATACCAGATTCCGGCGGAGGATTTGTATATTCCTCTCCAGGTGGGAGCAGCTGGCAAGCCACCAATTCAATATGGGGACAATACTCTGACAAGAGATGACGGGGGAGATAATATCTCCCAAAAGAATCCTAACTTTTGCGAACTGACCGGTCTTTACTATGCCTGGAAAAATCTGGATGCGGATGCTATTGGCCTGGCCCATTACCGCAGACATTTTTCTATGAAAAGCAAGCAGTACTGCAAGAAAAAGGGGCGCTTTGATTCTCTATTGACCAAGGACGAGGCTAAGGCCCTTTTAAAGAGGGCAGACATTGTGGTCCCTGCAAAGAGAAAATATTATATTGAGTCCTTATATAGTCACTATGCCCACACCCTGGATGCATCTCATCTGGATATGGCCAGGCAGGTCATAGGGGAGAAATATCCTGAGGATTTAGTTTATGTGGACAGGGCTTACAAGCAGACATGGGGCTACATGTTTAACATGATGATTATGCCTCGCCCTCTCTTGGAGGAATATTGCTCATGGCTATTTGACATTTTGTTTGAGTTGGAAAATAGGATTGATGTGTCAGGCCTGGATCAATTCTCGGCAAGACTTTTTGGCAGGGTCAGCGAGATTCTATTTAATGCCTGGGTTCTCAAAAAAGAGGATGAGGGCATGTCGGTAATTGAGTGCCCGGTGATTGATATGGAGCCGGTGAACTGGCCAAAGAAAATCATGGGATTTCTTGCTGCAAAATTCTTTAAGAAAAAATACAAAAAGAGTTTTTAATGTACTGGGAGAATAAAAATGAAAGTAAGCGTAATCACTCCTTTTTACGAGGGAGATAAATATATGGATGCCTATGTGGATGCCATGCTGGAAAATGAGTCTGCATTGGCAGCTCTGGGCCATGAACTGGAGGTGGTTTTGGTAAACGACAGCCCATGGAAAAAACTGGAGGCACCAGAATCTGAAAGGTCCTTTATAAAGGTGGTTACCAATGAAAAAAATTCTGGCATCCACTATAGTCGCATTGCTGGCCTGGAGGCTGCCAGCGGGGACTATGTCATGTTTTTGGACCAGGACGATTTGATTGAAAAAGATGCCTTGGCAAAGGAAATTTCTGCCATGGATTCTGATACAGATATAGTCATAGCAAATGCTAGCCTAGAGCAAAAGGATGGCAGCACTTTGCTTTGGTATAGAAATGATTATCACAAATCCTTGGTTTGGGATTTGCAGACATATCTCACGGTGGGGATTCAAATTATTTCTCCGGGACAGTGCCTGATAAAAAGAGATGCAATCCCAGATTTTTGGCGTGAAAATCTCATGGAGGTAAACGGGGCGGATGATTATTTCCTTTGGCTTTTGATGATGGCCAAGGGGGCGAGGGCAAAATATTTTGATGGGGCCCTTTACACCCACAAATACACAGGGGCCAATATTTCCGCCAACACCAAGACAACAGATGATTCTGTTTATAACTTCCTTGATTTGTTAAATGACTGTTCATATTTTAAGCAGGATGACATCTACACCCTCCATCAGATGATTACCTACAAGGCACAGTTTAGGGAGAGTGGTTTGGTGGGAAAGATTACAGCATCCCTGGCAAATTTGGACCTCTTTGTTAAAAATTATAAGTTTAAGAAAAAGACAGGCACAGGATACGGGTTTAACAGATGAAAACAGTTATATTGCTGGCCACCTACAATGGCCAAGAATATTTAAGTCAACAACTGGATAGTGTTTTTGCACAGAGCAGCCAGGACTTTGACCTGTTTATCCACGATGACGGATCAAGTGATGGTACAATGGACATAATCCGACACTATCAGGACAGCTACGGGGACAGAATTAAACTATTGCCAGGTCCTATATTTCACTCTGCAAAGCTTTCGTTTATGTGGATGCTAAAGGAAGTGGAGGCTGACTATTATTTCTTCTGCGACCAGGATGATGTCTGGCACAAGGACAAGGTAAAAAATTCTCTGGAGATATTAAATGCTAGGGATGGGGCAAAGCCCCTTGCAGTCTTTTGCGACATGGAGGTTGTGGACGAGGATCTAAATCTCATAGATAGCTCTTTCATAAACTATCTGGGCAGGAGCCCCGAGAATTTATCCTACACTCAGATTATAATCGACAATCCTGCATCAGGTACAAGCATGGGCTTTAACAGGGCCCTGAGAGATATTGCCATAGGAGGCCAGGATATAGATTTTGACAAGGTGCCAATGCACGACGCCTGGCTATTAGAGATTGCAGCAATCTATGGTCAGATTGCCTTTATTAATTCTCCAATGGTCAAATACCGCCAGACCGGTCACAATCTGATGGGGGCATCTACAGAATCAGATTCTGAAAAAATCGCCCGTAATATAGATATAGTAAAATCCGGATCATTTCTCCATAAAAAGAGGGAATTTGTAAATGAGTCAAGGAGATTTGCCAAAGAGTTAATCAAACTGCCTGATATGCCTTTGGGGAAGGCAGCAGTGCTTAGGGAGTTTGCAAATATAGGAGACAGGAATAAATTTTATAGGCTGGGCTTTTACAAAAAATATGGGTTTAACAGGGCCAAACACACCCTGTGGTTTTACCTGTGGGTATAGCAACCAGGAGGAATTACATGGAAAAAGCAGCAGTATTTTTTGACATAGACGGTACACTTTGGAATTATGAAAAATTTATTCCAGACTCAGCCAGAGAGGCAATTAGATTACTTAGACAAAATGGTCATATGGCTTTTATCTGCTCCGGCAGGGCCAAGGCCTTTATCGTAGACCCAGACCTGCTTGGCCTGGGCTTTGATGGAATCGTATGCTCGTGCGGTTGCCACATAGAAATGAATGGAGAAATCAAATACCAGTATTTGATTGATGAGCAAAAGGCAGTGGACACCCTGGAACTGTTGAGAGGATATGGATTTAGACCTATATTGGAGGGGCCAAAGCACCTATATATGGACGTGGAAGAGTTTGGACTTGACCATGGATTTGGAAATATCATCAGACAGGAACTGGGCAGCAACCTGTTGACCATCAAAGACTATTACGGCAAGTGGGAATTCAACAAGATGTCCTGTGACACCTGCGTGGAGCCTGCTCTTAGAAAGGAATGCCTGGACAGACTGTCAAAGGACTATGAGGTAATCGCCCACGACGACAAGGTCTGCGAACTGGTGCCAAAGGGATTCAACAAGGCCACAGGCATGATTAAGGCCTGTCAGATGGTGGGAATTGACCCTGCCAACACCTATGCTTTTGGTGATGGAGAAAATGACCTGGAGATGCTTGCCACCGCAGGCACTGGAATAGCCATGGGCAACGGCACAGACAGGGCAAAAGAGGCGGCTGACTATGTGACCACAGCCTTTGATGATGACGGAATATATAATGGATTAAAACATTTCGGACTGATTTAACCCAGTATGATTATTCTTACTAGGTTAATATAATTTGCGTACTTGATAAGAATTCCTGACCACCTATAATATCATTGTTAACAATTTTAGTCTTAAAGGAGTTTAGAATGTTTGGTAGGAAAGTAGACAACTCAGACAAGACCCTGACAGTGAATCTGAACAGATGTCCTCAGAGTCACAGGTGTCCATCAGTTTCTGTATGTCCTGTTGGAGCCCTGTCACAGGTAGGCAATGCAGCCCCTGTTGTTGATTTAGACAAGTGCATTAAATGCGGCAAGTGTGTAAACTTCTGCCCAATGAGAGCGCTATCTTTCAAGTAAGAATTATTTACAAAAGCCCTGGCGCAATTTTTGTGCATGGGTACGAAATGCTTATTATCTTATTGACGCGGACCAAGGTCCGCGTTATTATTTTATGGAGAACTGGAAATGTTACCAGAAACGTTTCCATGACAATATTCTAAGGAAGAAAACTATGACAATTAAAGATATTGCCCGACTGGCGGGGGTGAGCATTAGCACCGTATCTCGGGTTCTTAACAATCATCCTGATGTAAGTAAGGAGGCAAAGGAAAAAGTCCTTGCGGTGGTGAATGAGTACAAATACATTCCAAACGCCAGTGCCAGGGAATTGGTCAAAACATCCTCCGATAATATCGGAGTGGTGGTGAGAGGACTTTCAAATCCCTTCTATACAAAAATCATTACTGAAATAGGTGCCCGTATTGAAGAGGCAGGCTACACCATGGTGATGCAGCAGATTGGTACATCAGATGATGAAATCCTGACCGGGGCCATGATGGAAAGAGAAAAGAGACTGCTAGGTTTGATTTTTCTTGGAGGCAGGTTGGACTACACAAAGGAGCAACTTTCCTCTATTACCATTCCTTTTGTCCAATGCACCTTTAACAATCAATATGGCAATTTGGATAAATCGAATTATTCCAGCGTAGGCATTGATGATAATCAGGCAGCATACGAAGCAGTTGAGCAATTATATAAAAGAGGGCATAGGAATATTGCTGTTCTTTTATCAGGGCCAAGGGACATGTCTGTCAGCCAGGTTAGGTACGAGGGGTATCTGAGGGCTGTAAAAGATTTTAATCTGGAGTCTGGGGATGATTTAATCATTTCCATCAATTCCTACAACATGGCTGATGCCTATACAGGAGTCAAAAAATGGCTGGAGAAAAAAATAAAGTTTACGGCCATATTTGCCATATCAGATGGATTGGCAATGGGGGCCATGAAAGCCCTGAGAGATGGGGGATACAAGGTGCCGGATGAGGTGTCGGTAATTGCCATCGACGGCATTGAGGCATCAGAATATTTAAACCCGGTTCTCACTACCTTATGCCAGCCTATGGAAAAGATGGGCAACCGGGCCGTGGAACTTTTGACAGATATTATTGAGGGCAAAAAGGGCCATGAACATGTGGTACTTCCTACATCCATTAGATTAGGAGAAAGCCTGTCTGCCCTAAAATAATTTAAATGAATTTAGGTTTTTGATTTTCCTCAGAAAATCAAAGACCGGACATTGACCAATATTTTCTGAAAGAAAATATTGCCTGGCAAAGCCAGGTTCTTGTGGGCTTTTTCCTTAAGTGGCCCACAAGAAGTCATACAATTTTTATCTTTAAAAGGAGAAATTATGAAACGCAGTAGTGGAATTTTACTTCCAATCTCATCACTTCCATCCCCATATGGAATCGGAACTTTTGGCAAAGAAGCCTATGACTTTGCTGATTTTTTAAAGGCGGCAGGGCAGAAATATTGGCAGGTATTACCTTTGGGGCAGACCTCATATGGAGACAGCCCATATCAGAGTTTTTCTATATTTGCCGGCAATCCATATTTTATTGATTTGGATATGCTGATAAAGGATGGACTTCTGACGAAAAAAGAGGTCATGGCCGAGAATTGGGGCGAAAACCCTAGGTATGTAGACTATGGACAGGTCTATAGCAGCCGCTTTAAAGTCCTTAGGATTGCAAAGGAGAGGGGATACGAAAAGTCCCATAAAGAACTTTTAAAGTTTAAGAAAGCAAATCCATGGGTAGAAAACTATGCCCTTTTCATGTCTATCAAAAATCATTTTGGACAGTTAAGTTGGCAGGAGTGGCCGGAGGATGACATAAGACTCCATGGGGCTTCTGCTGTAAAAAAATACCAGAAACTTTTGGCAGAGGATATAGAGTTTTTCATCTACATCCAATATCTTTTCTTCAAGCAGTGGGATGCCCTAAAAGCATACATCAATGGTATTGGACTGCAGATTATAGGTGATTTGCCTATCTATGTGGCATTGGATTCTTGCGACGTGTGGGCAGAGCCACAGTTTTTTGCCCTGGATGAGGAGAATTATCCAGTGGAGGTGGCAGGCGTTCCACCTGATTATTTCAGTGAGGATGGACAATTGTGGGGCAACCCAATTTACAATTGGAAGGCTCTTAAGGCTGATGGATACAAGTGGTGGCTCAAGAGAATTGGAGGAGCAGCCAAACTTTTTGATGTAATCAGAATTGATCATTTCAGAGGCTTTGATGAGTATTGGTCTGTGCCTGCTGGGGCAAAGACTGCAAAAAAAGGCCAGTGGAAAAAGGGGCCTGGCATGGATTTGGTAGGACTTCTAAAAAAGGAATATCCAAATATTGAATTTATAGCAGAGGATTTAGGGGAGCCTTCTCCAACTGTTGTAAAACTCCTGGAGGACAGCGGATGGCCAGGCATGAAGGTTTTGGAGTTTGCCTTTGATTCTGGAGAACCAAATGATTATCAGCCACACAACTATACAAGAAACTGCATTTGCTATACAGGTACCCACGACAATGCCACAATTATGGAGTGGTATGCCTCTGCCAAAAAGGCTGACAAGGAATATGCCAGCACCTATCTTGGAATAGGAAAGGATGAGGAATTTAATTGGGGCATGATTAGGGGAGGAATGGCTTCTGTCTCCAATCTTTTTGTGGCTCAAATGCAGGATTACCTGGACCTAGGCAAATACAATCGCATTAACATTCCTGGCACAAGTAGTGGAAACTGGCAGTGGAGACTTCTTCCAAAAGAATTAAATAAAAGTTTGGCAAAGAAAATACTTGCCATGGAGGTAATGTATGGAAGGGCCCAAAAGCCTAAGAAACCTGCCAAGGCTTCAGCAGGCAAAGTGGCAAAGAATACAAAAAAGTAAATATTATCTTTCTTCTTTTTGGGGCCAGTTAAACTGGCTCCATTTTTTGTTAATAAAAATCGTACTAAAAAGGGTAACTGTGATATAATTAGCAGGATTCATTTCGCTAATTATTTGGAGGAGTATTATTATGGCAAAAAGAACTCTGGCTCTTGTCCTTGTGGCTGCCCTTACACTTTCTTTTGTGGCATGTGGCAAAGAGAAGGAAGAGCCTGTTAAAGAGGAAAAATCTGCGGAGGAAAAGGGGACAGACAAAGAGGCTGTCAATGTAGATTTTGATGTTAATGACTATGTCACCTTGGGTGAGTACAAGGATTTGGAGGTCACAATTAATGGTGACTATGACATTACAGATGAGGGATACGAGGCCTATCTTAAGGATAAACTTGTGAGTGCTAAACTTTTCGGACCTGACGACAGTCAGACCGAGGTTTTGGAGGATTCCATCGTCAATGTGGACTATGTTGGATCTCAGGATGGGGTGGCCTTTGAGGGAGGCTCTGCTGAGGACCAGACTCTAGATGTAAAAAACAACTGTGGAGCAGGAGGCGGCTCAGGATATATTGATGGATTTACAGCAGGACTTGTTGGCCATTCTGTAGGAGAAGAGGTGGCGTATGAGGTTACCTTCCCAGAGGAGTATGGTGCTGAAAATTTAGCAGGCCAGACTGTTACATTTACATTCAATATCAACTACATTGCAAAAGAATATGACAAGGACAGCCTGACTGATGAGATTGTTTCTGAGAATTTCGGCTATGACACTGTAGATGAATTCCTGGAGGGAACAAGGAAAGAATATGAGGAAGGCCAAAAGTCCAAGAAAGAATCTGACACCAGAACTGCAGTGGAAAACCTGGTTGTCAACAATGCCACTGTAAAGGGTGTCCCTGAGGATTTGTTAGATGCTTGGCTCAAGATATATATGAATTCTATGGAGGCCAATGCTAAGCAGCAACTTGGGGAGGACATTACATTAAAGGAATACTTTGAACAAGTGGGCCAGGATTATGACCAATATGTTGAAAGCCAAAGAGAGGGGCTGGCAGAGTCTATGGAGACCCTCTTGGTATTCAAGGCCATAGTTGAGGCAGAGGGGCTTAGTACAACCGATGCGGGCTTTGAAGATTTTATCAATACGGCAGTAAAGCAGACAAATGCCGGCACAAAGGACAAACTTTTTAGTTATTACACTATAGACGGATATGATGGGGTTGAATACTTCAAATTAGTTTACTGTGAGCAGGTGGGCTTGGACTTCTGCGTAGACAATGCAAAAGTCAATGTAGAAGCAGCAGAATCTGAGGAAGAATAATCTACTCCCATAGGTTTGTAAAATAAGAATTTGTAGTGTATAATATTTACACTATTTTGGGTCAGTGGGCCTAATAAGAATACAAAGGAGATTTTAGTATGGAACACATTAAGACATTAAATACTAAGAGATTACAGAATACTGTTAAAGAAGGCGGATGTGGCGAGTGCCAGACATCATGCCAGTCAGCTTGCAAGACATCTTGCACAGTAGGCAACCAGAGCTGTGAACGCAGATAATAATTTATCGAGCAAGGCGAGATAAATTGTTATCCCTATGCCCAGCTCATTGCCGAAGGCAATCATAATGCTGGGCTATCACGCCTATGCCCAGCCCATTGCCGAAGGCAATCATAATGCTGGGCTATCCCGCACCCCGTTGCGAGGATTTAAAGTTATAGCCACTAAAGACCGGTCCCTGATGGGAACGGTCTTATTGTGCGTTTATTAGGAAGGAATTTGTTTTTTAGTGATACATCAATTTAAAAATAATGGATACAACATCGTCCTCGACGTAAATAGCGGCGCTATTCACGCAGTTGACGAGATTACATATGAGTTTTTGGGTCTTTGGGACCAGTTTGGCAGAGACAGCGCCCTCTCAAAGATGAAGGAGAACCATCCTGAGGTTTCAGAGGCAGACCTGACAGAGATTCAGTCAGAGATAGACCAACTTATCGCTGATGGTTCCCTCTTTACAGAGGACAACTACGAGCCACAGATTAAGGACTTTACAGCACGTCCTACAGTTATAAAGGCTATGTGCCTTCACATCACCCACGATTGCAACTTGGCTTGCAAGTATTGCTTCGCTGATGAGGGAGAATATCATACAGGCAAGCGCGAGCTTATGACCTTTGAGGTTGGTAAGCAAGCCCTTGATTTCTTAGTTGCCAACTCTGGCAGCAGACACAATCTTGAGGTTGATTTCTTCGGCGGCGAGCCACTTATGAACTGGGATGTAGTTAAACAGTTAGTTGAGTATGGCCGCTCAATAGAGGAGTCAGCTAATAAAAAATTCAGATTTACTCTCACAACAAATGGAGTTCTTTTGAATGATGAGATTCAGGAATTTGCCAACAAGGAAATGGCAAATGTGGTCCTTTCATGCGATGGACGTCCTGAGATTCACAACATGATGCGCCCATTTAGAAAGGGAGCGCCATCATACGAAATTATTATGCCAAAATTCAAGAAGCTTGCGGATTCTAGAAACCAGGACAAGTACTATATCCGTGGTACCTTCACCCACAACAATCTTGATTTTTCAAATGATGTAATCCACTTGGCCAACGAAGGTTTCAAACAGATTTCTGTTGAGCCTGTAGTTGCAGAGCCTAGCCAGGATTACGCAATCAAAGAGGAAGACCTGCCAAAACTTTTTGAGGAATATGACAAGCTTGCGGCAGAAATGATGCGACGTCAGGGCACTGACGAGGACTTCAATTTCTTCCATTTTATGATAGACCTGGAGGGTGGCCCTTGTGTTTACAAGCGTCTCTCTGGATGCGGTTCTGGAACAGAATATGTTGCAGTTACACCTACCGGTCAGTTATATCCATGCCATCAGTTTGTTGGAAACACTGATTTCGAACTTGGGGATGTATGGCAGGGAGTTAAAAAGACAGAGCTTGTAAATGAGTTCAAGCACTGCAATGTATATGCCAAGCCAGAGTGCTCATCATGCTTTGCAAGATTCTACTGCAGTGGCGGATGTGCGGCTAATGCATTCAACTTTACCGGTAGCATTCTGGGAAATTACAGCGTAGGCTGCCAGCTCCAGAAAAAGAGAATTGAGTGTGCCATCGCTTTAAAGGTACACGAAAGTGAAATTAAAGAGGCCCAGTAAGACTTCTTTAAATATAGAAATAGGAGAATAAAAAAATGAAGCGTTTAAAAAAGGGACAGGGTATTGCCTGGCTTGTTGCTATCATTGCTTGTATCGCCATCTTTGGATACTTTGCAGCAACATTTGTCATTGGCACAGTAAAAGGAAATGAGGACAGCCTAAAGCTGGGTCTTGACCTGGCTGGTGGTGTCAGCATCACATATCAGGCAAAGGGTGACACACCTACTTCTGAGGAGATGCAGGATACAATATTAAAGTTGCAGCAGCGTATCGAAAATGATCTGGGCGCTGAGAGCAGCACTACAGAGGCTAGCGTTTATCAGGTTGGCGACGACAGAATCACAGTTGAGATTCCAGGTGTTACAGATGCCAATGCACTGTTAAAGGAACTTGGTACTCCTGGTACACTTTATTTCATCACAGAGTATGACAACGAAGGAAATGCAAACTACACCATTTCCGGTCTTGATGAAGAGGGAAACACAGCCGGCACTTTAAATTACGATATCGAGGAACTTATCGATAACGGTTCAGTTATTGCTACAGGCTCAAATGTAAAGAGCGCTCAGGCAGGTACACAGCAGAATCAGACAACTGGTGCATCAGAGCCAATCGTTCAATTACAGTTTGATGCTGAGGCAACAGAGTCATTTGCAAATGCTACTGCAGCAGCAGTTATCTCTGGGGATTCAATTGCAATCTACTATGATGGCAAGTTTGTTTCAGTTCCTACAGTTCGCGATACAATCACTACCGGTAGTTGCGTAATCGATGGTATGGACAGCAGAGAAGAGGCTGAGCAGCTTGCTTCTTACATCCGCATCGGTGGACTTGATATCGAACTTGAGGAATTAGAGTCACAGGTAGTTGGCGCTCAGCTTGGTTCTGATGCCCTTCGTACATCTCTCATCGCAGCAGGCGTTGGTCTTGTACTTGTTATGATCTTTATGGTTATTATGTACTTGGTTCCAGGTTGTGTTGCTTCAATTGCTCTTGCCCTTTATACAGCGATTCTTGTTAGCATATTAAAGGCTTACGATATTACACTTACACTGCCTGGTATTGCAGGTATGATTCTTTCAATCGGTATGGCCGTTGATGCAAACGTAATCATCTTTGCCCGTATCAGGGAGGAAATCAGAGCAGGTCGCCCTGTGGCATCTGCTATTGAATCTGGTTTTAGCAAGGCTATTTCAGCCATTGTAGATGGAAACGTAACAACCCTTATTGCAGCAGCAGTTCTTGGAATCCTTGGTTCAGGTACTGTAAAGGGATTCGCAATTACTCTTGCACTTGGTGTTGTTTTATCAATGTTTACAGCCCTTGTTATTACAAGAATTCTCATGAATTCTTTCTATGCAATTGGTATCAAGTCACCAAAGGCATACGGCAAGGCTAAGGAGACAAAAGTTATTGACTTCGTTAGCAAAAAGGCAATCTTTGCAACAATCTCTGTTGTAATCATTGCTGCTGGACTTATTACAATGGGTATCAACAAGGGAAGACTTGGCACAGGCCTTAACTACTCTCTTGAGTTCTTAGGCGGTACATCTACAACAGTAGATATGGGCCAGGCATACACACTTGAGGAGCTTGACAATCAGGTGGTAAAGGATATTGCAAATATTACTGGGGACAACAATATCCAGACCACAAAAGTAGATGGTACAGATCAGGCAATCTTTAAGACCCGTACCCTCACTCTTGATGAGAGAACAGCATTAAACGAAATGTTCTCTGAAAACTATGGCATTGCTGAGGATGCAATCACTTCACAGTCAATTGGTTCTACAATCTCTGGAGAGATGCGTTCACAGTCTACAATCGCCGTTATCGTTGCAGTTATTTGTATGCTTATTTACATCTGGCTCAGATTTAAGGATTTCAGATTTGCTTCATCTGCAATCGTCGCTCTTTGCCACGATGTGCTTATAGTATTTGCCTTCTATGCATTCGTTAGACTTTCTGTTGGCTCTGCATTTATAGCATGTGTACTTACAGTTATCGGTTACTCTATCAACGATACAATCGTTGTATTCGACCGTATCCGTGAAAACCACAAGGCAATTACAGTAGAGAACAAGGACACACTTGCAGCTCTTTGCAACAAGTCATTGTCTGAGACATTGACTCGTTCAATCTCTACATCAATTACTACAGCAATCATGGTATTGATGCTTCTCATCTTAGGAGTATCTTCTATTAGAGACTTCTCATTACCATTGTTTATTGGTGTTATTGCAGGTACTTATTCTTCAATCTTTATTGCTACACAGCTTTGGTATGTATTAAAGGTTAAGATTGCCAGCAAATAAGGGAATTTTATAGGAAACTAATGAGACCTGGCCTGTCAGAAATGAGGGGCCAGGCTTCGTTGTTGGAAAGAGGAAAAAATGATAGATATTAAATTTTTACGCGAGAATCCAGACCTTGTAAAGGAAAACATTAAGAAAAAATTTCAGGATCACAAACTTGGCTTAGTTGATGAAGTAATTGAACTGGACGACAAGCGTCGCGCCACACAGCAGCAGGCTGATGATATGCGTGCCAAGATGAACCAGGCTTCAAAGCAGATTGGTGCTCTCATGGGCCAGGGCAAAAAAGACGAGGCTGAGGCAGTAAAGAAAGAAGTTGCTGAATTAAAGCAGGAGATCAAGGATCTCGAGCCAGTAGAGAAGGAACTCTCAGACAAGGTTGAAGAGATCATGATGAAGATTCCTAACATCATCGACCCTAGTGTTCCAATCGGTCCAGATGATTCATGCAATGTAGAAATTCAGAAATACGGTGAGCCTGTAGTTCCTGATTTTGAAATTCCATATCACACAGAGATCATGGAAAGATTCAACGGAATCGACATGGATGCAGCCGGCAAGGTTGCTGGAAATGGATTCTATTACTTAATGGGAGATGTTGCTAGACTTCACTCAGCAGTTCTTTCATACGCTAGAGATTTCATGATTGACAGGGGATTTACCTACTGCATTCCACCTTACATGATTCGCTCAAATGTTGTTACAGGCGTTATGTCATTTGAGGAAATGGATGCCATGATGTACAAGATTGAAGGGGAGGACCTTTACCTCATCGGTACATCTGAGCACTCTATGATTGGTAAATTCATTGATACATTAAACGACGAGGAAAATCTGCCATATACACTTACATCATACAGCCCATGTTTCCGCAAGGAAAAGGGTGCTCACGGTATTGAGGAGCGTGGTGTATATCGTATTCACCAGTTTGAAAAGCAGGAGATGATTGTTGTCTGCAAGCCTGAGGATGCTATGAAATATTATGACGTCCTATGGCAGAACACTGTTGACCTATTCCGCAGCCTTGATATTCCAGTTCGTACTCTTGAGTGCTGCTCAGGAGATTTGGCTGACCTCAAGGTTAAGTCATGCGACGTAGAGGCTTGGTCACCTCGTCAGAAAAAGTACTTTGAGGTAGGCTCATGCTCTAACCTCGGAGATGCACAGGCTAGACGCCTCAAGATTCGTGTAAAGGGTAAGGATGGCAACAAATACTTTGCCAACACTCTTAACAATACAGTTGTTGCTCCACCACGTATGCTCATCGCATTTTTGGAGAATAACCTCAGAGCAGATGGCAGCGTAGCCATCCCAGAGGTACTGCGTCCATATATGGGTGGCAAGACCGAGTTGGTTCCAACAAAATAGTGATTATCTGTGGATAACAGATAGCACCTAGGGGTTTTTACTGTTGTAGTTATTAGGCACAGTAGAAAAGGAAATTTTATGTCAGTACAGAGTAGAGAAGATATTAGAAACATTGCCATTATCGCTCACGTAGATCATGGTAAAACAACACTTGTAGACGAGCTTTTAAAGCAGTCAGGTGTTTTTAGAGAGAACCAAGAGGTTGCTGAGAGAGTAATGGATTCAAATGATATCGAGCGCGAGCGTGGTATCACAATTCTTTCAAAGAACACAGCAGTATATTATAAGGATACAAAAATTAACATCATTGATACTCCGGGACATGCTGACTTCGGTGGCGAGGTAGAGCGTGTACTTAAGATGGTAAATGGTGTTGTACTAGTGGTCGACGCATTTGAGGGGGCAATGCCACAGACCAAATTCGTTCTTATGAAGGCTCTTGATTTGGACCTTCCAGTTATTGTTTGTGTAAACAAAATTGATAGACCTGAGGCTCGTCCTAATGAGGTTATCGA
This sequence comes from Pseudobutyrivibrio sp., assembly GCA_024684955.1. Classification (GTDB taxonomy): domain Bacteria; phylum Bacillota; class Clostridia; order Lachnospirales; family Lachnospiraceae; genus Pseudobutyrivibrio. The sequence continues at coordinate 16,597 of JAIKWH010000045.1, forward strand.
TGAAGTGTTAGAACTTTTCATGGATCTTGATGCATCAGATGAGCAACTTGATTGCCCATTCATTTTTGCGTCAGCCAAGGAAGGTTATGCAATGAAGGATTTGAATGATGAAAAGAAGGATATGATGCCTCTTTTCGAGACAATCCTTGATTATATTCCAGCACCTACAGGAGATCCTGAGGCAGCTACTCAGGTTCTTATTTCTACAATCGATTACAACGAATACGTTGGTCGTATTGGTGTAGGTAAGGTTGAAAACGGCTCTATCAAGATTAACCAGGATGCAGTCGTTGTAAACCACCACGACCCAGACAAAAAGTCCAAGGTTCGTATTTCAAAACTTTATGAGTTTGACGGACTCAACAAGGTAGACGTAACAGAGGCAGGCATTGGTTCCATCGTTGCTATTTCAGGTATTTCTGATATTCATATTGGAGATACAATCTGTGCAGTGGATGCTCCAAATGCCATCCCATTCCAAAAGATTTCTGAGCCTACCATCGCCATGAATTTTATCGTAAACGATAGTCCACTGGCTGGCCAGGAAGGAAAGTTTGTTACCTCTCGTCACATTAGAGAAAGATTGTTTAAGGAGTTAAACACAGACGTATCTCTTCGTGTTGAGGATACCGATTCTCCAGATACATTTAAGGTATCAGGACGTGGCGAGCTTCATCTTTCAGTTCTCATTGAGAACATGCGCCGTGAGGGATTCGAATTTGCAGTATCCAAGGCAGAGGTCCTCTACAAGACAGATGAGAAGGGCCACAAGTTAGAGCCAATGGAGAGGGCATACGTTGACGTTCCTGACGAATTTACAGGAGCAGTTATCGAGAAACTTTCTCAGAGAAAGGGCGAGCTGCAAAACATGACACCTATTACAGGTGGATATACTCGTATTGAGTTCAAGATTCCTTCAAGAGGACTGATTGGTTACCGTGGAGAGTTTATGACTGACACCAAGGGTAACGGTATTATCAATACAATCTTTGATGGATATGAGATTTACAAGGGTGATATGGCTTATCGTAAGCAGGGATCCCTTATTGCATTTGAGACAGGTGTATCTGTTAAATATGGTCTTTTCTCAGCCCAGGATAGGGGAACACTATTCATTGGACCTGGCGAAAAGGTATATTCAGGAATGGTTATTGGACAGAGTGCAAAGCCAGAGGATGTTGAAATTAATGTCTGCAAGACAAAGCACCTTACCAATACTCGTACTTCATCTGCAGATGAGGCACTTACCTTGGTTCCACCTAGGATTCTCAGTTTGGAGCAGGCTCTTGACTTTATCGATGTAGATGAGTTGCTTGAGGTTACACCAGACAATATCCGTATCAGAAAGAGAATTCTTGATCCTCTTATGAGAAAGAGATCTAATTTTAAAAAGAACTAAAATCATTTAATCAGCAAGGGCAGGGCTGTCCTTGCTGAATTTCAATTTTTTGTAATACTCGTGTTGGGAGTTGGGGGTTTTGTTATGTCAGAAACTATACCTGTTCACGATAGTGGTTTGTTTTTAACTGCATCTATATGCATTATAATGCTGCTATTTATTTTGTTCATGCGATCCTTTGACAATAAAATGCGTCACAAGTTCGCTATGATCTTTACTGCTCTTATAGTGATGGTTTCAGCCGTCATTTCAGATGTATATCTTCACAGTATACCTAATTCAGATACCTATAGAATCTTTGCTATGATAGTAAAAGTTATATGTTCTGGTTTTGTTGGAAGAGAGTTGGTTACAATTATCGACAACCGTTTGACTGAAAAAAAGAAGATTCTTTATTCTTTGCCAGTATTTATAACAACTTTGCTGGTTATCTTGGCTCAGTTGCTTCCTTTTAATCTTGGATATGCAATTAAAGATGGCCTTGTTACAGGACCAGTAGAAAATGTTATCTATCTGCAATCAGTAGCATATATTCTCATCATAATGTACATATGCATTGAAAAGGCCAGAAATGAATCGTCCCAGGATGCCTTTATTATAATGGCTTTTATAGTCCTGGTATGGACAGGCTCTATGTTGGAAATGAAAGGTGTTTGGACAAACACAGGAGTGGGCACTTTGGCCCAGGCTTGTACCTTCATATATATGTACATGTATGCCCAGCGCTACAATGTAGACTCAGTATCTAAATGTTTTAAGAGACGGTGTTTCTATAGCGACGCTGCAAAATTTAGCAAGAATCATATGGCCATTATATCTATGGATCTTAATGACCTGAAATATATAAATGACAACTTTGGACATAAGGCCGGAGACGTGGCTCTCCTTACATTTGCAGAATTGGTCAGGGCTGTAAAGCCAGGCAACTATATTCTCTACCGTACAGGCGGTGACGAGTTTATGATGCTGGGAATCCACAGCAATGAGGATGAGGCCAGAGCCCTAGTTGGACAAATCGAGGGAAAACTCAAGGACACCCCTTACTCATGCTCTTTTGGAGTATATATGTACAATCCAGGAGACAACTTTGATGAGGTGGTAGTAAAGGCTGACCAGGCTATGTACACCAATAAGAGGACATACAAGGCATCCTCCACCAAAAGGTCTCATGCCAGAGAAGATGACAATATAGGAACAGAACTTTTTACATCAAAGATGTATTAATATATAGATTCCTGTTTTTCATCAGAAAAACGGGAATCGTATCTGACCAACTTTTACATGCAATGGAAAAGTTGTCCTGCGAAGCAGGATTCTTGCTGACGATTTCCTTGTTCTGGCAGCAAGAAGTCATGACTTCTTGTGGGCCACTTAAGGAAAAAGCCCACAAGAACCTGGCTTTGCCAGGCAATATTTTCTTTCAGAAAATATTGGTCAATGTCCGGTCCTTGATTTTCTGAGGAAAATCAAAAACCTATATCAATTTAGAAGGAGATTATCATGACAAAAGTTTTAATGCATGGCTGTAATGGTCATATGGGAAGAGTTATAACAGACATTTGCTCCACAGACCCTGATGTTGAAATAGTAGCCGGCGTGGACAAATACAAGGGAGTAGATAATGCATATCCAGTATTTGATTCTATCCAAGAGGTCAATGTAGATTTTGATGTGGTAATCGATTTCTCTAATGCTGCAGCAGTTGATGGCTTGCTTTCATACTGCGAGAGTAATAATAAGCCAGTGGTTTTGTGCACCACAGGACTGGATGAGGCAATGCTGGCCCACGTGGATGCTGCATCCAAAAATGTGGCAGTGCTTAGGTCTGCCAACATGTCCCTAGGCGTCAATACACTTTTTGACCTTTGCAAGAAGGCCACTGCAGTATTTGCTGAGGCTGGATTTGATATTGAAATTGTGGAGAAGCATCACAATCAAAAACTGGATGCTCCTTCGGGAACAGCCCTTGCCCTGGCTGACGCCTGCAACGACGCCCTAAATGAAAAATATGAATACGTATATGACAGGGCTAGCAGAAGACAAAAGCGTCCAGTTAATGAAATCGGTATTTCATCTGTGAGAGGTGGAAATATTGTGGGAGAGCATGAGGTTATTTTTGCAGGTCTTGATGAAGTTATTACAATCAAGCACACAGCATATTCTAAGAGCGTATTTGCCAAAGGGGCTGTCCAGGCAGCAAAATATCTGGCAGGTAAATCTGCTGGATTATATGACATGACTGATGTTATTAAATAGAGAATAATGGTGAAAATATGTATGTACAGTTAAATTCCCAAATTATATGTTATGAAAAAACAGGGGAGGGTTCTCCTGTCATATTGCTCCACGGCAACAAGGGTGACCACCATACCTTTGACCAGTTGGCAGAGACTATGAGCCAGGACCATACTGTATATGCTATGGATTCCAGGGGCTACGGAGAAAGCGCCACCCCAAAGGAATACCATTACAGGGATATGGCGGAGGATGTTATAAACCTGATTACAGGTCTTTCCATAGAAAAGCCATATATCCTGGGGTTTTCTGACGGAGGAATCATTGCCCTCTTGGTGGCAATCAAGGCTAGTAATCTTCTGTCAGGAATCATTTGCTGCGGAGCCAACCTGACTCCAGATGGAATCAAGTGGTCAGATATGCACGATATGAAAAAAGAATACAAAAAGACCGGTGATCCAAAGACCCTAATGATGATTACTGAGCCTGATATATCTGTAAGTGACCTGGGTCGCATCTCTGTCCCTGCCATGATTATTGCAGGAGAAAAGGATTGCATCAAAGAAAAGGAAACCATGAGGATTGCCCAGGGTATTCCCGAGTCGTCGGTACAGATTCTCCCAGATGAGAATCATTTCTCATACATTGTAGGTACTGACACTTTATATCGATATATAAAGGGTTTTATTGTGTAATTTTTTGCTTGCATAATTGATTTTTGACTGTATAATTGTTATAAAAGTGTGAAATCTATCGTTTGGTGAGTATTTTTATAACGGTTACACAGTAACACGTTTTCGGGGATTTAGCAATGACATTGAGTTGGAAAGAGGGAAAGACCCTTACAGAGAAATTTAGTATAGTGGTTATTGTCCTATTGATAGCAATAGGGCTTATTTGCTTTTTCCACACTAGTACTTTGCTCCCGGAGGATTCTGATACTGAGACTATCGAGCCATTTCAGGTGGCTGAATATGTTGATGGCACCAAAGAATATTACTTTGATCTCTCTGATTATGGATATGAATATTCTGGATTGGTGGTCTATACTGCACATCAATACGTAGAGGCTTATAATGTACGTCGTTTGATTTATTCCTTTGATACACCAGGTGGTATTTGGGGCAAGACCCCAGGTTCTGGTTACAATTTCATAGAGATTAACGAAGGCATGACAATGATTGCCATTCAGGTAAAGCCTGCATATGAAAATATGGCGGAGCAGAATCTTACATTCTACATTGGCTCCACCTACGACCTATATTCGAAACTCCTGGTCAAGGCTATGCCTAAATACTGGGGTTCTTTCCTTGTGGTAGTTGTTAGTATCCTTATGTTTATCTACTACGAGATAATGTCTAAAAAGACCCCTATAGGCAAGGAACTTTTATATCTGTCCTTAGCATCTTTTGCCGCGGGTGTATGGTTTATGACTGAGTCTGATATTACAGGCCTGACAGTTAGAAACAAGATACTTGTGTCTGTTTTGCCTTTCCTTAGTCTCCTCATGCTTGTGCCACCACTTATCCTGTTTTTTGAATCTTACTTAAACTTAAAATACAAGATTATTGATAGAATACTTCTCTGGGCCACAAACATAGAGATTATTGTCTTGGTTATACTCCACTTTACTGGAATATTGGAGTTGAAAGAGGCATTACCTGCTATTCAAATTACCTTGGTTGTTGCTGTGGCATATTTGTTTGGCTCTGTAGTATACAAACTATTCATAAAAAGAGAGACTGATCACAGATTGAAACTTTGTGGATATGGACTTGGCATGATTATGTTTGCAATCCTTGTTGATGTTGGTAATTATTACACCAGAATTGGAGATTCAGATGCCATTGGTCGATTCATCGTCTTAGTCTTCATTGTTATGTTGGCTTGGGAGATGATTAGAGATGCCAACGAAATCATCGACAAGGGTCGCAAGGCAAAACAGATGGAAATCTTTGCTCTTACAGATTCTATGACCGGACTTCTCAATAGAAATGCATTTGAGAGACATGCTTCTCATGAGGCTGACCTCCATAATTATGTTGCGGTTGTGGCTGATACAAACGGACTGAAAAAGTGCAACGATACCTATGGTCACGAGGCAGGTGACGAGTACATCACCGCAGTTGCTGATATATTCAGCGATGTATACGGCAAATATGGCAACTGTTACCGTACCGGTGGTGACGAGTTCTGCTGTATTATCGTAGATGGGGATAGGGTTGATTTGGAAAGACTCCAGGAGACATTTATTAGCAAACTGGAATCAGCAAATCAGGATTCTCATAGGCAGTTCAACATTAGTGCTGCAATAGGATATGCTAAATATGATTCTGACAGGGATTAGGACTTTAGAGCGCTGGTCAACAGGGCTGATGTGGAAATGTACGAAAACAAAACAGAGTGGAAAAAAATGCTCATTGGTTAATGGTCTAACCAATGAGCCGTGAGATGGATATTACCCCCAGGTAATATCCATTTTTATTTTGTCTGAGAGAATTGTTAAGGGGAAGACTGTCCCCGGTACTGCTGTCCAAAATAGACAGGTACATATTGTAGGATGTAAAATCCAAATATTTAGTATCTATTTGAATCGGGATAGTTGTAATCGATTTTGCCTCCCAATCTCTAATGTCTGAGTCTATCCCAAACATGACAGGCTCCCCTGTTTTCACATCCACCAGAACCAAGGACATATTACAGTAATTCCTATAATTCTCCTCACCAGAATTAGAAACATTTAAATACAGGGTAGCAGTAGGTGCCTTCCAGGAATCTACGCTGCAACTGGCAGAGGTGATGGAATACCTATAGGGCAAGTCCTTTGGATAATCTGATGCAGGATCAAAACTTTGCAAAAGCATATGCACCCTAAAATAAAAGAGATAAAAAAGCACAAAGGCTGTTATTGCTGTGATAAGTGTTATGACAAGAATTATCTTTATAGATTTTCGCATATCAGTCTACTTTTGTTTCGTTCATCCAATCTACAAGTTCCACGAGACCCTCTTCCGTAAAATCCGCCTGCTTAGACTGCTTTAATTCATCTGCCGTCTTATCAAAGGCAAAGGGGCCCGGCCAAATGGTGGCCTGAAACTTATTCACAATCTCCTCTGGACTCAACTCCACAGCCACCCTCTCAATCTTATAGCATTTATTCCTATCGCTCCCCGTAAAGGATGCCGCCTTCTTATAATATCCCAGGGAAAGCAATCTCTTTCTATCAATCATATTCTTCCTTCTTTCTACTCCTTAAATTCTATCCGTTACCCACCCCAGTGTCAAAACCCGAATAATATTTCCCCACCCCGGCAAGCCCCACAGCCGTAAAATATATTCTAAAATTTCCCCTCCAAAGGGCTGGGCCCCAAGTTTTCTGACTGCAGCTAAAATTCTAAGTTTTTCTAATTGCCCCAGACTCGCATCCTTATTGATACCTGTCTTTTAAATTCTTTACAATTCTTCAAAAAAGTGTGCCTGACACAGACACTCATATACTTAATTGAT
>JAIKWH010000020.1 GCA_024684955.1 Pseudobutyrivibrio sp.
TCAAAACCCATGCCACCCTTTGTCAGCATGGTAACCTCCATATCAATGCCATTTTCCTTGCAGATGTCCTTAAAAATCTTTGGCATGTCATTGTAATAGGTGTGACTGTTTCCAATAAATAATGTTCTCATTTCCTTCTCCATTCCAGTTTAAAATTCTAAGTCATTTCACCCTTGTCATATTACAAGTTTTCTTTTATCTATCAGTAATTTTAGAGGTCTTGTCATGGCATTTCAATAGAAAAAAAGAGCAGAAAACCATTTTTTGTGGTGGTTTTCTGCTTTATAAAATCATAGATTTTTGTGGGCTTTTTCCTTAAGCAGCCCATAAGAAGTCATACATATGCGTTCGCGGACCCTAAATACCGGAATTAGCCTATTCTCCTAGTTCCTCGCCAGCCCAAATTAGCCATTCCGCGACGCATATGCATTTGCCAGCCCTAAATACCGGAATTGGCCTATTTCCTTAGTTCCGCGCTAGCCCAAAATGTCCATTCCACGACGCATATGCGTTGGCAAGCCCTGAATACCGGAATTAAATAGTCTGGAGGTCACCGCGCTTCGTTTTTCCGCGAAACAAGCCTTACAAATGCATATCAATACCGAAAGTCTATTTTCTAGTCCACCTGAACAGGCCATTTTAGTCCATTTCCGCGAAACGCCCTTTACAAACGCATATCCATACCGGAATCATATCTTTGAGGCACCAAATCACCTATGAATCCATGCCTCCCTCACTGCATTCCAGTATAGGTTTTTGATTTTCTGATGAAAATTAATACTCTGTACTAATCCCTTCTATTATTTCCCGGTCTATTTCCAACTCTGCTTCCTCTATTTTTTCTTCCACTAACTGGTCATATTTTTTATCTATGATTTTGGCTGCCAGGGCATCCTTTACTTCTTCATAATCCCTGTCTTGCAGCTGTGGCCTACTCTGATATTCCCGATAGATTTCCTCATCCTCAGGCATCAACTCCTGGGCCATGGCCCTTTTCAATTCTATTACCATGTTGCTGAAAACATAGGTGAAATAGTTTTCTTCTGTATATTCAACCGGCCCGTAAATCACCTTGCCTTGGCTTACGGCCTGCTTTCTTCTCTCATTTTCATTTTTCAAATCTTGCAAAAAGGAATCATAAGACATATCTGAGATAATTCCTTTCTCCAAAGCCATTTCCTGTTGAACCATTATAAAAACGCAGTCATCCAATGCCTGCTGCTTTAAAAACTCAGCTGGCACCTCTCCATCAAATTCTTTATTCCAAAAATCCGCTTCCTCATCTACCCCATACTCTTCTTGAAAATAGGCATAGGTTCCTGCTCTATTCTCTCTGACTCGCTCCATAAAAAGCCCCTGAGAAATCTCTTTGCCATTGACTGTCCCAATGACCTGATTCTCTTTGGCCTGGCCAATTGTCTTGACTCCAAAATAAAGCCCCGCTCCCACCAGGGCCACCATCATCAATATAAATAATGTATGCATCTTTCTATTCATTCATTACCTCTATTTTTATGTACATTCCGCGGCACATATGCGCCGCGGGACGTATCAGTGCAATTAGTGGTATACCCCTATTTCATAGAGGGAATATCCCCAGCTGCTATTAAACTTTTCTGTGCCGTAGATTCTGATGTATCTGGCGTCAACAGGGGTAAAAGTCTTGGACTCCTGGCCCCCGGTTCCATTGTTTACTACCAATGCATCGGCAAAATCCCATCCATTTGTGGAATACTGAATCTTGTACTTTGTGGCGTAGGCTGCCTCCCAATTCAGGTCGACTCGGCTGACTGACTGGACACTTCCCAGGTCAATCTGGATCCACTCAGTAGGGTTTGTACCTTCTGAACTGGCCCATCTTGTGGCAGTGTCGCCATCCACAGCCTTGCTGGCTTCCAGGCCGCTGCCCTCGATACTAGATGAGCTGACACTTTTATAAAGAGCCAGATTCTCGTCAGATGGCTGACCTCCCTCTGCCACATACTCGCATGCGCCTCTGTCCACGCCTGAGCCTGTAGGCACTGGGTTGCCCCAGAAATCCTGGCCGCCATTGTTTGCAATGACCTTGCCGGAGTCGATACATGGAGAATTTGCTTGCAGCTTGTATCCCACTGCAGTGTCTCTGCCGATTCCGGCGGCGCCTGGATTAACAAATCTAGGGTTTGCTGTAATCTTGTGAGGGTCACTAGGCTCGCTGCTTGGGTGGTTGCCGTAATATACATTGTAATCAAAGTGGTTGCCAGTGCTGCCGCCCATGTCGTATCCGCCACTGCCTAGGTTGTAGAAAATATTGTTATAAGCGTAGAGGTTTCTATGGTTGCCGCCCAAATCTACAGCCCCCACTATGTCTGTGGACATATTAGAATCCAGATATGCTGTGTTGTTGTAATAATATGTATTTGTGGATGGGCCAGTCAGATTCAATACTCTTCCACCATCATTTTGGCTAATGTTGTATCTGATGATAGAGCCGTTTGATGGACAACTGGCATCAGCGCAAATCATAACTGAGCCGCCATCATTGTCATGGCTGTAATTGTACTGGTATACGCAGTTTTGGTTGCCGCCATCGATATCCCATGGCATTCCGTCATCAAAATCTGCAGAATATTTGCAATTGTATCCCTCGTTGTACTGGAAAACAGTGTCCTTGCAGTACCAAGGCCAGATGCCTGCTGACACCTGGGTGCTCACATTGTCAGAGGTATTGACTGTGTTGTATTCAATCAATCCACCATCGGTGAAATGAATGATTGAGCCGTCGCCGCCTGGATAATTGATGCTGTTATTTCTAACAACCAGTCCAGTATTTACAAAGTTGTATCCATTGCCGCAGCCCTCTCCAAAGTGGATGCCGGTTCTGTCGCAATAGTTGATTGTGTTGTCAGCGATTAGGACATCATTAAATTTTGCATTGCCAGAACCATTGCCCAGGAAAATGATTCCACCTGTGTTTTTTCCATATGAGAAATCATTGTTGCCTCGCACATTGTGGATGTAGCAATTCTGGACATAAACATGGTTTACTGTCCTGGATGCCTCCACCAGAATTCCTCTTCTTGTGCCCTCAGAATATGCGTTGTTGGTCACCTCCAGGTTGTTGATTTCCCAGTAACTTTGACCTGACAAATAAACTGCTGAGTTTGCTCCGCCTCCATTAAACACTGGCTTGCTGCCCTGGCCATACATGTCGATGACAATAGGCGCATTCGCTGAGCCTGAGCCCAGTGGGTGGAGTGTGCCGGTGTAGGTGCTGCCGGCCTTGAAAAGGATTTTGTCCCCAGAAGAAAATGTCTTTCCATTTACCTTTGAAATTGTTTTCCATGGTCTTGAGGCAGAGAGTCCATTGTTTCTGTCGCTGCCATTTACCGAATCCACATAGTAGGTAGTGTTTGCAGCCTTGGCAGGAATAGGCAAACAGCAAACTGCACCAACAAGTAAACTCACTCCCAATAAAATAGGAATCACTTTTTTCATATTATTTTCCTTTCCCAAAATTGTAAAAACCCTAACATTAGTTACGAGAATTTCACAACTCACCTACTCCCCAATTGGCCCAAATTAGCCATTCCGCGACGCATATGCATTTGC
>JAIKWH010000054.1 GCA_024684955.1 Pseudobutyrivibrio sp.
TCCCCTGGCCACTCTTCCCATTTTCAGTAAAGTCAATTAATAACTCCCCAAGTGCTACTACATCATAATTTTTCCCCATAATCTTGTCCCTCTTCTATTTTTAATTCTGTCAATTTGTTCTTGTCCAGTTCCAGCACCCTGTCTGCCAACAGCATGGTGTCTGTAATATTCATAGTTAATGTCACCACCGCAATCCCCTTTTTTAATAGTTTGTGATGCATGTCCATGATTCTAGCCCTCAGCCTTATATCTGCATCTTTAAAGGGGAGAATGCATATGGCCACCTTTGGCCGCTGCATCAATACCCTGTAATAGACCAGGGTAATCTTATTTTTCTGGCTCAGGTTTTCTACTTTTTTTTCAAAGATATGCTCACCTAGTTCATCCTTCAATTCCCTCTTTATACTTCTTGCAATTGAAGGACTTGACCAAAGGTTTTTTATCCTATGGTCCGCCGTTAGCATCAGGTTGTCCATGTAACTCATTCTGGGAAAAATCATTGTTTCATCAGCCCTCTCCTTTATTACTGCCACATCTCTTGTTTGAGTTAAATCCACTTTTTTCCCATTTAAGTAAAAGGCCCCCTCCTTAGGTGAACTTTTGCCTAGGACATATCTCCTCAACTCCTCAAAGGCCCTGTTGTCCTTGGCTTTGATAACCAGGTATTCTCCCCTGGCTACCCTTAACTCCAGCCCCTGCAGAATTTGACCTGTCATATTTCTTATCTCAAGGACAGGTCCATCCTGATTTTTGCTAATGGTTTTTGTTCCCTCTATCTTGTTTGCCAAAGGAACATTTCCAGCCCCCTCCTTGTATATTTTTAAGAGGTGTCTATCCATCTCCTCCCTGTCCAGTATTTTTAGAATCTTTCCGTTGGACATGAGGGCCGTCCTGTGACAAACACCTTTAAGTTCTTCTACATGACCAGATATAAAAATAAAGGAAAACCCTTGCTTAACATAGTGATTCATTATTTCATAGAGTCTTACCATCTGCCATTCTCCAATAAAGGAGGATATTTCGTGCAAAACAATAAGTCTATGTCCTGAAATCACCGCCCTGAGAATTTCAACCATAACTCTCTCAAATGCTGTCAGAGCCTCCGCTTTTGTGTAGGGTGAGATCTCAAATCCTATGTCCTCCAAAAATGGCCTCAGTTTTTTCTCCAGTTCCTGCTCTCTAATAAAATATTGGTCAGATCCCTTCCCAATCATATATATGTTACTGAGAATATCTTGACCTGCCACTAGTGAAGATACATCCTCAATTACAGTAATATCGTTGGTGATTCTATGCATGTCCTTCCAAGAGTTAACCAATTTTTTCTCATAAAACACTTGGCCAAAATACAGGGGCAGATTTTCCTTTATAAGTTCTAGAAATGCCTTTAGGCCGTATCCATTTAATGGGAGTATCCCCAAAATTTCTCCCTCTAAAACACTGAGTTCAAAATCCTGCAAAAGAACCCTATCTTCAGTTTTGTAGGTCACCCTAGACATGTGAAGAACTTCATTCTCCATCCTTTGCCTTCTTTCTCCGCTCCATCTCCTCCGTCACGGCAGGTATGGAAATCTCTATTGTGGTACCTATATCCTTTAGAGAATAAACATGAAGCCCATACTCTTCTCCAAAGAGCAGGTGTATTCTGTTATTTACATTGCTAAGGGCAATTCCTCCCATTGCCTTCCCCTTGTAATTCAGATCCTTTGTACCAGAGTCAAGTTCCCGATTGAGAGTCTCCAGCTTTTCCTCATCCATGCCAACTCCGTCATCCTTCACCTCTATGAGAATGCGACGGTCCATCCTGTGCAAAGAAATAGTTGTTTTGCCATTTCCAATTTTCATTTCTGTGCCATGGATAATACTGTTTTCCAAAATTGGCTGCAGGGTAAGCTTTGGAATTAAAAATCCTCCCAAATCCTCCTCAGATTCAATCTCCAGACTTAGCCTCTCTCCAAACCTATACTGCTGTATTCTAAAATAGGTCCGGCAGTTGTCTAACTCATCCTCTATACTTACCAAATTCTCCACATTGCTAATGGTGTACCTGAAAAATATAGCCAGCGCCTCTGTCATCTCTGCCACATTTCTAAGGCCTGCTATAAGTGCTTCACTTCTGATTCCATCCAGGGTGTTGTATAAAAAATGTGGATTGATTTGATTTTGCAGAGCCAGATACTGGGCCTGCCTCTTGTTCATATTTACAGCCTGGGTAGAATTTAATACTTTATATACCGCATCCTGGGCATCCTCCACAGCAGGGGTCAAATTAATTCTCCCCTTTGCCCCTGGTTCCTTTAATGTCCTGTATCCTCCCAACATCCTCCTGATTTCATACTCCGCCTTAAAATATGGACGGATTACTACCATGTAGGAAATAATGTAAATAACAATTAGAATCAGCGCAAAGATTAAACCCGGCACTTTGTTTCTTATTCCATCTCCCAGAGTCCCCATATAATTAATCCAAAGGATTATAAATAATATAAAAACCAAGTTATGGCATAGGAAAGCCCTATAGGACAAATATTTTCTGCTATTCTTTATTACTTTTAAAAACTTATCCATATATATCCCTGTACACAGTAGGCTTTACCCCGGCTGTCTGTTCAAACACTTTGTTAAAATTTTTCAGGTCCATGTAGCCTACAGCCTTGCATATATCTGACACCGAATCATTGGTATCCTTTAAAAGCACTTTGGCCGCCTCCACCCTGGTATTCATCAGATATTTTGCAAAACCAACCCCTGTCTTCTTTTTAAAAAGGGTGCTGAAATATGCTGTGGTCAGTCCCAAATGAGAACTGACTTCCTCCAAAGATATTGGCTGACTATAGTGATTTTGAATGTAGAGTTTGGCCAGCCTTATAGTCCTAGTGGAATCCCCCTCCCTCAATTCTGCAACGGCATGGAGAAGATTTTGAGTGAAACAATTAAAGGTATCATAGAGTTGTTCTGCGCTGCTGCAGTTATCACACTCCATCCTAAATTCTTCCAACCTGTCATTTTTATTTGATACATTTACTCTCATCAGGAACATGCTACCGGCCTGATCAATTAACTCAAATATTTCCCAGCCACATACCCCATCAGTATGCATGGCCGAATCAAAAAGTTTGCGGTTTGCCCCTTCCAATTCCTCCTGGCTACATACTTCGAGAATGTTTGATATACCCCAACTGTACCTGTCCAAAAGTTGCTTGTCATAGAGCATTCCTCTGCTTTCCTTGTACTCAAGGAGTCTGCCCGTGTCAGATATAATTCTCTCCTTGATAGTTCTAAGGGATGTTGTATAGGATTTGCCCAAATCCTTGGGTGTAGTAACAACTTTTCCGCAAGCATTAAAAAGTTTTACATCCCTAAATATTTCTCCTACCCCCTTTGCCCTGTGAAAGGTATCTCTCAGGGCCTTTCGCACTGTATCCTCCTTGTTTTTTGGATAGTTTAAAATTGCAAAGAGATAGTAATTTTTCTTTAAACAAACAAGGTCATTGCACAAATTTTTAATCTGGTTTGACAGGATAGAAATCTGGTTATCCCATATGAAGTCCAGTTGCTCTTTCTCAATAACACCGTCTATTTTGCTGACGATAAACTGAAAACAGCCTTCCTGGGCTTTGAAATGATAATGCTCTTTTAATTCATCCAGACCAAAACTTCGGTTTGACTCTGTTATGCAATCCAAAATAAGGGTGGACCTGATGGTTGCAGTGTTGGTCTCCACCGCAATTTTGGAAGAGGCAAAAATCTCCTCTCGCTCCTTGTCCCGTCCTATCATATCCTGAATTTTTCTAAGGGCATCATTTAATAGATTTTCATTTATAGGTTTTAGAAGATAATCGGTAACCCCATATTGAACAGCAGCCTGGGCATAAGAAAACTCTGCATAGCCACTTATAATTATTATTTTTGTCTCTGGTGATATTTTCCTGACCCTGTCTATTAGTTGGATTCCGTCACAGCCTGGCATACGGATATCTGTTATTAAAACATCCACAGAATATTCCTTGAGCAATCTCAGGGCCTCCAAGCCATTTGCAGCTGTGCCCACCACCTTCATGCCAAGCTCATCCCATTTCCCCAGAGCCTGTATCAGCTGACATATCTTTATTTCATCATCAGCTATTACCACGTTAACCATACATTATTCCCCATTTTCTCAATATTGTCTTCCGACACCTTCTATTATAATCGTTTATAAATGTTCAAAGAAGAGGATATCTTGTTAGGATACCCCCTCCTTTCAAAAACATTTATTAATACTTACTTAGTACATCACTTAGTTAACATTGTCCTTGTTTAATACAGTAACACCTGTATCTGTAACTGCTCCGCCAAGAGACTCACCGTTTAATGCCTTAACACATGCATCAACACCGAGAGATCCCATAACGTCAGGATTCTGAGCCATTGTGCAAAGGAGGTATCCGTCTGTAATCAGACCCTTGATTGAGTCAGACTTATCAAAACCAACACCTACGATATCAGCATTGCCAGATGCTTTAATCGCATTTCCTGCACCTGTTGTAGATCCTTCGTTTCCACCAAAGATACCTACAACGCCCTGTGTAATGTAATTCTCAGCAATGCTCTGTCCTTTTGCAGCATCACCATCACAATACTGGGTCTCTAAAATATTGAAATCGCTTCCATCAAATGCCTCTCTAAATCCTGCCTCGCGATCTACTGTAGACTGTGTTGAAGCGTTTACATTTACGATGCCAATGTCACCACTTGTGATTCCCTTTGCCTCAAGAGCCTTTATCATCTCTTCGCCTGCTGTCTTTCCTGCAGCCTTGTTGTCTGTAGAGAATGTAGCCTCAGCTGTTACATTAGCAGGAGAGTCAACATATACAACCTTGATACCTGCATCAATTGCTTCCTGCAGAGCACCTGAAATAGCATCAGGTCCGTTTGCTGCTACCATGATTGCATCATAGCCACCTGCAACTGCATTGTTTACACATTCAATCTGCTTAGAGTCATCCTTTGTATCAGGTGACATAAAGTCAACTGTTACGCCCTGTTTTGTAGCCTCAGCCTGAGCACCTTCGTTCAAAGTTACCCAATGCTGGTCGATAGAATCCATTGTGATAAGGGCAATCTTGTAATCCCCACCTGCTGTAGTAGTCTCTTCTGCTGCATCACTTGCCTCAGTCTCAGCTGCTGGCTCTTCTGCTGCTGGCTCCGATGTGCTTGCTGTTCCACCACATCCCATCAGCATTGTTGCAATCATCCCCATCATGCATAACCCTGCTAAAAATCTTTTTTTCATAAAATACCCATCCTTTCTTTTTTAAGAAAATTTATTCTAATAGCTTCCGCTAATAGATTACTGTTTTCTGTTTCTCAACACTGCATCTGCAAGTACCGCAAATACTACGATTACACCAATTACAATTCTCTGGATTCCTACCTGGGCTCCAATCATATTAAGTCCATTCTCTAAAGTCTGCCAAACTGCGGCACCAGCAAATGTTCCCAGGAGAAGTCCTGAGCCTCCAAGAGGTGACACCCCTCCAATAACTCCCGCTGCAACACCGTACATCTCGTAGGTATTTCCAGCTTCCATGTTTCCCATACCAGCCTGGGCGCAGAGGATGAATCCTACTACTACAGAACAGAAAGCGCTAACCAGATAAGTCTTGATTGTTGTTGAAATAACATTTACACCTGAAAGTCTAGCCGCATCCACGTTGGAACCGATGGCATATATATGTCTACCAGTTCTCGTCCTAGAGAGGAGTACGAAGAAGACTATAAATATTACAAGAGAAATCCAAAAGGTGTTGTATACCCCCAAAGTCTTGTCGTAATAGAAGAAATTTTGGAACTTGTCAGCCACATCTTTGCCCAGTTTGATACCAATGTTGTCTGTGTTTCTGTTGCCGTTTACCATGTAGCCGATTCCTCTTGCCACAAACATGGTGCCCAGAGTTGCGATGAATGGTGGCAGTCTAAACTTTCCTACCAGCACTCCGTTTACCACACCTATCAAGAGTCCGCAGATTAGTGAAATCAACATTGCCGCCAGAGGGCTAACTCCCAGCGTCATCAGGGTTGCTGTCAGCATGGCACTCATGGCCACCACAGATCCTATCGAAAGATCGATGTTTCCAGTAATCATAACGTAGCTTTGTCCGATTCCAATCAACAAGTATTTAGACATTGATCTAAGGAGGTTTAACACGTTCTGTCCTGAGAATACCTTGGGATTCAAAATTCCAAAAGCAACGTAGATTACTATAAGTCCTACAAAGGCTGTCAGGGTGGCCCCCATGCCTCTTATTTCAAAGATTTGTTTGATACCCTTTTTGATCTTCATTTTTGTATCCCCCTTATATAGCTTCATCTATCTTTTTCTCAAAAGATGTTGCCAGTTTTAATATCTCATTTTGTTTGGTCTCTTTTGCATCCAATTCCCCGGTGATACGTCCATCGCACATTACGATAATCCTATCCGCTATTCCAAGGACCTCCGGCATCTCGGAGGATACAAACATAACGCAAATTCCCTGCTTCTTTAAATCATTCATAAGGTTATAAATCTCAACTTTTGCGCCTACATCAATTCCCCTTGTAG
Source organism: Pseudobutyrivibrio sp. (assembly GCA_024684955.1). GTDB lineage: Bacteria > Bacillota > Clostridia > Lachnospirales > Lachnospiraceae > Pseudobutyrivibrio. The sequence continues at coordinate 6,584 of JAIKWH010000054.1, forward strand.
GCTCATCAAAGATTACAACTCTGGAATTTCTTGCTAGCCATTTGCCTATTACCACCTTTTGTTGATTGCCTCCTGATAGGGCATCTGCATTGGTTTCTACGCTGGCCAGTTTAATTTTCAAATCCTCTATTTCTTTTTGGCAAATCCTTTCTTCTTCTTTGCTGTTTACAAAGCCAAGTTTGTTGCAGATAATGTCCAGATTAGGAAGAGACAGGTTGTGCCTGATAGAAAGTTTTGTACAAAGTCCATCCTTTTTTCTATCCTCTGGGGCCAGTACTATACCAGCCTTTATAGAATCCATAGGCTTTTTTATCTCTATTTCCTTGCCATCCAGTTTTATTACTCCACTTTCCTTTGGGTCAATTCCAAATATGGCTCTGGTCGTCTCTGTTCTGCCCGCACCCATGAGCCCTGCAAAGCCTACTATCTCACCTTCGTAAAGAGAAAAACTAACATCTCTTACTAAGCGTCCCGCATTAAGGTGCTCCACCTCGAATACCTTCTTGCCCCTCTGGCACTCTACTCTTGGAAACTTTTCCTTTATCTCACGTCCAACCATGTTTTGGATTATCTCATCCATGGTAAAATCTTTAAAGTTTCCCTCTGTAATGTAATTACCATCTCGCATTATTGTTACCCTGTCAGTAACATGGGATAGTTCCTCCAGCCTGTGGGAAATGTATACGATTCCCTTGCCCTGGTCCCTTAGTTTGTGGATTATCCTAAATAATTCCTCACATTCTCTAGATGTAAGGGCTGATGTAGGCTCATCCATAACAAGAATCTTGGCATTTACAGAAAGAGCCTTGGCAATTTCTATCATTTGCTGCTTGGACACTGGCAGGTCACCCACCATATGCCTTGGGCTAATATCCACTCCCAGTTCGTCCAGATATTTTTTTGCCTCCTTCTCCATTTCGGAATCCTTTAATGTAACAAGGCCATGTAATTCTCGGCCTAGAAACATGTTCTCAGCAACTGTTAAATGCCTGCACATATTTAATTCCTGATGGATAATTGCTACTCCGGCCTCTCTTGCCAGTTTTGGATTTAACTCCTTGTATTCTTTTCCGAGAATTTTTAATTCTCCAGAATCTCTGGTATAAACACCGCTTAAAATCTTCATCAGCGTGGATTTACCGGCTCCGTTTTCTCCCAAGAGAGCCATTACCTCACCACTGCGAAGTTCAAAATGCACATCATTTAAAGCCTTTACTCCTGGAAAGGACTTGTTGATGTGATTCATAGAAACAATTACTTCACCCATTTAATCACCCCAATGTATTGCACAGTTTTCTTTACATGTATAATTATATCCTTGTTATGTTGCACAATATAGAGGGGCAAAATTTCGATTTATGGGTAAAAATTACGAAAAAAAGAGAAGTCGCTTAATTATCGACTTCTCAATGTGTCTAATTCTGTTATTTTTCTTGTTACAGTTCCACCCTGCCCTCTAGGGCTCTGTCC
>JAIKWH010000063.1 GCA_024684955.1 Pseudobutyrivibrio sp.
TGATGACATGATGAAGGTACGTAACCTTGGTCGCAAGTCTATGGAAGAAGTAGAGCAGAAGCTTAGCGAGCTTGGTCTTTCACTTAGATTAATTGAAGACTAATTCGCATAAGTATATTAGTAACAGGAAATAATACGTGGACTATAAGACCGATGAGCAAGTTCGCGCATGCCTTTCCATTAATCAAGTTACGGGGTAAGACCGATGAGCACCTGTGACGCCAGTAACAAGGAGACAAGAAATGGCAAAGTACAGAAAGTTAAGCAGAACATCTTCACAGAGAAAAGCACTTCTTAGAAATCAGGTAACAGAGCTTCTCTATCACGGAAAGATTGTTACAACTGAGGCAAAGGCTAAGGAAGTAAAGAAGATTGCAGAGCACATCATTACACTTGGTGTAAAAGAGAAAGATAACTTCGAAGAAGTTAAAGTTCAGGCAAAGGTTGCTCGCAAGGATAAAGATGGCAAGAGAGTAAAGGAAGTTGTTGATGGTAAGAAGGTTACTGTATACGATACAGTAGAAAAGACTATCAAGAAGGATATGCCTTCTAGACTTCACGCTCGTCGTCAGATGCTTCAGGTTCTTTATGCTCCAACATCTACAGGTAGCAAGAAGAGCGAAGCAAAGAAGATCGACATGGCAAACTACGTATTTGACGAAGTTGCTCCAAAGTACGCTGACCGCAAGGGTGGTTACACACGTATCGTAAAGATCGGACCACGTAAGGGTGACGCTGCTATGGAAGTTGTTCTTGAGTTAGTTTAATTCTAGACTTTCATTTAATCCCAGGACTAATGTCCTGGGATTTTTTTATTGGTGGTCGCCTTGAAAAACAGAACCTATGTTTGTATAATATAAGTTATGGAAAGAGCCTATTTAGTTATTGATTTAAAATCATTTTACGCCAGCGTAGAATGTATAGATAAAGGCCTAGATCCCCTCACAGCAAGACTTGTAGTAGCGGACCCTGAGAGGGAGAGGGGGACAATATGCCTTGCCGTATCTCCAGCCCTAAAGGCTATGGGGGTGAAAAACAGGTGCAGGGTATTTGAGATTCCCAAGGGAATAGACTATGTAATGGCTACACCTCGTATGGCTCGATACATTGAGGTCAGCGCCCAGATTTATGGTATATATCTAAAGTATGTGGCCAAGGAGGATATCCATGTCTACTCTATAGATGAGGCCTTTCTAGATGTAACAGAATACCTTAGCCTATACCATATGACTGCCAAGGAGTTAGCCCTTACCATAATGAATGATATAGAGACAAACAAGGGGCTGAGGGCAACATGTGGCATTGGGTCCAATATGTATCTGGCCAAGATTGCCCTAGACATTATCTCAAAACACGCTCCTGATTTTGTAGGGGAATTAAATGAGGAATCATTTAAGGAAAAACTATGGCATCACAAGCCACTGACAGATTTTTGGAGGATAGGCCCAGGTACTGCCAGACATCTTAATACCCTAGGCCTTATTGATATGTATGATATAGCCCATGCTCCAGAGAAACTTTTATACAAGCAATTTGGGGTGGAGGCAGAGTATTTAATCGATCATGCTTGGGGCAGGGAAACTTGCACTATAGCAGAGGTAAAGTCATATAAAAACAAGTCCCATTCCCTGTCCTCAGGCCAGGTTTTGATGAGGGATTATACTTTTGATGAGGGAATGATTATTGTAAAGGAAATGACAGAACTTTTGTCTCTGGATATGGTAGACAAGGGGGTTGTGTCAAACAATATTTCTCTCGCAGTGGGATACAGTTATGACACCCTGCCAGGGTCTGCCGGGTCTACAACCCTAGAGGTCACCACCAATTCCAGCAGGATTTTGACCCAGGCATTTGTGGAAATATACAAGGCTATTGTGCCGAAAAACGCAAAGGTGAGACGGCTTAACCTATCTGCCAATAGTATTGTAGATGAGAGTTTTGAGCAGTACAGCCTATTTGTGGATCCTGAAATAATGGAAAAGGATAGAAACATATCCTTATCTGTTAACAAGTTAAAATCCAAATTTGGAAAGAATGCCATTCTAAAGGGGCTAAACCTGGAGGAGGCAGCCACTACTATAGAGCGGAATAACCAAATTGGAGGACATAAGAAATAAAGAAGGTGAGACAATGCCAAGAGCAGATAGAGCCAGCCAATTTGCCCCATTTGCGGCTTTAAAGGGCTATGAAGAGGCCCTCAGAGCCATGGAGTATGAAAAGGTGCCAAAGAGCCAATTATCTGAGGAAATGCTAGAATACTTGGATTATAAATTAAATCAAATAAATGTAGGCGAGATGGTTACCCTGGTGTATTATGAAGATGGGGCATATGTAAAGAAGACTGGTCTAGTATCAAAAATTGACAAGGCATCTAGGTATATACGCATAGTAAAAACGGATATAAACTTTGATGATATTAAGGACATAAGATTATAAGGAGTTTGCTATGGCTAAAGATACAACCGTAAAATTAACAGAAGGAAGCCCACTTAGGCTTATATTAGGTTTTGCTCTGCCAATGCTGACTGGTATGATTTTCCAGCAGATGTACAATCTGGTTGATACTATTATCGTTGGACGCACCCTGGGGGATAGCGCCCTGGCTGCTGTTGGTTCCACTGGGGCTATTAACTTTTTTATAAATGGATTTTGCATTGGTATTTGCTCAGGTTTTGCAATTCCTGTGGCCCAGCGTTTTGGGGCCGAAAGTTACGACAGCATGAGAAAATTTGTAGGCAATGCTGTGGTTTTATCTACCATTCTATCTATAGTAATCACTGTCTTTGTCAGCATATTTTGCTATCAGATTTTGGAACTCATGAATACCCCATCTGATATTATTGACCTGGCATATTCATACATATCAATTATTTTCTTAGGAATCCCTGTTACCTTCCTATACAACATTACTGCAGGAGTAATTAGGTCATTGGGAGACAGCAAGACCCCTACATACTTTCTTATGATGGCGGCTGCAATCAATATTGTGCTTGATATAGTTTTTATTCTTGTCCTGGGGATGAGTGTGAATGGACCAGCCCTGGCAACTGTTATTTCTCAGTTTATTGCAGGAGTGACTTGTCTCATTTACATGAAGAAAAAATTCCCGATTCTCAAGATGAAAAAGACGGATTACAAATTGGGTAGACATCACTGTGCAGTTTTGCTTGGAATGGGAATTCCCTTTGGTCTCCAATATTCAATTACAGCCATTGGCTCAGTTGTCCTACAGACAGCGGTAAACGGCCTGGGAACAGTGGCGGTGGCATCTATGACAGCCGGTAGCCGTGTGTCCATGTTTGTGGTTTGCCCATTTGATGCCCTAGGAGGCACTATGGCCACATATTCTGGCCAGAATGTTGGGGCAAAAAATATTCCAAGAGTTAAAAAGGGTACATGGACGGCTCAACTCCTTGGAACAATTTATTCAGTAATAATATTTATAGTCCTGTATTTCTTTGGCAGAGATATGCTACATCTATTTACAACCACCCCACAGGTGGTGGAGCAGGCCATGAAATTATTGCTTCTAAATGCAGCTACCTACACCCTTCTTGCAGGGGTAAATATATTCCGATTTTCCATCCAGGGCATGGGATTTTCTACCTTTGCAATTCTCGCAGGAGTAATGGAGATGATAGCAAGAGTCCTTGTTGCATTTACCCTTGTGCCTATGATCGGATTTGATGGAGCAATCTGGGCCAGCCCAGTGGCATGGCTGTTTGCAGTCCTGTTTTTGGTTCCTGGATTCTACTATTGCTGCAACAAACTGGACAAGAAATTTTCCCACGAGGCTTATCACCTAAGGTAGGAAATATAAAAATTTCATAGGTTTTTGATTTTCTTCAGAAAATCAAGGACCGGACATTGACCAATATTTTCTGAAAGAAAATATTGCCTGGCAAAGCCAGGTTCTTGTGGGCTTTTTCCTTAAGTGGCCCACAAGAAGTCATAGAAAAGATAAAATAAAATTTACAAGGAGCATCAATATAATTGATGTTCCTTTTTTTAAACCCTTATATAAAAAGTAGAAATAGATTATTACCATCTTGAATTATTCTTAGAATTAAATTTGACTTTAGCGATTAAAAGTGCTAAAGTCTACATATTAAATTTAGGAGGAGAATAAAGATGAAGAAGTTTATTAGCGCGATCTTAGTTTCTGCAATGGCTATGTCGCTTATGGCTTGTGGATCTAGTGCTGCAACTACTGATGCTGAGGATACAGCAAGTGACGCAGCAGTGGAAGAGACAAGCGCAGATGCTGGCGCAGAGTCTTATAATGTAGGCGTTTTACAGTTGGTACAGCACCCTGCCCTTGATGCAGCCACAGAGGGATTTGAGGCAGCATTAAAGGAAAAACTAGGTGATTCAGTCACTGTCACAATCGAGAATGCAGCTGGTGACACACCTACATGTTCTACAATTGCAAACCAGTTTGTTTCTGAAGGTGTTGACCTTATTATGGCAAACGCAACACCAGCCCTGCAGGCTTGCCAGGCTGCAACAGCAGATATTCCAATCGTTGCAACTTCAATTACAGATTATGCAACTGCCCTTTCAATTGATGGATGGACAGGTGCAACAGGTACAAACATTACTGGTACAGCAGATCTTGCTCCACTTGATGGACAGGCACAGATGTTAAATGAACTTTTCCCAGAAGCAAAAAATGTAGGTATTATCTACTGCGCAGCTGAGGCAAATTCAGTATATCAGTCAACAACAATCACAGGATATTTAGAGGAGATGGGATACACAGTTAAGGAGTACACCTTCTCTGATTCAAACGACGTGGCAGCAGTTGTTCAGTCAGCATGTGACGAGAGCGATGTTATCTACGTTCCTACAGACAATACAGCAGCCTCTTGTGCAGAGACAATCAACAATGTTGCTATTACAGCAGGCGTTCCAATCATCGCTGGCGAGGAAGGTATCTGCAAGGGATGCGGTATTGCAACTCTTTCTATTTCATACTATGACATTGGATACGCAGCAGGCATGATGGCATACGAGATTCTTGTAAATGGTGCTGACCCTGCAACAATGGATGTTCAGTATGCTACAGAGTTTACAAAAGAATACAATGCTGACATCGCTGAGAAATTAGGTGTAGCAATTCCAGAAGACTATGTTGCTATAGAGATGGAATAAAAAATATTTATTGATTATTTAGCAAGGTCTGTAATGGGCCTTGCTTTTTGGAGTTTATTATGAGTTTAGATGTTATTTTAGGATCCCTAGGCTCCCTATTTACAGCCATGCCTGGAAATATAGCCCAGGGAATAATTTGGGGGATAATGGCCCTTGGCCTATTTATTACTTACAAACTATTAGATTTTGCAGATCTTTCTGTAGACGGTTCTTTTGCCACAGGAGGCGCTGTGACTGTTGTGCTTATGATTGCAGGATACAACACAGGCATTGCCCTTCTGCTTGCCTTTTTGGCAGGAGTTTTGGCTGGACTGGCAACAGGTATACTTCACACCTTGCTAGGTATTCCTGCTATCCTATCTGGTATTCTCACCCAGATAGCCCTCTTTTCTGTAAACTTAAATATTATGGATGGAAAGTCCAACACACCAATATCTGTGGACAAGTACAATCTGATTATAAGCCTTAGACATGTGCCACAGGCGATTATTGTTGCCCTGGTATTTGTAGCAGTTATCATGTGTCTCATGTATTGGTATTTCGGTACAGAGATGGGCTCTGCAATCAGAGCTACAGGTACAAATCCATCTATGTCAAAGGCTCAGGGCATTAACATCAGCCTGATGAAGGTGGTTGCCCTTTCTATCTCAAATGGACTTGTTGCCTTATCAGGTGGCCTCTTTGCCCAGTATCAGGGATTTGCTGATATAAACATGGGACGAGGCGCCATTGTAATCGGTTTAGCAGCAATCATTATTGGTGACGTACTCTGCAAGGCCATCTTTTCTAAAAAGAGCAACTTTATGCTGACCATGGCCTTTGTAGTGATTGGCGGAATTGTATATTACATCGTAATTGGTATTGTGCTCTGGCTCAAGATGCCTACAAACAACCTAAAGATGTTTACAGCAATTATAGTAGCAATATTCCTTGCAGTACCTTACCTCAAGGACAAATTCAACAACTCCTTTATGAAGGCAGCCAAGAGAGGAGGTAAGGAGAATGCTTAAAGCTTTTAACCTAAAGAAAACCTTTAATCCTGGCACTATAAATGAAAAAGTTGCATTGGACGGAGCCACACTTAATTTGGCACCTGGAGAATTCTGCACAGTCATCGGTGGAAACGGGGCTGGTAAATCTACCTTCCTCAATGCTGTAGCCGGTGTTTGGCCAGTGGACGGAGGTAGCATCACCATTGATGGGGTGGATGTTACAGGATTACCTGAATATAGAAGGGCAAAATACCTGGGCCGTGTATTCCAGGACCCAATGACAGGCACTGCAGCAAACATGCAGATAGACGAGAATTTGGCCCTGGCAGCCAGACGTGGCAAGTCAAGGACCCTCAGATGGGGAATCACAAAAGAGGAGAGGGAAAAGTACCATGACATGCTCAAGGAATTGGATCTGGGTCTGGAGGACAGACTTACTGCAAAGGTAGGACTTTTGTCTGGAGGACAAAGACAGGCTCTGACCCTTATGATGGCCACCTTGCAAAAGCCAAAACTTCTCCTTTTGGATGAGCACACAGCAGCCCTTGATCCCAAGACAGCAGCCAAGGTATTGGAGATTACAGACATGCTTATTAAGGAGCATGGCCTGACAGCCATGATGGTCACTCACAATATGCGCGATGCCATTAATTACGGCAACAGGCTTATTATGATGAATGAGGGCCGTGTAATCTTAAATATCAGTGGAGAGGAAAAGAAGGGACTTACTATTGAGGACCTGCTCCACAAATTTGAGGATGTATCAGGTACAGAATTTACCAACGATACAGAAATTTTATCCTGAGAATAGCGCCGGCGTTTTAACGTCGGCGTTAATTAATTTTACACAATTAAACATTCTAAAAATTTTATTAAAACCGATACTTTTAAAGGCTTTTGTGATAAATTAGAATAAGATTTTAATAATACTTTTGGAGGTTTTAGGTGAACGAAAATAATAACAAACCAAATGGTGATAATAATAAAAAAAATCGTCAGCCTTTTTATACATTAGGAATTTTGGTAATGATTGCCCTATTCTTTACCAGCATGATGTACAGAGGTGCAAATTCTTCATCTAGTTTAGAGATTAATTACTCAGAGTTTCTAGAACTGGTGGAGGAGGACAAGGTAGAAAAGGTTGTATTTGGCGACGAGGCCATAGAGATTACCCTGGTAAAGGGAGCCAAATACGAAAGCAAGGATAATGATGCAGATGAGACTCAGAATCCATTTGGCTCTTACTACCAGATGTACGATCCAAATGCCCAGGTTGAACTCTACACCGCATATGTAGATGATGACGACCTGGTACAGATTTTGAAAGACCATGATGTTGTTATGGAAGGTACTATTCCTGATTCCACAGCAGCCATTGTATACAATATTCTTTCCTTTATTATTCCACTGGTATTGCTTTGGGTAGTACTGGGATTTTTGATGAAGAGAATGGGCGGTGGAGCCATGGGAGTTGGCAAGAGCAATGCCAAACTCTACAACATGGAAAAGACCACAGGAGTTACATTCAAAGATGTTGCTGGACAGGATGAGGCCAAGGAATCTCTCCAAGAGATGGTTGACTTCCTCCACAATCCAAAGAAATATACAGAGATCGGCGCAAAACTGCCTAAGGGAGCCCTCCTTGTAGGCCCTCCGGGAACAGGTAAAACCCTCCTGGCAAAGGCTGTAGCAGGCGAGGCAGGAGTTCCATTCTTCTCCCTGGCAGGTTCTGACTTTGTTGAGATGTTTGTCGGCGTGGGTGCTTCCCGTGTCCGTGACCTTTTCAAAGAGGCCACAAAGGTTGCCCCTTGTATCGTATTTATAGACGAGATTGATGCCATCGGTAAAAGCCGTGATAGCCACTTTGGCGGCGGCAATGATGAGCGTGAGCAGACCCTTAATCAGTTGCTTTCCGAGATGGATGGATTCGATTCCAACAAGGGACTTCTCATTTTGGCAGCCACCAACAGACCAGAGGTATTGGACAAGGCCCTTCTTCGTCCAGGCCGTTTTGACAGACGTATTATTGTAGACAGACCTGATCAGAAGGGTCGTCTTGAGACCCTTAGAGTACATTCTAAGGATGTAAATATGGATGATACAGTAGATTTGGATGCACTGGCCCTGGCGTCAGCAGGCCTAGTTGGTTCAGATCTTGCCAATATTATTAACGAGGCTGCAATTTTGGCCGTAAAGGACAAGAGAGCATGCGTTAGCCAAAAGGACCTTTTCGAAGCCTTCGAACTGGTTGCCGTAGGCGGCAAGGAAAAGAAGGACAGGGCAATGAGCGAAAAGGAGAGAAGGACAGTGTCTTACCACGAGGTTGGACATGCCCTTGTATCAGCCCTACAAAAGGAATCTGAGCCAGTTCAAAAGATTACAATCATCCCTAGGACAATGGGTGCCCTAGGATACACCCTGCAGACTCCAGAGGAGGAAAAATTCCTGGAGACAAAGGATGAGTTGATTGCAAAGATTGTCACCTATATGGGCGGCAGAGCGGCAGAAGACATCAAATTTGGCACATATACCTCGGGTGCAGCCAATGATATAGAGCAGGCAACAAAGATTGCCAGAGCCATGGTCACCAGATTTGGTATGTCAGATAAATTCGGTATGATGGGACTGGCCACAGTGGAAAACCAGTATCTGGAGGGAAGAGCCACACTCAATTGTGGCGAGAGCACAGCGGCAGAGGTTGATGCAGAGGTCCTCAAGATTATATCTGAGGCTTATGCCAAGGCTAAAGAGTTGCTTACCGAAAATATGGAAAGTTTGGACAAGATTTCTGAGCACCTCTTTGAGCACGAGACAATTACCGGCAAAGAGTTCATGAAGATATTCAGAGAGATAAAGGGGATTCCTGAGCCAGAGGATGAGGGCAAGCCAACATTCTTTGATACAGCCCAGGAGAGCAGAGTTTCAGAAAAGGCCACAGGTACAAATCTTGATGTATCTGTTGGGGATGACAGTGATAGCCAAACAAACCCTGAGGATATTTTTGAAGAGTAAATAGTATGGTAACAGAAGAAGATTTAAGTAAACTCCCGGATCAACCGGGAGTTTATCTAATGCATGGGAAAAATGATGAGATTATCTATGTGGGCAAGGCTCTATCTTTGCGCCATAGGGTCCGTCAATATTTTCAGCCAAGTCATGACGAGGGCTTGAAAAAGAAGCAGATGGTTCAAAATATCGATTATTTTGAATTCATAGTCACTGATTCAGAGCTGGAAGCTCTTGTATTAGAGTGCAATTTAATAAAGGAATATCGTCCCAAGTACAACACTATGCTCCGGGATGACAAGACCTATCCGTACATTGAAGTCACCCTGGGAGAAGCATATCCTAGGGTACTTTTTTCTCGAAGGATGAAAAAGAACAAGTCCAAATATTTTGGCCCATTTACTAGCGCAGGGGCCGTGCATGACACCATTTCTCTGGTGCAAAAACTCTTTAAGATTAGGACCTGTTCTCAAAAACTGCCTGAGAATTTTGGAAAGGGCAGACCTTGCCTAAACTATCACATGGGTCAGTGTCTAGGACCTTGTCAGGGCAATGTGCCGGTGGAAGAATATGCCAAAAATGTGCAGGCTGTCATCGATTTCTTGGACGGGGATTACTTTGACACTATAAAAGACCTGGAGGCCAAAATGCTAAAGGCATCAGAGGAAATGGACTTTGAAAAGGCAGCCATCTACAGGGATTTGATAGAGTCTGTCAAGACCTGCGCCGGCAGGCAAAAGGCTACCCAATTGGACGGGGAAGACAGGGATATTATTGCCATGGCCACTGCTGGGGAGGATGCAGTTGTCCAAGTGTTCTTTATCCGTGGCGGCAAGATGATTGGGCGAGAGCATTTCTTTATTAATATAAGGGTGGATGATAGCAGAGAGGAACTGCTTGCTTACTTTTTAAAGGACTATTACACCGGCACCCCTTTCATTCCAAAGGAAATATATTTGCAGTATGTACCAGAGGAGGTAGAACTGATAGAGACCTGGCTTTCTGACAAAAAGGGGGCAAAGGTGTACATCAAGACGCCAAAGCGTGGGGACAAGGAAAAACTAGTTGAGTTGGCCCAGAAAAACGCCCAGATGGTTTTGGACCAGGACAAGGAAAAGATAAAGAAGGAAGAGGGCCGGACCATTGGGGCCATGAAAGAGATTGCCGACTTGCTTGGCATCCCTGGGGCTAGCCGAATGGAGGCCTACGATATTTCAAATATCTCAGGTTTCCAGTCAGTGGGCTCTATGGTGGTGTTTGAAAAGGGTAAGCCGAAAAGGTCAGACTATCGCAAATTCAAGATAAAGACTGTGGAGGGCCCAAATGATTATGCGTCTATGAAAGAGGTACTCACAAGGCGATTCACCCATGGAATCAAAGACAAGAATGACAGTGGTGGAGCTGAGAATTCCTTTACCAAATTTCCAGACATAATCATGATGGACGGTGGCAAGGGCCAGGTTCACATTGCCATGCAGGTGATGAAGGAATTGGGTCTGAGCATTCCTATTGCAGGTATGGTAAAGGACGATCACCACAGGACCAGGGGGCTCTATTTTAATGACGTGGAACTACCTATAGATACCCATTCAGAGGGGTTTAAATTGATTACAAGGCTCCAGGATGAGGCCCACCGTTTTGCCATAGAATTCCACAGGTCCCTAAGGAGCAAGGGCCAGGTCCACTCTTTCCTAGATGATATCGAAATGATTGGACCAAAGCGGAGAAAGGCCCTGATGAAAAAATACGTGTCTGCTGAAAAAATGGCTCAGGCTAGCCTGGAGGATTTGGCCGACACAGAGGCCATGACAAAAGAGGCGGCCCAAATGGTATACAATTACTTTCATACTTTGAAATAATAGGGAAATGATATAAAATATTGATACTAAGCCAGTAAAGGAGGAGGCATTTATGGCAACAAAAAAATCTGTATCTGTTCAAACTATTCAGGAGAGGTTTAATCTGGTTAATTTCACCTCTGAATTAGATTTGGCAAAGTCAGAGATAACAGTGGCAGATGTAAATAGACCTGCACTTCAGTTACATGGCTTTTACGAGCACTTTGATCCTGCCAGAATACAGTTGATTGGTAATGTAGAGGCAGCATACCTGAGCAAAAAGTCCCAGGAGGACAAGGAGCAATCCTTTGAAAAACTTTTCTCTTACGGGATTCCTTGTGTAATATTCTGCAGAGAAGAAAAGCCAGAGCAACTTTGCATAGATATGGCTACCAAGATGAACGTGCCGCTTTTGGGAACTGACAGGGCTACATCAGAATTTATGTCTGCCCTCATATATTCTTTAAACATGGATTTTGCACCATATACAACAATTCACGGGGTTTTGGTTGATGTATTTGGCGAAGGACTCTTGATTACAGGAGAGTCAGGTATTGGAAAATCCGAGGCAGCCTTAGAGCTTATTAAGAGAGGCCACCGCCTTGTTTCGGATGACGTAGTAGAAATCAGACGCCCTAACAATGAGAGATTATATGGTAGGGCACCTTCTATTACCCAGTATTTAATTGAGCTGAGAGGCATCGGCATCATTGATGTAAAATCCCTATATGGTGTGGAGGCAGTTAAAGACGACCAGAGAATTGATTTGGTTATCAAATTAGAGGATTGGTCAAAGGAAAAAGAATACGACAGACTGGGGATGAAGGATGAGTATATGAATATCCTTGGAATAGATGTCACATGTCATTCCCTTCCTATTAGACCAGGTCGTAACCTTGCTATTATTTGCGAGACTGCAGCTGTTAACCACCGCCAGAAAAAGATGGGATACAATGCAGCAGAGGAACTGTATCGCAGGGTGCAGGACAATATTTCTGGAAGATAATGGTTATACCATTTCTTATATATAACATCGCAGGAGGTACTTATGGAAAGAGAAAACGCATGGCAGAAGTATACTGCTGAAAAAGACAAAAAAAAGGTTTTCAAATTCGCAGAAGACTATAGAACATTCCTTTCAAATTGCAAGACAGAAAGAGAATGTATTGATTTTTTTGTAGCAGAGGCTGAAAAGGCTGGCTACGTAGACTTGAACAAGATTATTGCCAAGGGTGGCAAAATCAAGGCTGGCGACAAAGTGTACGCCGTAAACAAGGGCAAGGAGATGGCTATATTTAATATAGGCACCGAGTCCCTTGAAAAGGGTATGAACATTCTCGGGGCCCACATTGATAGCCCTCGTATGGACCTAAAGCAGAATCCTTTGTTTGAGGATACAGATCTGGCCCTCTTTGATACTCATTACTATGGCGGCATCAAAAAATATCAGTGGGTTACAATCCCACTTGCCCTCCATGGTGTATTAGTTAAAAAAGATGGCAAGAGAGTTACAGTAAATGTAGGTGAGGATCCAAGTGATCCAGTATTTGGAATCTCTGATCTCCTTCCTCATCTTGCAGCAGACCAGATGGACAAAAAGGGTTCCAAGGTAATTGAGGGCGAGGACCTCAATGTGATTGTTGGCGGTATCCCAGCCTTTGACAAGGAAGGCAAAAAGGAAAAGGATGCTGTAAAGACTAACATTCTCAAATTATTAAAAGACAAGTACGGTATCGAAGAGGAAGATTTCATCTCGGCAGAGATCGAGGTTGTTCCAGCAGGTCCTGCTAGAGACTTTGGATTTGACCGTTCTATGATTTTAGGTTACGGCCACGACGATAGGGTTTGCGCATATCCTTCATTTGTTGCAATCCTAAACCAGAAAAAGGCCAGCGGCAAGACAGCATGTGCCCTTCTCGTAGACAAGGAAGAAATCGGCTCTGTTGGTGCAACAGGTATGGAGTCAAAATTCTTTGAGAATACCTATGCAGAGCTTTTTGCAGCCATGGGAGATTATTCAGAGCTCAAACTCAGAAGGGGACTTACAAATTGCAACGTTCTCTCATCTGATGTATCTGCAGGCTTTGATCCAACATATGCATCTGCATTTGAAAAAAATAATGCGGCATATCTTGGCAGAGGTCTTGTATTTAACAAGTACACAGGCGCTAGAGGAAAGAGTGGCTCTAACGATGCCAGCGCTGAGTACGTAGGTGCTGTTAGAAAGATTATGAATGATGCTAAGGTTTCTTGGCAGACTGCAGAACTTGGCAAGGTAGACCAGGGTGGCGGTGGCACAATCGCTTACATCATGGGTAACTATAATATGCAGGTTATTGATTCGGGAATCCCAGTGCTTTCAATGCATGCTCCTTGTGAGATTATCTCAAAGGTTGACTTGTATGAGGCACTGCTTGGATATGAGGCTTTCATAAAGAATGCATAATAAAAAAAGCATCCAGGATTTTGTAAAAATCCTGTCAAACAAACTTCCAAACTTAAAAGTGTTAGAACTTGAGCCAATGAGAAAGCACACCACTTTCAAAATTGGTGGACCAGCTGATTTATACGTGGAACCATCCCTTGAGGAGATGGTTCCTCTTATTGCGCTTATAAAAAAGTATGATTTGCCTTTTACAATTCTCGGCAATGGCAGCAATGTCTTAGTTAGCGACGAGGGCATAGAGGGGATTGTGGTTTCTGTTGGCAAGCAGATGAACAAGGTAAATATCAGGGGCAATGAAATCGTTGCCCAGGCGGGAGCCATGCTTACATCTGTTGCAATGAAGGCTGCGGACAAGGGCCTGACAGGTCTGGAGTTTGCCTATGGCATACCAGGCACAGTAGGGGGCGCCGTCTATATGAATGCTGGCGCATACGGAGGCCAGATGAAAGACGTGGTTAAATCTGCCTTGATTCTCACTGAGGAGGGCAAGGTAAAGTCCCTTACAGTAGATGAACTATGCCTTTCCTATAGACATTCTATCCTGATGAAAAACAAGGGATTGGTTATGGAAGTTACCATGGGTTTGGAAAGCGGCAACAAGGATGAGATAAAGGACAAGATGGCAGAGCTCAAGGCCGCAAGAATTGAAAAGCAGCCACTGGATTTCCCTAGCGCAGGTTCTACATTTAAGAGACCTGAAGGCTACTTTGCAGGCAAACTCATAGAGGAGGCTGGTCTAAGGGGATACTCAATTGGGGACGCCCAGGTTTCTGAAAAACATTGCGGATTTGTTGTTAACAAGGGTGAGGCCACCTGCAGACAGGTGCTGCAACTTATGCTTGATGTAGATAATTTGGTTTACCAAAATTCAGGAGTGCATTTGGAGCCAGAAGTTAGGATTATAGGGAGGAACATATAATTGAAGCTGTTATTACTCACAGGAATGTCAGGTGCAGGTAAAAGCACTGCTTTCAAAATGCTTGAGGATATGGGCTATTATTGTGTAGACAACCTTCCCATTCAGCTGCTAAAAAGTTTTGTAGACCTGGCTGACACCGGCACCCTAGACAAAAAAATAGTAGTAGGAATTGATGTCAGAAATGGAAATGCCATGAAACTCCTTCCAGACATTCTCCAGGAATTGGATGAGGACGATAAAAAATTCCAGGTCCTGTTTTTGGATGCAGAGGACGAGATCCTGATCAAAAGATACAAGGAGACCAGGCGCAACCACCCTCTTTCTGGCAGGGAGAGAATTGCGGCAGGTATAAAAAAGGAGAGAGAGGACATTGGATTTCTCAGGGATGAGGCGGATTATGTTATAGACACAACCCACCTGCTCACACGAGAATTAAAAGAGGAATTGGAAAAGATTTTTGTAGATGATGCAGAATACAAAAGCCTCTTTGTCACTATCGTTTCCTTTGGGTTTAAATACGGTATTCCTGAGGATGCAGACCTGGTATTTGATGTCAGGTTTTTGCCAAACCCATACTATGACACCAAACTCAGACCTTTTACTGGCAATGATAAACCAATAAAGGACTTTGTCTTAAAATACCAAGAGACCCAAACCTTTCTGGCCAAGGTTACAGATTTGATAAAGTTCCTCATTCCAAATTATATCAAAGAGGGAAAGAATCAGTTGGTAATCGGTGTGGGCTGTACTGGCGGCAAGCACAGATCAGTCTGCCTGGCCAATGAAATATTTGCAGCCCTGGCTGGAGATGAATCCTTTGGACTTAAAATTGAGCACAGAGATATAGGCAAAGATGCCTTGAGAGGAAAGTAAATGTCCTTTTCAAAAGAGGTCAAAGACGAACTGAATAATATAATTCCCAAAAGCAGGCATTGCTTGATTGCAGAACTGGCAGGGATAATTACCACATTCTCCAAAACAGGGAATGAGAAACTGGAAGACATTTTAGGAGAATTAGTTACTGACGCTAACATTAATAGAAAAGTCTTTACTTTACTGAAAAAAACACTTAATATAAAGAACGATGTCAACTCATTTAATGAGAGTGACTTTTTTGAGTTAGAGAAAACCCTCAAATTAATGGATGATAAGAGACTGGTCAATGAGTTGATTATTCAGCAGCCATGTTGCAAAAGAGCATTCATTAGGGGCAGTTTTATTGTTAATGGTTCTATATCAGATCCAAACAAGGGCTACCACATGGAGGTGGTTCTCAGCAGTATATCCCAGGCCTTTCAGCTTATGTCCTGCATCAATTTCTTTGATGAGGAAGCCAAGATGGTTGAGAGGGCAGGCAAATATATAGTATATCTCAAGGAAGGCGGGCAGATAGTTGAACTCCTTAGGATTATGGAGGCCAGCCATTCAGTTTTGGAACTTGAAAATATACGAGTGGTCAAAGAGGTCAGAGAAAACATCAATCGCAAGGTTAATTGCGAAACTGCAAATATTAGCAAGACTGTTAATGCAGCAGTGAGGCAGATAGAGGATATCCGCTTTATAGATAGTAAGGTGGGCCTGGATACATTGCCAGAACAGTTGCAGGATATTGCTAAGGTAAGGCTTGATTATCCCGACACTCCCCTTGGAGACCTGGGGCAGTTCCTTGATCCGCCAATCGGCAAAAGCGGGGTTAATCACAGGCTTAAAAAACTTGCTGCTATCGCGGACAGTTTGCGGTAGAGCATGTTAGGTTATATTGAGATATGCAGGAGGTTATCATGCAAAAAGAAGTAACTATTCAGATGTCAAATTCAATGGAGGCAACCCCAATTGCTCACTTGGTGCAGTTGGCTAATCAGTTTACTAGCTCTATTTATTTTGAGATGGATGAGAAAAAAGTTAATGCAAAGAGCATCATGGGTATGATGAGTTTGGTATTAGCTTCTGGATCAAAGGTAGTTATTGACGCTGATGGCGATGATGAAGAAAAGGCTGTAAATCAGCTTTCAGACTTCCTTACACAATAATAGATTTTTAAAGGTAATACAAAATGTCAAAAAGATTATTATTTATTGTTAATCCCAAATCAGGAAAGGGACAAATTAAATCGTATCTGACTGACATATTGGACATTATGATTAAGGCGGGCTTTGAGGTTAGTGTGCATATCACTCAATCTCGAGGAGACGCTACTCTTAAAACAATCCAAGAGGCAGAGAATTATGACCGCATAGTCTGCTCTGGTGGAGATGGCACCTTGGATGAGGTTATAGCCGGCATGATGCAGGTTAAAAACCCTATCCCGGTTGGTTACATTCCAGCAGGCTCAACTAATGATTTCGGCAATTCTCTGGGCATAGATAAAAACATGTTAAATGCAGCCCAGGTAAGTGTTTCTGACAACCTATTTCCTTGCGACATAGGTAGATTTAATTCAGAATCATTTGTATATGTGGCTGCTTTTGGTTTATTTACAGAGGTTTCATATGCCACTCCTCAGGATATGAAAAATGCCCTGGGTCATTTAGCATACATAATAGAAGGAGCCAAGCAACTGAGGGATATCACATCCTTTAGGATGCAGGTGGAGCACGATGGAAAGATATTCTACGACGAGTTTATCTACGGTATGATTACCAATTCCAAATCAGTAGGAGGCTTCCAGGGCCTCATTAAAGGGGATATTGGCCTTAATGATGGTGTCTTTGAGGTCACCTTGATTAGGATGCCAAAGAATCCTATAGAACTTAACGAAATCTTAGCATTCATAGCCAATGCCGTCACAGATTCCAATATGGTTTACTCTTTCCAGACCAGGAGTATTAAATTTACCAGCAATGAGGAAGTCCCATGGACTTTGGATGGAGAATTTGGCGGAAAACATCAGGAAGTAACAGTATCCAATGTGCCTAAGGCAATTGAATTAGTTATTGAATAGCCCCTGCTCTTATGCTAAAATTTCGCTTAGATGGGGATATTTTTAGGTCCCAAATACGAATATGGAGGAATAATTTATGTTAGTTTCTGCAAAAGAAATGCTTGAAAAGGCAAAAGCTGGTCACTATGCAGTAGGTCAGTTCAATATCAACAATCTTGAGTGGACAAAGGCCGTTCTTCTTACAGCTGAAGAGCTTAAGTCGCCAGTTATTCTTGGTGTTTCTGAGGGCGCTGGTAAGTACATGACTGGCTTTGGTACAGTAGCAGCAATGGTTAAGGCTATGGATGAGGAGCTTGGTATCACAGTACCTGTTGCACTTCACCTTGACCACGGTACATACGAAGGATGCTACAAGTGCATTAAGGCTGGTTTCACATCTATCATGTTTGATGGTTCACACTATCCATTTGAGGAGAACCTTGCAAAGTCTACTGAGCTTGTTAATGTTGCTCACGGACTTGGCCTTTCAATCGAGTGCGAAGTTGGTTCAATCGGCGGCGAGGAAGACGGAGTCGTTGGTATGGGTGAGTGTGCTGATCCTAACGAGTGCAAGATTATCGCTGACCTTGGCGTAGATATGCTTGCTGCTGGTATCGGCAACATCCACGGCAAGTACCCAGAAAACTGGGCTGGTCTTCAGTTTGATGTTCTTGATGCTATTCAGCAGAAGACAGGAGCAATGCCACTTGTTCTTCACGGTGGTACAGGTATTCCTGCAGATCAGATCAAGAAGGCAATCTCTCTTGGCGTTTCAAAGATTAACGTTAACACAGAGTGCCAGCTTTCATTTGCTGATGCAACACGTAAATATATTGAGGCAGGCAAAGACCTTGAGGGTAAGGGATTTGATCCTCGTAAGCTTCTTGCGCCGGGCTTTGACGCTATCAAGGCAAAGGTTAAGGAGAAGATGGAGCTTTTCGGATCTGTTGGAAAGGCTTGAGTTTAAGCTCAAAACTCATATTCATGCGGATATAGTAAACCCCGGACTGAGAAAATCGGTCCGGGGTTTTTTGACATATAGGGTTTTATGTATTTAATTCTGTTATGACTTTGGCTTACGAAATACGGTTATTATGCCGATGCATACGAGTATGAGGGCAAGTATTCCGTAGATGCTGAAAGCTTCGTTTTGTTCGTGAAGAAGTAATGCGGATAAGAGTACTCCGACTAATGGATTGATGAAACCAAATACTGCGATACGGCTCACATCATTATGACTTAGGAGCAGTCCCCAGAGGGTGTAGGCTGCAGCGGAGATAAATGCCATATAAGAGAGTAGAAGGAGAGCAAGAGGTGTGTTGATCTCCAGATGACCTCCGGCAAGGAAGCCAAAGATCGCCATTATAAGGCCGCCTCCTGTAAACTGCCATCCGCTTAGTGCGACAGCATTTTCGTCTTTGGAAAAGATCTTTATGAAATTTGCGGCAGCGGATGCCATCAGGGTAGAAAT
>JAIKWH010000004.1 GCA_024684955.1 Pseudobutyrivibrio sp.
TCACAGGACTTGAAAATTGTATTTCGGTATGGATATGCGTTTGTAGGGCTCGTATCGCGGAAAAATGAAGCACGATGACCTGAGGACAATTATATTCCGGTATGGTAGTGGCTTTACAAGGTGTCCATCGCGGAATGGACAATTTGGGCTTGCTCAGGAGTAAGAAAATAGCCCAATTCCGGTATTTGCATACTGCAAACGCACATGCATACCGGAATGGATACTTTGGACTTGTATGAAATAAAAGAAGCCCCAGTGCTTGGGGCTTCTAGTGGTTAAAAAAATTTATTTTAATTCAGAAGTACAATGTGGGCATCTGCTGGCCTTGATAGGAATCATAGACATGCAGTATGGGCACTCCTTCTCTGTAGGCTCTGCAGCCTCCTCGGCAGCATCATCCTTCTTTACGCGGTCAGAGACTGAGTTCAAAAATTTAACTAAACAGAAGACAACCAACGCCATCAAAATGAAGTTGATGATGACAGTGATAAATGTACCGTAGTTTAATGTAGCGGCACCGGCCTCCTGAGCAGCTGCCAATGTCTTGTAATCGCTTCCATCCAACGCAACAAACCAGTTTGTAAAATCGATTCCTCCGGTGATTGCAGAAATTAGTGGCATGATAATATCATTAACTAAAGAATTAATGATAGATTGGAAAGCGCCACCTATAATTACGCCGACTGCTAAATCGAGCACATTGCCGCGCATGATAAACTCACGAAATTCTGCAGCAAATCCCTTGCTCTTCCCCTTTAAATCCTTGCTCATAAACAATCTCTCCTCTCAAAAATATGAACCATTGATATGAAATAACCTTGATTCCATAATATCACTTTTTAATGCACATGTGCTAAAAAATGCGGAATAGGGTGATGAATCTCTACGGGAACAGCATTGTAGTGCTCATTTAGTATAAAAAATAGGGTCACCCGATTGGGTAACCCTATTTTTTATACTAAAAGAGCGCGAGACGGGACTCGAACCCGCGACCTCCACCTTGGCAAGGTGGCGCTCCACCAACTGAGCCACTCGCGCATATGTCAATCAAGTGAATTACTTATTTCTTGACTGCAAAAGTTATTCTATAGGAACATGACCCATAAGTCAAGGGATTTATTAAAGTTGCAAAGCTTTGATAAATCCCTTAGATTTTCTGAAAACTTTTTTATCTTATTTTGACTTTGGAGAGTTGTACTGGATAGATGAGATTGAATCTCCATCAAATAGGAAGAGGAGAGTCATGCCATCTTTCTCGTATTCTAATGATGAATCTGTCTCTGTTGTTGCATCTCCGTAGGCTGCCATTACATCCTCCCTGGAACTAGAGAGGTCGATGCCCTCGGATGTTGCAACTAAGTCTGTGCGGAGGAGGACATATTCTACATAGTCTTTGTCCCCATCTGGGTATGTCTGGATTTGGAAATCTGGGTATGTATAGAGTTTTCCGATTCCATCTGCTGCGCAACTTGGTGACTCAAAATATTCTGAAGGATCGCCTAAAGCACTGATGATAGGGGCAGCATCTGCATCAACAGCAATGTTAGTGCCTTTGTATTCAAAGGTGTAACCTCCGGCGCTGGCCGGGCTGTCTGATGAAGCAGTTGAATTGTCTGCCTCGATTACTTTTGTGTCAGATTCTGTGTTGCCACAAGCGGTGAAAGAAAGTGTCATTGTTAAAGCCATGGCAAGAGCAAGTAGATTCTTTTTCATTATAGTTAACTCCTTTTATATAAATTATTGTATTGTAGGATATTTGCTCGGGTCGTAATTGTGGGTGTTCTTGTGGGCGTTAGAATAAGCCCAAAGATCCGCATCGTGCCAGTAGAAAATCAAAGTGCCGTCCAATTGCAGGTTTGGGTCATAGTGGTACCAGCCCTCATCGATATCAATCAGGAGCCAATAGTGGCCTCGGGTGTCTCTGATTTTTTCTATTTCCATATTTTTGATGCCAAGTCGATTTAGCATGACCTCGGCAGTCTTTTGTTTTACAGTACAGTCTCCAATTCTGGAGTGCATACCCTTGTAGGCTGCAGAATACAAGTCGTCGATGCCGGCGGTTTCTGAATAGGTAATGTTGTCTACAACCCAGTCGAATACGGCCTTGGCCTGACTTTTTTGGTCCATGCCATCCACAATAATCTCTGACAGGATTTGGTCTGCCATTGCATTGACTGTTTCCTCGGTGGCCTCTGCTATCTTTGCAGAAACAATTTTTACAGAAGTGGTGGCTTTGGCAGAATTGCCAGCAGCATCGGTGGCAATGTATGTGATAGTGTATTGGCCTCGTTTGTCAGGATTGATGCCAGTGGTGTCCACTTCTAGGACAGGGGCATCATCATAGTCGTCGGTGACGGTGATATTTTTCTTGTAGGAGATTGACTCGCCTTGAGCGATGACAAGGGGTTCCACTCCTGAGATGACAGGAGGAGTATGGTCATCGACAATAGTGCATTGGCACTGGCTTTTTGTTGTATTGCCAGAAGGGTCAGTGACCAGGATTTCTACATCGTATTCTCCAGCCTGGGAAAAGTCATATTCCTCAGCAAAATCAATGGAGCAATTTCCTATATCCTCCACAGACTCGATGAAATCAGTGATATCGAGAACTCCCTCGCTGGTGTATCTTTGAATTCTTTCAGATGTCAGTTTTACTACTGGCGCTGTGGTGTCGGTGACATGGAGGACGCTAGTGTATTTCTGCTGGCCAAAGAGGGGCATTTCCCAGAGAATGGTAAGAGGATAATCCCCAGGGACCCGGGTGTCATATTTTGAATCTTTGGAGAATTTTACACTGCTTTCCTCTCTTTTGAGAAAGTCCTCCACTGAACAGTCGGCAGTGCCTGCCTCGAGATATACTTCAGCATAAACTAGGTCGTGGCGGGTGTAATAATAAGCCCCCAGACCTATGAGGCCTGCTAGCACTGCTATTACAAGGACTAGTGCCAGAATTATTATTCTCTTTTTCTTTTTCATATCTAACTCAATTCTATTTAAAATTTCTTGTAAATTATATCACATCTAAAATAGATTTTTTACCAATAAATAGGGGGAGAAAAAGGGGATGAGAGAAAAAAATTCTGGAGAATACAGGCAGATTCACACTCTGGCTCAGTTATAAGTTTTGCCTATCGCAAGCGATAAAAATAGGGTATAGCCTGAAGTATTGATATGAAAAAGTCCCTGTGTTAAAGTTGCTTCATAACAAAAGAGGGGAAATAAAAAATAGATTTAAGAATGACCCCGGAGAGGAGAATGAAATGAAGAACGTATTATTCAAAAAAATAACAGGAGTGGGGCTTGCGGCAATGATGATGGCTGCAATGATGACAGGATGCGGAAGTGAAGCTTCTGTTGAAGATAAAACCACTGAAGAGACAAGCGAGGGAGAGTTAACAACAATCACTGTTGCCGCATCTGCCACACCACATGCAGAGATTCTCGAGCAGGCAAAGGCGATTCTCGCAGAGCAGGGTTACGATCTGCAGGTCACAGAGTTTGAAGATTATGTGCAGCCTAACGAGGTTGTAGAGTCTGGCGAGTTTGATGCAAACTATTTCCAGCATATTCCATACCTGGATTCCTTTAATGAAGAGCATGGTACACACCTTGTAAACGCAGGCGGTATTCACTATGAGCCATTTGGAATTTATCCAGGCACAAAGAAGTCTTTGGATGAGGTTGCAGAGGGTGACGTAATCGCTATTCCAAACGATACAACAAATGAGGCTAGAGCCCTCTTACTGCTTCAGGATAATGGACTCCTTACACTTGCTGATAATGCAGGCCTTGAGGCTACTGTAAATGACATTACAGAGAATCCTTACAACCTTGAGTTTGAGGAACTTGAGGCAGCTCAGGTAGCAAGAGTCGTTGGAGAGGTATCTTACGTAGTATTAAATGGAAACTATGCTCTTGAGGCTGGATATTCAGTTGGTAAGGATGCAATCGCATATGAGGCTTCTGATTCCCTTGCAGCAGAGACATATGTTAATATAATTGCTGTAAAGGAAGGCAACGAAAACTCTGACAAGATTAAGGCACTGGTTGCAGCCCTTAAAACTGAGGATATTCAGAATTTTATTAAGGATACATATGATGGAGCGGTAGTTTTTTATGAGCAGTGAGATTATAGTAAAAAACTTATATAAGTCATTTACGACTAAAGACAATCAGGTTGATGCCCTTAGGGACATCAACCTTGTTGTTGATTCTGGAGATATATACGGCATTATAGGTATGTCTGGAGCAGGCAAAAGTACCTTGGTTCGCTGCCTGAATTTCCTGGAGAAACCAACCTCGGGAGAAGTATGGGTAGAAGATAAAAATCTTGCCGATCTTTCAGAGGCAG
The DNA here is from genome assembly GCA_024684955.1 of Pseudobutyrivibrio sp. GTDB lineage: Bacteria > Bacillota > Clostridia > Lachnospirales > Lachnospiraceae > Pseudobutyrivibrio. The sequence continues at coordinate 4,352 of JAIKWH010000004.1, forward strand.
AACTCAGGGCGGCTAGAAGAAACATTTCTATGATTTTCCAGGGATTTAATCTTTTGATGCAAAAGACAGTATTAGATAATGTATGCTTCCCACTGGAACTGGCCGGGGTGCGTAAAAACCAGGCCAGTGCAAAAGCCAGAGAACTTTTGGAAACAGTTGGATTACTTGAAAAAGCAAATGCTTATCCTTCTCAACTTTCGGGGGGACAGCAGCAGAGAGTTGCCATAGCAAGAGCTCTGGCATCAGACCCAAAGATTTTGCTTTGCGATGAGGCAACATCAGCCCTTGATCCACAGACCACAGCATCTATTCTTTCATTATTAAAAGAAATAAACGAGAAGATGAATATCACAATCGTGATCATTACTCATCAGATGTCAGTTGTGCAGGAAATCTGCAACAAGGTTGCCATTATAGAAAATGGTGAGATTGTGGAAAATGGATATGTAGCAGACATCTTTAGTCATCCAAAGTCTAACGCTGCCAAAGAATTGATATTAAGAGGTAATTCTGACAGTGATCACACAGTTAGCCTTCTCAATGAGTCCAGAAAAATCAGGATTGTTTTCTCCGAGAATTCATCCTTTGAGCCAGTAGTGGCCAACATGGTATTAAAGTTTAATACCCCTGTAAATATTCTCAGGGCTGACACAAGAAATGTAGGCGGCACAGCCAAGGGAGACATGATTTTAGGCCTGCCTGAGGACGAGAATTTGCAGGAAGATTTAATTGCTTACCTCAAAGAAAGAGGCCTGGCGGTAGAGGAGGTAACTGGCGATGTTTGATAATAAAGTAATAATGATGCTCCTGGAAGGCATTAGGGACACCCTTTATATGACCCTTGTATCCACAGCAATTGCCTATGTATTTGGCCTTCCTCTGGGAATTCTCCTAAAGGTAACCAGCGCAGATGGCTTGAAACCAAACAAGATTATATATAGGGCTTTGGACTTAATTTCTAACGTGGTTAGATCAATTCCATTTTTGATCTTGCTTATTTTATTAATACCATTTACCAGACTTTTAGTTGGAAAAAGTTACGGAAGCACTGCGACTATAGTTCCTCTTGTAGTTTGTGCAGCCCCATACATTGCCCGCATGGTGGAGTCTTCCCTTAACGAGGTAGACCCAGGAGTAATCGAGGCAGCAAAATCTATGGGTGCCACCAATTTTCAGATTGTCACAAAGGTAATGCTGGTGGAGGCCAGGACATCCCTTATCATTGGCGCCACCATTACTACAGGAAATATTCTTGGATACTCGGCCATGTCTGGTACCGTTGGAGGCGGCGGATTAGGTGATATTGCGGTTCGCTATGGCTACTATCGCTGGGAGACAGGCATCATGATTATCACCGTAATCCTGCTGATTATTCTCTTCCAAATCATCCAAAATCTTGGCATGAAAATAGCGGGAAATATGGACAAAAGAAAATAGGAGTATTTACTCCGTCGCCTTGAAAATACTGACTGATTAGGTTATTATTACAATTAGTTTTTACATTTAGGAGAATACAAATGAGTCAGGCAAAGGTAGATAAGAAAAAACAGGATAAACTAAATCGTAAAAAGATTATCCGTAAAAGAAAATTCGAAGATGCACTTAGTATTGGTATAGTTGTAGTCATTGCTGTTGCTATTATTGGTTGGATTGGTTATTCAACAGTAGTAAAGTATCAGGAGCATGTAGAGGCAAACAAAGAATATGAGTATTTTGATGTTGCCACAGACGCTATCCAAGACTACATGCAAAGCGTAGAGAACTAATAACAGGCTGGCTTTTGCCAGCTTGTTTTTTTATTAGAAAAATTTAAAAAATTCCTTGACGATATAGTAATCTTCCTATAAAATAGCAAATGCAGTCAGGAAATGAAGCAATAAACTTGACTGAGATGATGCGCGAGTGGCTCAGTTGGTGGAGCGCCACCTTGCCAAGGTGGAGGTCGCGGGTTCGAGTCCCGTCTCGCGCTCGATAATTAAAATAGGCAGTATCGCAATTGCGGTACTGCCTATTTTAATTATCGGGCACTTCAATCGAGACGGGACGACCTATCACGATTTATTGAGCTTGCGAAGAGAAATCGTGATGCTTCCTTAATCCCGTCTCGCGCTCTTTTATACTAAAAAAGCACTTCAATCGAGACGGGACGATATGCAAATAGACTCTTCCCGCTTGATTTATCGAGCTTGCGAAGAGAAATCGTGATGTTTCCTTAATCCCGTCTCGCGCACTGAATAATCTATTTTGGGCAGAAATAAAAAGTGTTATGATATATTCATGCTTACACAATAGAGGAGAGATGTTTTGAATATTTATATCGATTTTGACGACTGCCTTTGCGAAACAGCAAAGTCTTTTTCGGATTTGGTAAAGGAAATGTTTGGCAAGGATGTGCCATATGATCAGGTTCAGTTTTTTGATTTACAAAAAACTTTTGACCTGACTGATGACCAGTATCAGGACATGATGGCTCAGGGCCATAGGCCGGAGGTTTTGCTTGGCCTGGAGGAGACTGAGGACGCTGCAAAGATTGTAAACTCTTGGCTGGATATGGGTCATCAAATAAATATAATCACAGGCAGGCCTTATGCCGCCTATGAGCCTTCTAGGCAGTGGCTGGACAACCATGGACTTGAGAGGGTAAAACTATATTGTCTCAATAAATATAACAGGGATAGTTTCTATGGCAACTCAGTGGGAGGTCTTGAATTAGAAGATTTTTACAAGATGAAATTTGACTTTGCTATTGAGGATTCTCCAGCAGCATTTAAATATTTAACCCACCTGCCAGAACTAAGGGTAATGGTGGTGGACAGACCATGGAATAGAAAGGCCCAGTTCCCAAATGAAAATTTTAAGAGAGCATTTGACTGGCAGGAAATCGACGCAGAATTCCGCCAGTGCTTAGATAAAAATAACTAATGTAAAAGGCAGGTGTTAAACCTGCCTTTTGTTTTACATTTTACCAGTCGGAATCCCAGTCTGAACCGCCGGAATCCCAGCCACCTGAATCATAGGAATCGCTCCAATCTGAATCCCAATCATTGGAATCCCAAGAATCATCATAGTCAGAATCAAACCAAGAATCATCATCGTCAGAATCGAACCAATTACTATCATTAGAATCATAAGAATTATAATAACTATTGTCGTGATATCCGCTTGAACTGCCAGAAGAACCTGACAGCAAACTTACAACAATAATAAAGCATATTATAATTACGAGAAGGATTAGGAAAGTGGGAAGTTTCCCAGTAGGTTTCCTGTTATTGGATGGCTGAAAGCCTGAGACGGGCTTTGGCCTGGGACTAGGTGTAGGGTTATTATCCTCGTGGATATGTCCTGTCTTCACCTGGTTTGCGATTTCTTGCTGTAATCGCTGATATAATTCGTTTACTGCATAGGCCTCGTCTGGTCCCTCGTATCTGACGGCTCTACTGCCGTCTGATTTATTTTTATATACTGTAACAGTATCTCCAACCTTGTAAATGCCAAAGGCCTTTGGCCCCTTGTAATCCTGGCCAATGAAAAATCTTGTGGTCTCGTAACTTGGTAGATTCTGTTTTTGGTACCACTGGACTAGTTCATCTACAGTCTTTGGAATTCCGTTGGCAGAGCGAATCATATGGTCATTGGGAGCACCGCAAAAAGGACACTTTTCGTCCTGGTCGCTAATATTGCTTCCACAATAGTCGCATTTTATTACCATAAATAGAGCACCTTTCTAGATTAACTTTTTGCCGCAATTAGGACAGAATTTCATGCCTGCAACACCTGTACCACATTCTGGACAGAATTTTGGACCTTCGCTACTTGTTGGTGCACTTGCTTCAGGTGCACTTGGTGCTGGTGCGCTTGGTGTTGGGGTACTAGCAGCTTGCTGTTTATTCATTTCATAAAGCTGTGTTGCATTGATTCCACCAGCCTGCTGAGCCATATTCATTCCGGCGAAAGCCATCATAGGGCCTGTTGACTCGTTTGCTGCAGCAGATTTCATAGCCTCTGCCTGCGCAGCTGTAAGTGTAGCAGCAGCCATATTTGTATCCTTGAGAACTGCAGTCTTTTGCAGGTCTTTGATCATCTGCTCGTCCTCTTCAGAAAGAGTAGCAGAAGCGATGGCAGCTGTGATTATATCAAGACCATAGTTGGCTCCCCATGTATTAGATAGTTCTTCATCCAGGGCATTTGTTAGTTCTGTGGTGTGGGCTGGCAATTCTGAGTAGCGCACCCCAAGTGCTGAAACTTTTGCAAGAGCAGGCTGCAAAGCAGACAAAAACTCTGTCAAAAGCTGGGTAGAAATGTTTCCTATTGTATAGTCTGATGAAACATTTCCTGAAAGATTTGTGTAGAGAAGCACTGGGTCGACAACTTTTAATGTGTAGGTACCATAACACTTTATAGATGTATCTACATCCAATCCAATGTTTTTATCTACAACCCTGAATGGGATAGGATTTGCTGTGCCAAACTTGTTAGCAGGCAATTCCTTTGTGTTTACATAGTAAATTCTCTGGTCGTGACCAGTTTCTCCTCCGAAAGTGGTACGAGAACCAAGTTTTTTGAAAGAATCCAAGATTCCATCCCCAAGACCACCTGCGAAAACAGAAGGCTCTGTGCTTCCGTCATAAATAAATTCTCCAGCCTCGGCGCAAACTTCAACTACTTTGCCCTGATCGACTAAGAGCATGCACTGTCCCTCGTTTACTATGATGACAGAGTCCTGAGTAATTATATTTTCAGCACCATTGGTGTTGGAACTGCCATTTGAAACGTGGTGATTAGCCTTTTTAATCAGGATGTCTGAAGGCATAGAATCACAAATGTAATAGTCCTTCCATTGGTCGCCAAGAACTGTGTTGGCTGATGTTTTTAATGCTTTTATTAATCCCATAACTGTTCTCCTTATATAGATATAGAATGTATTTCCTATAATTCTAACAAACTTGTCATAAAAAATGAACGATATTTTAGAAGTGTCAGAATCTCCTCGATAAATAAAATATATGGCGCAATAACTTCTGAGGAAAAGCAAAAACCTGTGTTAATCTACTAGATGTTGTGCTAGAATTAGTGTGAATACCTAGGAATAGGTGTTTATTTAGTGTATATAAATTCAGGAATATTTTGGAGAATAATTATGAGTAAAGCAGATAAAATTTTTAAGGAAATGTGCCGGGATATCATTGCAAATGGCACTGATACCAGCGATGAAGAGGTACGCCCAATCTGGCAGGATACTGGTGAAAAGGCCTACACTATCAAACAGTTTGGTGTGGTTAACAGATATGATCTTAGGGAAGAATTTCCAGCCCTTACCCTTAGAAAGACTGCTTTAAAATCTTGCATGGACGAGGTCCTTTGGATTTACCAGCGCAAGTCTAACAACATCCACGACCTCAAACCCCACGTTTGGGACGAGTGGGCTGACGAGAATGGCTCTATTGGTACCGCCTATGGATATGTGGTGGGCGAAAAGTTTATGTTTAAGGGGCAGGAGATTGACCAAATGGATTATGTTCTCAAGCAATTAAAGGAGACCCCTTATTCTCGCCGTATCATGACAAATCTATATCAGTTCCATGACTTGGCTACAGGCCACTTGGATCCTTGCTGCTATTCAGCCACATACAATGTGACCAAGGACAAGGCTACAGGCAAGTTGGTTCTCAATATGGTCCTAAATCAAAGGTCGCAGGATGTGCTTGCTGCCAACAATTGGAATGTATGTCAGTATGCAATTCTTTTAATGATGGTGGCCCAGGTCAATGATATGATTCCAGGCCAGCTGATTCACGTTATTGCAGATGCCCATATCTATGATAGGCATGTAGAGGCAATCAAGACTCTTTTGGATAGGCCAGAGTTGCCAGCACCAAAGGTTAGGTTAAACCCAGATGTTAAAAATTTCTACGACTTCACAACTGACGACCTAATCGTTGAAGGCTATGAGGCCGGTGAGCAGATTAAAAATATTCCAATCGCAGTTTAATTATTTGAAATAGATAGGTGAAAAGTATGAATATAATTGTAGCTGTAGACAAAAACTGGGCTATTGGCAAGAACAACCAATTGCTTGTCAGCATCCCGGATGATATGAAATTTTTTAGGGAGACGACTAGTGGCAAGGTGGTTGTTATGGGCCGCAAGACTCTGGAGAGCTTTCCTGGGGGTCGCCCTTTAAAAAACAGGGTAAATATTGTTTTAACCCATGACATGACTTATGCAAAAGAGGGGGCAATTATTGTCCACACCAAAGACGAGTTAGACAAGGAATTAGCAAAATATAATAAAGAAGACATATTTGTAATAGGAGGAGGCAGCATCTACAAAATGCTCCTGGATGAGTGCAGCAAGGCATATGTTACATATGTGGATTATGCTTACGATGCAGACACCTACTTTCCTAATTTGGAGGAAAATCCTGATTGGAAACTGGCCCAGGAGTCTGAGGAGCAAACCTATTACGATTTAGAATTTTATTTCCGTACTTATGTAAAGCAATAGTTGGTTCATAGTTGGCACCGGTCCTTTTGAGGCGGTGCATAAGGGGGATATTATGGCACTGGATATTACTGGAAGAAAATTATTTGTAAAGGCCCTTAAAGAAGAAGGAGTAGATACCATATTCCTTTACCCGGGAGGTATGATTACTGATATTACAGATGAATTGTACAAGGCTGAGGGTATTAATCTGGTTTTGGGTCGTCACGAGCAGGCTCTTGTCCATGAGGCAGAAGGCTATGCCAGAGCCACAGGCAAGACAGCGGTTGTCCTTGTTACATCAGGACCAGGGGCTACCAACACCATCACAGGCATTGCCGACGCTTATTATGACAGCATACCTATGATTATTTTTACTGGTCAGGTGCCTCTTCACCTAATCGGTAACGATGCCTTCCAGGAAGTAGACATAGTGGGTATGACCAGGTCTATTACTAAATACGGTGTCACTGTCAGAGACAGAAAAGACCTAGGCAAGATTATAAAGATGGGATTTCAGATTGCCGGTAGCGGCAAGCCTGGCCCGGTTCTCATTGACATCCCAAAAGACATACAAACAATAGCAGGAGACCCAGAGTATCCAACCCATGTTGATATCAGAGGATATCACCCAAATGAGACAGTACATATCGGCCAGTTAAAAAAGGCCTATAAACTCATAAAGAACGCCAAAAAACCCCTGGTGCTTGCAGGCGGAGGCGTGAGAATAGCAAAGGCGGAGGACAAACTTTTAGAATTTGCTGAAAAGATGCAATTGCCAGTTACCACCACCCTGATGGGAAAGGGAGTTATGCCGGAGGACCATCCTCTCTTTGTTGGCAACTGTGGTATGCACGGACGCTTTGCCAGCAACAAGGCCCTTACAGAATGCGACGTCTTATTTTCAGTTGGAACACGTTTCAACGATAGAATAACCGGTGACTTGGAAAAGTTTGCTCCAAATGCCCAGATTATTCACGTGGATATTGCATCAGCGTCTATTTCTAGAAATGTGGCGGTGGATGTACCTATTACAGCCGATGCCTACAGCGCTCTAGAAAGATTGGCTGAGTATGCCGAGGGCAAGGATAACGGGGTTTGGCTGGATAGGATAAAGGGCTGGGAAAAGGAACATCCCCTTGCCATGCCAAAGAACAAAATGGAAATATGCCCTCAGGAAGTTTGCCAGGCTATTAGCAAAATCTTCCCAGAGGCTAACATAGTGACAGACGTTGGTCAGCATCAGATGTGGGCCAGCCAGTTTATAAAATTAAATAAGGGCCAGGAGTTCATCACCTCAGGTGGACTTGGCACAATGGGATTTGGATTCCCAGCAGCCATCGGTGCCGCAATTGGCAACCCTAAAAAGCCGGTTGTGCTGATTACCGGGGATGGGGGCTTCCAAATGAACATGCAGGAGATGGCGATTGCAGCCGGAATGGGCCTGCCAATAATTATATGTATATTTAACAATACCAATTTAGGCATGGTCAGACAGATGCAAACTCTCTTCTATGGAAAGAGGTATTCTGTCACTGATTTAAAGGCTTCAGATGGAAAATTCTATCCTGATTTTATCCGCTGGGCCCAGGCTTATGACATTCAGGCCAGGAGGATAGATAATCCAGATATGGTAGAGGAAGCATTGATGGATGCCAAAAAGGATTTGAAGGGACCTGTACTGTTAGAATTTCTCATTTCTCCTGACGATTTAGTTCTCCCTATGGTAAAGGGTGGAACCGCACTGTCAGACATGATAATTAAATAGGAGGCCAGGATATGAAGAATAGATGGATTGCTTTATACGTAGAAAACCAAGTAGGTGTTTTGGCCAAGGTATCAGGCCTCTTTTCTGCAAAGTCATACAATTTGCAGACCCTCACTGTTGGAACAACCGAGAGGGAGGATGTTTCCAGAATGACCATTTCTGTTATGGCAGATGATGTCACCTTTGAACAGATAAAGAAACAATTAAATGCAATGGTGGAGGTCATCAAGGTTATTGACCTGACCACCATTCCTATCCATATGAAGGAACTGTTTTATGCCAAAGTTTACGATTTAAATGAGGCAGGCAAAACCGAGGTCTTTCAGATAGCCCAGGTATTTGACCAGGGCGGCAATGTTACTGTTGCCGATGTGGGACCAGACTCTGCCCTCTTGCAGTGTATGCTGACAGAGCGGAGAAATAACGAACTAATCACTCTTCTTAAAAGCAGATTTAAGAAAATCCAAGTGGTTAGAGGTGGGGCTGTTGCTATTGAATCCATTAGCACATCCTGCAGATAATTAATGCTTTAGGAGAATATATGAAGGCAAAACTAAGAGTTTTTCTTACAACTCTTGTGATTGCTTCCTTGTGGTTTAGCACCAGTCAGGCTTTTGCATCCCAGACCGAGGTGGACCGATTAAAGGAGGAATCACAAAAAGCCTCAGACAATGTCAAGGACATCCAAAACCAAAAGGATGCCATGGAGGCTTCAAAAAACGCCCTTCAAGGCCAAGCCAACAGCCTATCAGGGACTATTTCAGAATTAAATAATCAGATTACAAATGTGACAGGGGAAATATCTGCCACCGAGGAGGATATAGCCTTGGCGGAGGCGGATCTTGCGGTTTTGAATGGAGAATTGGAGGAGATACAGGCCTCCCTGGATGAGCAAAAGAAACTCATGGCTCTGCGCATTCAATATATGTATGAGCACAAGTCTACCAGCACCCTGGTAAACCTATTGGAATCCGGTTCCATATCAGGATTTTTGCAGAGGCTTGATTACATGGCATCCATTGCCCAATATGATCAAAATGCTATAAAAGAATTTGAGACAACCCAGGCAAGACTGGAGATTACCCAGGCTGACATTGCCAGAAAACAAAGCGATTTGGCTGCCTACCAGGATACCCTTTCTGCAAAAAAAGGAGAATTGGGAGTCCTAGTGGGCAATACCACCACAGCCCTCAATACTACCAACCAGCAGATAGCAGATTCTCAGGCTGCACTAGAGCAATTGGAAAAGCAATTGGAGGAGGCTAAATCCTACGAGAAACGAATCCAAAAGCAGTATCAGGATGCCCAGGTGGCCCTGGCACAAAAACTGGCGGGAGAATCTGGAGGATACACAGGTGGCTATACTACCACTGACGAGGAGACCCTGCTACTTGCAGCCCTCATTCAGGCGGAGGCTGCAAACCAGGGAGATGCAGGCCGTTTGGCTGTAGGCTCTGTCGTTATGAACAGGGTTGCATCCCCTAGCTTTCCAAACACTGTGGCAGGAGTAATATATTCCAACAACCAGTTTGCCCCGGTTGCATCGGGTCGTGTGGCCTTGATTCTGGCGGAGGGACCCAATTCGGCCTGCCAGTATGCTGCGGCCCAGGCTATCAGCGGCAACATAAACACTGATGCCCTGTTTTTCTGTACCTATTCTTATGCCCAGCAGTTGCATAATAGTCAGGTGGCTGAAGGAAAGTCTGGATTTCTGGACAGGACTGGAGGTACAGTTATCAATGCCCACTATTTTTATAATTACCTATAAGAATTGGCATTATAAGATTTAATGATGCGACTAATTGTTTTTATTGTTATAATAGAAGCAGATTTAAAAGATGATTAAGGAGGACAAAGTATATGTCTACACCAACACCTCACAATGAAGCAAAAAAAGGAGATTTTGCTAAGACTGTGCTCATGCCAGGTGATCCACTCAGAGCAAAGTTTGTAGCAGATAATTTTTTAGAGAACGTAAAACTTGTCAACCAGGTTAGAAACTGCCTGGGATATACTGGCACATACAAGGGCGTGCCTGTATCAGTTATGGCATCAGGAATGGGTATGCCATCAATCGGTATTTACTCATACGAGTTGTATGCTTTCTATGATGTAGAAAACATCATTAGAATTGGGTCAGCAGGCTCATATTCAAAGGACCTGGAGGTTCTGGATGTGGTTGTTTCTGAGAGTGCATACTCTGACAGTTCATATGCTAAATATATGAGCGATTGCGATGACAAGGTTATGTATCCTAGCAAAAAGATTAATGACCTTGCAATGGCAAAGGCAAAGGAACTTGGCATCAATGCAAAACTTGCAAAGGTTCACTCAGGTGACCAGTTCTATACAGCACCAGAGATGGGTGGATGGCAGGAGATTGCAAAGAGAACAGGTGCTGATTGCGTAGAGATGGAGAGTTTTGCTCTTTTCCATAATGCAAATATACTTGGAAAGAATGCAACCTGCATGCTGACTATCTCAGATTCTTTTGTTACATCAAAGGAGATTCCAGCAGAGGAGAGACAGACCAGTTTTAGAGAGATGATGAAACTTGCTTTAGAGACAGCTATCGCCCTCTAATCTTTGTTTTAGCTATATTAAAAGTGTTGCCGAGGCTTTTAGCCTCGGCTTTTTTATGTTCTTTTGTATGTGAATTATGCAATAAATATCAATTTCTGCCGTTACAGTAAACACAAATCTTTCAAAATAAAAACACAGTATAACGAAAACTGCCATGTAAAATTACCTTAGGGGTTTCCTAGTGAGGTGGTAATTATGGCTAAAGTAAAAACATTATTAAAGAAAACTGCAGGAGGAGCAATGGCAGCGTTTATGCTGGCAACAAGTTTTAACCTTGGGCCGGTGTATGCATCTTCCGGGGTGGATTCAATTACATCCATACAGGAGTTGCCAGAGAATATAGCTGTTCAATACATAGGTGTAGGAGAAAGTTTTGATTCTATAGTATTTCCTACTTCTATTAATGCTGTTTTGACTATTAGCCAGGACCAGATAATTGAAGAAACTGAAGATTTAGAAGAGATAGAAGAAGTTCTCGAAGAAGATATAGAGGAAGGGCTAGAAGCAGAGGACTTGGCAGGAAGCGATACAGAAGAAACAGAAGCTCCTGTGGATGATTTTGCTGAGGAGCCAGAAGTTAATCAGGAAACTCCAATAGATGAGATATCAGAGGAAGAGTCAGGTGAGGCAGTTGAAGCAACAACAGAAGAAGCAACAACAGAAGAAGCACCAACAGAAGAAGCACCAATAAATGAAACACCTGTTGTTGAAGCACCTTTTGATGTAGTGACTGGAACAGAAACACAAAATACACAGCAAACAGAGTCAGCACCAGTTTCAGAGCCAGCATCTACACCAGCAGCGCCTGAGGTTTCAGAGCTTGCACCTGTAGAAGTAGCAGACCCTGTCGCTTCTATAATAGATTTTATTTTCCCTGCAATTGAAGTAAAGGCAGCAGAAGTTGAGAATCAGGATTTGGATGCAGATACTCAAGAGCCAGCAGATGAAGCAGTAGAAAATATACAGGAGCCTGCAGATAAATTAATAAGAGTAGAAACAGTTTTGGTGGATACACCAATATCTATACAAGTAGCATCATGGGAACTTGACAGCAGCAGAAGTACAGCTGAGACTTTTGATTCCTCTGTTGAGGGAGCATATTTTACCTTTGTTCCTGCTTTTGATTGTTCATACCCTATTAATGCAAACATTCCTATTATTAAAGTAATTGTTTCTGAGGAGCCTGAAAAAGCATTTGAGGAATCAGTTAATTTAGATGGAGTACGTATTACAGTAAAAGCCGATGCAGGAGTATTTCCTGATGGAGCAATCCTTTCAGCAAGAAGGGCAACTCCATCCGAAGAGACTTTGGCAGAGGATGCTGTAGCAGTCAAAGAAAATGTTGAAGATTTAGAAGAGTTTTCAGTTGTAAATACATATTCATTTGATATTTCCATTCTCGATGGACAGGGCAACGAAATCCAACCTGACAATTCCAAGGGCCAGGTATATGTTTCATTTGCCATGGAAGAAGTTGCAAATGAGGAGATGACAGTAGACGTATATCACATGGAAGAGACTTCAGACGGAAGTATTGAAGCTGACAAACTCAATGCAAATTCTACTAATGATACTATAGAAGTAAAAACAACAGGATTTTCTGTATACACCCTGGTAGTAACAATGAATGGGGTGGGATTTGAAAATAATGGATACCCTTATTGCAAGAATTCTAGTGGATCTAATGTGGTTCTGGCTATAAAGCCATCCCAGATTACTGATTCTACTCAGTATCAGTGGCAGGTAAGCACAGATGGCAAAGCTACATGGTCTGACATACAGGGGGCAACTCAGATTACATATACTGCATCAAACCCTGCTCATGGTTCATGGTACAGATGTAAAGTTAACGGCTCAGAAAGCAAGGCAGTTGAGATAGTAAGGCCTGAAAATGATTCAAGAACCTGGACCAATAAAAACGGAAACATATATGTTTCAAACGGCACAATGGCATACAACGTTTCTGGAAACTACTTTGATGTAGCCGGTTATTATAGAAAGAATAACCGTGACTATATGTTACAGACTGTATATGGTGGTGGGTCATGGCAAATTGCTACAAGCACATCGGCAAATCCAAGTGCCGGAGCTTCATCATCAGGAAACCTGGAAGAAATAGAGGTTGCATTTAATGACTCTGAGCAATATGCAGTTATATTTACTTTTGATTTAGCTCAAGGCCAAAAGGCTGTTTCCTTTGGCTGTGATACACAGCTGGGAGATTCTTCAACAAGTGGAGACTATGCAGATTATGCAGCTCTTGAGGCAGACAAAGAGTCAGATAATACTTTAAACCACGTGGCAATGATAGGTGCGGCTTCATCAGAAGCTGCAAGTGAAGATGATCCGGCTTTTGTAATTACTCCTGTTACTAAATCAGGATTAAAGTTTTGGCTTGGATGTTATTCGAGTAGGCAGCATTTTGCCTATAGTACAAATGCTAGCACTATTGGAACAGGCTCGCTAGGAAATGTGACATGTGATGGAAATGTTGTTTCAAATATTGCATTGTCTTGCCTGGAAGTAGATTCTGGAATGACTATGTCATGGTCAAACGTAGAGGACGGAGGAAGAGTACAGTTCCAGTTTTCTGTAGGAGATGTAAAGTCAACAGGTGCCATTGGAGGAGCTGTTAATTATACTGAAGAAAAAATAGAAGGCTTAGTTCCTAATACTACATATAGCATTACTGCAGCAGGTGTTGAGACTGTTTATCAAATAAAGGCTGATTCATCAGGAAAGATTGGCCTGAGTGGTACAGATGAAAATAGCCGTGAATATGATTTTATAGGAAAGAATCTGCACATTACTGGAGTAGTTGATGAGCAACCAGTAGCAACAGATGTCAGTGTAAAGGGACGTCCTAGTCCTGTGGAAGCTGACACAAATGGAACAGACGATCAGTCTTCGTCAGCAGTAAAGCCGGCTGACGTTGGTAGCGATGCAATTGTTACAGGTAGTAATGCTATAACTTTGAATATAAATAAAAATGATAGCACAAAGATGGGACAGCAGTATCGTGTATATAATGCAGATGGTAGCGAAATTGCCAATATGGGATGGACAAGTCCTGGCTCAAATGGCAAAGTTACATTTACTGGCCTGGCAGGGAATACTTCATACCTTGTTAAAGCCAGGGTACCAGCAACAAGAAATGCACCAGCATCTGAGCCAAGTGCCGGTATTACTGTTAAAACAGTAGCCACAATCGGCGAGTTGACTCTGGATGAGACAGCATCATATACATATGACGGCCAGACCAAAACCCGTGGAATCACTGCCACAGAGGAAGGTGTAACAATTACATATAGTAAAGATTCTAATGAAAATTATTCTGCAGAAGTGCCTAACTTTGCAGACGCAGGGGTTCATACTATATATTACAAGGCTACAAAAGATGGATACAGAACAGTATATGGCAGTTACAATGTGACTATTTATAAGCAGGCTAGAGAAAACGTAGAAATAGAAGTCGTAACTAAGATAGATCCTGACGTTGTTTCTTTGGGCAACGTGGACCTTTCTCATTATTTATCTGTAGGGGATATTCTGTCAAATCCACAGCTGACAGGCGAGTCTAGAGATTATATTAATCAGTTCTATGCAGAGGGACAGACTATTAAGTATTCAATAGTGGATAGCGACGGAATAGATGGCAAGCGAGGATCTATCGTAGTAAAGGTCAGCAATCCTAACTATGAGGATTATTATCTGACGATTCCTGTAGAATTTACTCATACAACTAAGACTACTAATGCCGTAGTCAATGACTCAAGTGATGGTACAAACAATGTTAGAACTGCGGTTGCAACACCTGTGCCTGAATCTAAAGATGAAGAGGAGATTATTCCTGAAAATAAAGAGACTATAGTTGAAAAGACAAAAGAAGCTGAGTCTACATCAAGCCAGACCCAGACAGCCCCTGTTGAGACCGAAGAAACTGTCAGCAGAGAAAATATCATTGACAAGGGTAACATCTGGGCCACTATTTCTAATGATACAAAGACAAAGATTGTGGAGAAATTTGGCCAGAACGGTGGAGAAATATTTGAGGCTAACAAGGTGCTGGGATACAACCTGGATTCAGAGGGAACTATTTCCGCTGTTGATGAGAGCGAAATCTCTACTGATGTGGTTCCTGTAAAAGAAATTCCTGTAGCCCTTACATTTGGACAGGGTGCAGTTGTTGTCAAAATGGAACTTAAAGATTCTGACAAGGTAAACGCAGGCCTGGCAGACGCATCATTTGTAGCAAGATCACTTCTTTCAAAGGAGCAGATATCAAAGGTTGCAGCAGGTAGTGTGGTTGAGATTAAGGTTGAGGCTACACCTGTTAATCCAGAAGAAGTTTCAGAACTGGACGCTCAGGTTATAAGTGATGGAGTAAACACTTCTCTGCAGAATAACCCTAATCTTACTATGGGCAATTACATCGACCTTAGCATGTACATGAAAGTTGATGAGGAGGACTGGACCCAGATTACAGATACTACACCAATCGAAATCGTAATTGATATTCCTGAGGAATACAGAGGTATTTCAGATAAATATTATATTATGAGAGCTCACGAGGGCCAGGCTACCCTTCTTGAGGACTTGGATGATAATCCTGACACTATCACAATCTCAACAGGTCAGTTCTCCACATATGCAATCATGTTTGACCAGGTTGAAAATGCCAGTGATGCAGGAGCTGCTACTGCAGATACAGTAGTTGTTGGATCCACATTGCTTGGATTAAACGGCTATATATGGATGATATTAATATCAATTGCTCTTATTATAATAGTTATCGTTGCTTTAAAATCTGAAAAAGAAGAGTAAAGAATATAGTTAAAATTTTCACAAGAAAAGACACAATTTAGGAACCCAGAAGCATGCGGCTGGGTTCCTTTTTGCGCGTAAAATTAGGATTTTTCTAACCTTAACTTGAATAACGCAGTTAGAAAATTAGGTGAAAATTATAAAAGTAGTCTAATATTTCATAAATAGAATAATCAGTATAGCAAAAATTCTCATTGAAAAAGGGGATAGGGTGTGTTAATCTTTTAACAACGACGGCTTTAGGCATATTTTTTTAGCCTTGATTCGTTAAATTTTTAACAGTTTTTACTGTTGGAAATTGTGAAAAATGACTAAAAATGCCTTGGCCTAAAAATTGTATTCTTAGCAGAGGAGAAAGAAAACATGGGAAAAAAAGTAGTTATCGCTAGTGCATGTAGAACAGCCATTGGTACAATGGGTGGATCACTTAGCGCAATTCCAGCAGCTGACCTTGGCGCAATCGTTATCAAGGAAGCAGTAAAGAGAGCAGGCATCAAGCCTGAGGATGTTGAGCACGTATACATGGGTTGCGTTATCCAGGCAGGTCTTGGACAGAACGTTGCTCGTCAGGCTTCAATCAAGGCAGGTCTTCCAAATGAGACAACTGCTGTTACAACAAACGTTGTTTGTGGTTCTGGTCTTAACTGTGTTAACCAGGCTGCTCAGATGATTATCGCAGGTGATGCTGATGTTGTTGTTGCTGGTGGTATGGAGAACATGTCACTTGCACCATTTGCTCTTCCACAGGGCCGTTTTGGTTACAGAATGACATGGCCATCAAACAGCCAGGGTGCTTTAGTAGATACTATGGTTAAGGATGCTCTTTGGGATGCATACAATGATTACCACATGATCAAGACAGCTGACAATGTTGCTGAGCAGTGGAAACTTACAAGAGAAGAACTTGATGAGTTTGCAGTTAATTCTCAGAACAAGGCTTGTGCAGCTATCGAGAATGGTGCATTCAAGGATGAAATCGTTCCTGTAGAAGTTAAGAAAAAGAAAGAGACAGTTCTTTTTGATACAGATGAAGGCCCAAGACCTGGTACAACAATGGAAGGTCTTGCTAAACTTAAGGCTTTATATCCAAACGGAGTTGTTACAGCTGGTAATGCTTCTGGTATCAACGATGGTGCTGCAGCACTTGTTGTTATGTCAGAGGAGAAGGCAAAAGAACTTGGTGTTAAGCCACTTGTTACTTTCGTAGCTGGCGCACTTGGTGGTGTTGACCCTTCAATCATGGGTGTTGGCCCTGTAGCAGCAACAAAGAAGGTTCTTGCTAAGACAGGTCTTACAATTGATGACTTTGATGTATATGAGGCTAACGAGGCATTCGCTGCTCAGTCTGTAGCAGTTGGTAAGGACCTTGGATTCGATATGAAGAAGCTTAATCCAAACGGTGGTGCTATCGCTCTTGGTCACCCAGTAGGAGCTTCTGGTGCTCGTATCCTTGTTACATTAATTTACGATATGCTTCACAATCCAGAGTACAAGCGTGGTCTTGCTACACTCTGCATCGGCGGTGGTATGGGTTGTGCTACAGTTGTTGAAAAATACGAAGGTTAATTAGGAGGATTATAAAATGAAAGTAGGCGTAATTGGCGCAGGTACAATGGGCCAGGGCATTGCTAAGGCATTTGCTCAGGTTGACGGATATGAAGTAGCTCTTTGCGATATCAAGCAGGAGTGGGCTGAAGGCGGAAAGGACAAGATTGCTAAAGGTTATGCAAGACTTGTTGAAAAAGGAAAAATGGAGCAGGCAGCAGTAGATGCTATTCTTGCTAAAATCACTCCAGGTCTCAAGGAAAACCTTTGCAAGGATTGTGACCTTATCGTAGAGGCTGCTTTCGAGAACATGGAAGTTAAGAAGACTACATTCAAGGAACTTGACGAAATCGCTAAGCCTGAGTGCATCTTTGCTTCTAACACATCTTCTCTTTCAATCACAGAGATTGGCAACGGTCTTAACCGTCCAATGATTGGTATGCACTTCTTTAACCCAGCAGACAGAATGAAACTTGTTGAGGTTATCGCAGGTGTTAATACTCCAGCGGAGACAGTAGATTGCATCAAAAAGATTTCTGAGGAAATCGGCAAGACTCCTGTACAGGTTAACGAGGCTGCTGGTTTCGTAGTAAACCGTATCCTTATTCCAATGATTAACGAAGCTGCTTTCATCAAGATGGAAGGTGTTTCTGATATCGCTGGTATCGATGCTGCTATGAAACTTGGTGCTAACCACCCAATGGGACCACTTGAGCTTGGTGACTTCATCGGCCTTGATATCTGCCTTGCAATCATGGACGTTCTTTACAACGAGACAGGTGACAGCAAGTACCGTGCTTGCCCACTCCTTCGTAAGATGGTTCGTGGTGGAAACCTTGGCGTTAAGTCTGGTAAGGGATTCTACGTATACAACGCTGACCGTACAAAGACAGCAGTAGACGCACAGTAATTCGTAATTAAGCCACGTAGGCTATAAATTGTAAATAAAATTAAGGAGATTCAGATCATGGATTTTACATTAGATAAAAAGCATGAGATGGCTAGACAGTTATTTAGAGATTTTGCTCAGAATGAAGTTAAGCCAATGGCTCAGGAAATTGACGAGACAGAGCAGTTCCCACGTGAAAACGTAGAAAAGATGATGAAGTATGGTTTCATGGGTATTCCAATTCCAAAGGAGTACGGCGGACAGGGCTGCGACGTTCTCACATATGTTATGTGTGTAGAGGAACTTTCAAAGGTTTGCGGTACAACAGGTGTTATCGTTTCTGCACATACTTCGCTTTGCTGCGACCCTATTCTTACATATGGCACAGAGGAGCAGAAACAGAAGTACTTAGTTCCACTTGCAAGTGGTAAGAAACTTGGTGCTTTCGCACTTACAGAGCCAGGTGCTGGTACAGATGCACAGGGTGCTCAGTGTAAGGCTACAGAGGATGGAGATTCTTGGGTACTTAACGGTTCTAAGTGCTTCATCACAAACGGTAAGGAAGCTGATATCTACATCATCTTTGCTGTAACAGATATCGTTGAGGATGCTAAGGGACGCAAGTCTAAGAAATTCTCTGCTTTCATCGTTGAGAAGGGCACACCAGGATTTGAGTTTGGTACAAAGGAGAAGAAGATGGGTATCCGTGCTTCTTCTACATACGAGCTTATCTTCCAGGATTGCCGTATTCCAAAGGAGAACATCCTTGGACCAAGAGGAAAGGGCTTTGGTATCGCAATGCACACACTTGATGGTGGTCGTATCGGTATTGCTGCTCAGGCACTTGGTATCGGCGAGGGCTCAATCGATGCAACAATCGATTTCGTAAAAGAAAGAAAACAGTTTGGTCGTCCAATCGCTGCATTCCAGAACACAGCTTTCCAGCTTGCTGACATGAAGGCTAGAATGGATGCTGCTAAGTATCTTGTATACAATGCAGCTTGCACAAAGGATCAGTATCAGCAGGATCACAGAACAAGCTATTCAATCGAGGCTGCTGAGGCAAAACTCTTTGCTGCTGAGGCTGCTATGGCTGTTACCACAAAGGCTGTTCAGCTCCACGGTGGTTACGGTTATACAAGAGAATATGATGTAGAGCGTATGATGCGTGATGCAAAGATTACAGAGATTTATGAAGGAACATCTGAGGTTCAGAGAATGGTAATCTCTGGCGCAATGCTCAAATAAGATTGAAAAGGAGATCAAATACATGAATATCGTAGTATGTATTAAGCAGGTTCCTGACACAAAGGGCGGCGTAAAGTTTAACCCAGATGGAACACTTGATAGAGCAGCAATGCTTGCAATTATGAACCCTGATGACAAGGCAGGCCTCGAGGCTGCACTTCGTCTCAAGGATTCAGTAGGAGCTCACGTTACAGTTGTAACAATGGGTCTTCCAAAGGCTGATGATATGCTTCGTGAGGCTCTTGCTATGGGAGCAGATGAGGCAGTTCTTATTACAGATAGACGTCTTGGTGGTGCTGATACTTGGGCAACATCTTCAACAATCGCAGCTGGTCTTAGAAACCTTGATTATGACCTTGTTATCACAGGTCGTCAGGCTATCGATGGTGATACAGCTCAGGTTGGTCCTCAGATCGCTGAGCACCTTGGTCTTCCAGTTATCTCTTATGCAGAGGATATCAAGGTAGAGGGTAACTCAGTTATCGTAAAGCGTCAGTATGAGGATAGATATCACGAAGTAAAGGCTCAGATGCCATGTCTTATTACAGCGTTGGCTGAGCTCAACGAGCCACGTTATATGACTCCAGGCGGAATCTTTGATGCTTTCGACAAGGAAGTAACAGTTTGGTCTAGAGATGATCTCAAGGATCTTGATGATGCTAACATCGGTCTTGCAGGTTCTCCTACAAAGATTGCAAAGGCATCTGACAAGGTTCGCAAGGGCGCAGGCGAGAAGGTTGCACTTGATCCTAAGGAATCAGTTGACTATATCGTTGGTAAGCTCAAGGAAAAGCACGTAATATAATAAGGAGGCAAAAATAATGTCATTAGAAGAATACAAGGGCGTAGCTATATTCGCTCAGCAGGTTGATAACAAACTCAGCTCAATTGCCTTCGAACTTGTAGGTAAGGCACATGAGCTTGCATCTGATTTAGGAACAGACGTTACAGCAGTTGTACTTGGTAAGGATATTGCAGGTCTTGCAGAGGAACTTGGCGAGTACGGTGCTGACAAGGTTGTTCTTATTGACAATCCAGAACTTGAAACATACCGCACAGAGCCATATGCACAGGCTCTCGCAGCATACATTAATGAGTACAAGCCAGAGATCATGCTTGTTGGTGCAACAGCAATCGGTCGTGATCTTGGCCCTACAGTTTCAGCTAGAGTTCAGACAGGTCTTACAGCTGACTGTACATCACTTGAGATTGGTGATTTCCCACTTCAGCCAAAGGAGGGAGTAGAGCAGAAGCACAATCAGCTCCTTATGACTCGTCCAGCATTTGGTGGAAACACAATCGCTACAATCGCATGCCCAGACAACCGTCCACAGATGGCTACAGTTCGTCCAGGTGTTATGCAGAAGCTTCCTAAGGAGGCTGGTCGCAAGGCTGAGGTTATTAACTTCAATCCTGAGATCAAGGTTAACAACAGATTCGTTGATATCCTCAACGTAGTAAAGAACGTTGCTACAACAGTAGATATTATGGATGCAAAGATCCTTGTATCTGGTGGTCGTGGTATTGGTTCTCCAGAAAACTTCAAGATTCTTGATGATCTTGCAGAAGTTCTTGGCGGTACAGTATCTTGCTCTCGTGCAGTTGTAGATGCTGGCTGGAAGCCAAAGGATCTTCAGGTAGGTCAGACAGGTAAGACTGTTCGTCCTAACGTATATTTTGCAATCGGTATCTCTGGTGCTATCCAGCATACAGCAGGTATGGAAGAGTCTGATATCATCATTGCTATCAACAAAGATGAGACAGCTCCTATCTTTGATGTTGCTGATTACGGTATTGTTGGAGATCTCAACAAGATCGTTCCAGCTCTTACAGAGGCATTAAAGGCAGAATTAGCTGCAAAATAATTTAATCCGGGGTTATATCTATTTCTTAATTGAATTAGATTTTCCTATAATTTCTTTCTTTAATTTAATGGAGGCAGATCCTTTTAGGGTCTGCCTTCAAACTTTATATATTGTTTATTAACAAAATGGTGTTACAATCTTCTTATGGCTAAATCAAACACTAAACAAGTAGATATGACACAGGGACCACTTCTGGGCAAACTCATTCTTTTCTCCATCCCTATCATTGCATCATCCCTCTTGCAGTTACTATTTAATGCAGCTGATGTAATTGTTGTGGGTAATTATGCAGGGGAAAATTCTCTTGCAGCCGTTGGTTCCACCTCTTCACTTATTAATCTCATGGCCAATCTTTTTATTGGCATTTCCATCGGCGCGAATGTATGCGCAGCCCAATTTTACGGAGCAGGTCACGAAGATGATGTAGACAAGACAGTCCACACAAGTATTGCCTTCTCACTGATTTGTGGCGTGATTTTAATATTTATAGGCTTATTTGGGGCAGGTCCAATGCTCAGGATAATGGGTAGTCCAAAAGAAGTTATAGGTCTGGCAGAACTTTACGTGAGAATATATTTTACTGCCATGCCAGCTATAATGCTCTACAACTTTTTGGCAGGAATACTGAGGGCCTCAGGAGATACAACCCACCCTCTGATTTTCCTTACAGTGGCAGGGGTGGTTAATGTAATTCTCAATCTTATTTTGGTTATTGGATTTAGGATGGATGTGGCAGGAGTAGCCATTGCTACAGTTGTCTCAAATTATATATCCTGCATTATGCTTATTGTTTTTTTGATGCGTCATCAATTCCCGCTAAAAATAAATGTTTCTCGCATCAGAATTGATAGGAGAATTTTAAAAAAGATTATTAGAATTGGACTGCCTGCAGCTGTACAGG
Organism: Pseudobutyrivibrio sp.; assembly: GCA_024684955.1. Lineage (GTDB taxonomy): Bacteria > Bacillota > Clostridia > Lachnospirales > Lachnospiraceae > Pseudobutyrivibrio. The sequence goes on from JAIKWH010000004.1 coordinate 26,455, forward strand.
GTACAGTATTCTCCCTATCCAATGTAGTCATCCAATCATCTATAAATTCCTTTGGAGCCGTAGTGGTGGCAGGCTCTGCGGCAGCGGCTTCCATAGAGGGATTCGTATATGTATCTATGAATTCAGTTTCCCAGTCCTGCGTTACCTTTGTAGGCCAAAATTATGGAGCAGGAAAGCCGCAAAGAGTCAAGGTGGTAGTCCTGGAATGCCTTGGGATAGCCACTGTTGTAGGCCTTGTAATGGGCAATTTAGCCTATTTCTTTGCCAATCCATTGCTGGGCATCTACACAGATAGCAAGGAGGCCATAGCGGCTGGCACAATCAGAGTTTTTTGGATTTGTTGCCCATATTTCCTCTGTGGAGTTATGGATACCCTGGCAGGCGGATTAAGAGGCCTTGGTAATTCCACACTGCCTATGATAGTTTCCCTTTTGGGAGCCTGTGCATCCCGCCTGGTGTGGATTGCCACTTACTTTAAATATCACCACACGGAGGGGGTGTTATTCTTTTCGTACCCAGCCTCTTGGTTTTTGACCTCATTGGTACATGCCATTTGCCTTATCATCGTATATAGGGCATGGGTAAAAAGAAAGGCCGCAGGCAGACCAATCTGACTGTGACCCATGTATTTTTATTATTGTTTAGCCTTTTTGCAAGCGAAGACTTTGTTGAACCAGGCCTGTGGGAAAGCCATCCCAAAGATGATTCCCATAACAATAGCGCCGGCTGTTTTAATTGTAGAAAGGCCATAATTTGAAAACATAGCCATATCATCCATAATTAGATAGTAGGAAGTGTAATATATTCCCGCTCCAGGTACCAAGGGGAAAATCCCGGTAATAAGGTATACTGTGGCGGGATTTTTTCTTGCTACAGCAAGGGATCTGGAGAATACAGTAAGGATAATGGCACCAACCATATTGCCCAAGGTAGGGCCAGCCCCAGCGGTGGAAACAATTACATAAAAAATCCAGCCCAAGGCTCCTGAGATACCACACAAGATAAGCTCTGTCTTTGGAGCACCAAATACAACAGCAAAGCCTATGGTGGCAATCATACTAACAATAAATTGAATAATAAGGTCTTGAATCATAGCAATACACCTCCTCCAATAATATGGGCGAAGGTGATGACAACACCAACACCAACAGCAATACAAAAGGCTGTTAGGAGGGCATCTATAAGTCTTATAGACCCAGACAGGTAATCGCTATTGATGAAATCCCTGATAGAATTGGTAAGGGGGATTCCAGGTACCAGGGGCATGATGCCACCGATTATTATCTTGTCATAGTGGACAGGGGCCCCGGCAATGTAAATCAAAATAGCCACAATGGAAACTATTGCTGAGCCCAAGACGTTTTTGACCGCCTTAGAAGTCTCTTTTTTGAAAGAATTAAGAGCAATTTTTAGGATAAAGCCGACTAATATGGCAATGATAGCATCCAAGATGCTGCCACCATATAGGTATGCGAAGCCGCCACAACCAATGCCTGTGGCAATAACTAATTGAATAGTGTTGTAATAGACCTCTTTCTTGCACTGGTTAAGCCTTTCCCAAGCATCCTCTATGCTGATAGTCTTGTTGCAAACATCTCGGCACAGGGAATTTAAGGCGGATATGCGTCCCAAATTCATATCCAGCATAGGCACATGCCTAATCATAGAGCCGCTGTGGGCAGTGGTCTCGTCAGCGCTGGCAAAGATTCCATTGCTCAAGACATACACATCGTAATCCTCTATGTTATAAGCATTCAAAATTGCTAGGATGCTATCTTCGATTCTGTACACCTCTCCACCGTTACGCAGCATTATATCACCCAACTCAACTGCGAAAGAGAGGACCTCTTTTGTCTTTGTTTCTGTCATTAAAATACTCCTAAAAAATGGGAAAACCCAACTTCGATTTCATTATCTAATATTAAAGTCTTCTTTTCAATATGAAAAGGTGACGTTATATTGTGGTATATTTGTGAATGTGCACCTGTAGTTAATAACAATGTGGATAACTTTACTTATCCCCTCCTAAAAAAATATGGATGTGGAAAATGTGGATAAGTCAAGAATGTAGTTGAATAGAAAATCAACAAGTTGAAATGCGCTGATTTAAAGGGATTTGTCCCTTGTACCCACAAACAAACATGGTATACAATAGAATTCGTGATATAATTTATTCACATCCGTTGAAAGATATTAAGACCTAGGAATTAGGTATTTAAGGAGGTTCATTTAATGGCAAATGAGAATAAAAGCGACTGTTCTTCTGCAAGCACATGTGGACGCAGTTCCTGTGAGGGATGTCCATCAGCTGCAGCAGCGCAAAAGGGAGTTAGAAATACAGCATTCTTAGAGCAGCCAAATAAAAACTCAAATATTAAACATGTAATCGGAATCGTTTCAGGAAAGGGTGGCGTTGGCAAGTCTCTTGTTACATCATCACTTGCTTCTTTAATGTCAAAGGCGGGATACTCTGTTGGTATTCTCGATGCAGATATCACTGGCCCATCTATTCCAAAAATGTTTGGGGTCCAGGGCCCAGCCAGAGGAAATGATGATGGTACTTTTCCAGAACTGGCAGCAGACGGCACTAAGATTATGTCTATCAACCTTATGTTAGAGGATGAGGAGGCTCCAGTTGTTTGGCGTGGTCCTGTTATAGCAGGAGTGGTCAAGCAATTCTGGACAGATGTCCAGTGGGGTGATTTAGATTATTTATTTGTAGATATGCCACCTGGAACAGGAGATGTTCCACTCACATGTTTCCAGTCTATCCCAGTGGATGGCATAGTGATTGTTACTTCTCCACAGGAGTTGGTGCAGATGATTGTCCGCAAGGCATACAATATGGCTGACATGATGCACATCCCTGTCATTGGATTAGTAGAAAACTATTCATATATCAAATGTCCTGATTGTGGCAAAAAGATTGAAATCTTTGGAAAGAGCAATCTGGATGCTGTAGCAGGTGAACTGGCACTTCCAATCCTGGGTAAGATGCCAATGGACAGTGCTTTTGCTGCCGCTGCTGACGCAGGTCGTATCTACGAGATAAACAACGAATATCTGGCAGAGTCAAAGAAATATTTAGAGAATCTATAATATGCAGAGGATCTAGAAGCAAAGGATTTCATTTAAAGGAGATTAATTATGGCAAAGAATCCAGTAGTTACTATTGAGATGGAAAATGGGGATGTAATGAAAGCTGAGTTGTACCCAGATGTTGCCCCAAACACAGTAAACAACTTTATCAGTCTTATCAACCACAATTTCTATGATGGAGTAATTTTCCATAGGGTAATCAATGGCTTTATGCTCCAGGGTGGAGATCCAGACGGAACAGGTATGGGTGGACCAGGATACTCTATTGATGGAGAGTTTTCAAGCAATGGCTTCAAAAATGACCTAAAGCATGAGCCGGGTGTCCTCTCAATGGCCCGCACCATGATGCCTAACTCAGCAGGCAGCCAGTTCTTCATCATGCACAAGACCAGCCCACACCTTGATGGCGACTATGCTGCATTTGGCAAGGTGATTGAGGGTATGGATGTGGTCAACAAGATTGCGGAGGTGGACACAGACTATTCTGATCGCCCACTTGTAGAGCAAAAGATGAAAAAGGTAACAGTTGATACTTTTGGAGTTGATTATCCAGAGCCAAAGACCCACTAAGATTGTGCTTGAATATATTATTATTATTTGATATCATAACGACGTTTCCCAAATGGAGACGTCGTTTTTCTTATTTTTCCCTATTTATTAATATGAACACAATAGAATTATTTTTTAAAAACAGGAGTCTAGTGCTTTTACTATGGCTTTGTATTTCTGTGCCTCCAATTATCCTATCTTTTTTTAAGAGGAGAGAGGCTTTTCGATGCCACAAGGACAAGAAAAAACTCATGAGAGAATTGCTCTATGCTATAAAGGATTCCAAGGATTTGAGATTGTCTTTACGAGAATTGACCCTGGTTTTTAGTAGGAAAAGCAGGGTGGGAAAGGCTATAAGGATGGGAATAAAAAAGACAGAGAATCCCACTTTTACTGCAGGAGATTTGTTGACGTACCTGGCAAAGAAACTAAAGTGCCCGGTTTTTTCTGTCATGGGCCATAGCCTGGATTTGGATAGAAGGGGACATGATGCTGCAATCATAGGCCTGCTTGGTCAGTTGGTGGATGCCTGGGATAGGCAAAGCCTCTTGCTATACAAAAGAAAGGGAGCCCAGTGGATAATCGCCTTCATTTACAAGGAGGGCTTTCTCATTACAAATCTGGTCATATATTTTTATTTTAGGAATGAATTTAGTCTGATAATTGCAGTGGTAATTAACACAGTTGGCTTATTGATTTTTGCAATTCTGTTTTTGAACTGGAATATGGAAGACAGTCACACAAATGAAGGGAAACTTGCATTTATAAATTCTGCCTTGGACGCTGTCATTCTTTCGTTAGACAATTCAGAAGAGTTACAAATCGCATCAGAAAGACTATCGCGCTATTTGCAGGGAGATTTTCTCCAAGAAAAAAAGACCCCTGCTCCAGGGGCTGCCTTGAGAAAGGTCTTTCAGACAGCAGGAGCAGCAGGTCTAATGCTTAATTTGGTTATGGTTCTTGAGCGTTTTGTTCAACAGGCAGTTTAATCCTGAGTTTGTGGATACGCTTTTTGTTGGAAGAAAGGACTCTGATAATTGTGCCGTTTTCTGACACATAGGTCTCCCCAATTTTTGGGAAATGATCGAAGGCACCGATTATGTATCCGGCTATGGTGTCGTAGTCCTCGCTTTCGAATCCCAGTGGGAGAATGTTGCAAAGGTCCTCCAGATTCATGGAGCCAAGGACATCGTATTCTCGGTCGTTGATTTTTACTAGTGGGTCTTCCTCGTCCTCATCATACTCATCGCGGATTTCTCCAACGATTTCTTCCAAGAGGTCCTCTAGGGTAATCATACCTGACAATTCTCCGTATTCATTTAAAACGATGGAGAGAGTGGCAGCCCCCCCTCTCATTTCATCAAAGAGGTCAGAAACATTTTTGCTTTCGTAGGTAAAATAGGCATCCCTGAGATAATCTTTTACAGAAAAAGAATCATTTGGAACCAGGCCTAAGAAGTCTTTCATATTTATAAGACCGATTACATTGTCTGTTTCAGCCTGGGTCACAGGGATTCTGGTGAACATATTCTCCTTGAATATTTTCATGAGATCCTTGTAGGAAATGTTGTCCTCCACCATAGTCATGTCTATGCGGGGAATCATAACCTCTTTTGCGGTGGCATCGGAAAAGTCGAACACTTTATGAATCATGGTCCTTTCTTCGCCTTCGATTTCACCGCTCTTGTGACTCTTATCAACCATGACACGGATTTCGTCCTCAGTGATAGGATCATCTTTGAAATCAGCGTCCACTCCAAAAAGTTTTATCACTATTCCAGAAAGGAAATTTACAGCAATAATAACTGGAGTGAGCAAGAGCATAAGGGAATATATAAATGGGGCAAACATCAGGCTTAGATTCATAGAGTTAATTGTTGCCAATGATTTTGGAGTAATTTCTCCAAAGATAAGGATTAGCAAGGTCAAAATACCTGTGGCTATTCCGGCACCAACGCTGCCAAATATATCTATGGCAAGGGTGGTGGCCAGGGATGAGGCAGACAGGTTTACAATGTTGTTTCCTATGAGAATTGCTGAAAGCATTTTCTTAGGGCGGCTAACAACATCCAGAACTCTCTTTGCCTTTTTGTCACCATCCTCCACCTTGGTTTGCAATTTGATTTTGTTTACAGTAGTAAGTGCTGTTTCCGCAGATGAAAAAAATCCGGAAAGCAGCAGTAAAATGATTAGTACTAACAATCGGGGAACTAAGTCACTATCCAAAATTAATCTCCTTTACAAGTTGTTGCTGACGATATATATTCTCGAGAATTATTCCGAGATTTGTCTGTAAAATATTCTGGTATACAGAATATTTATAGATTATAACACAGATCAATGAAAAACATTAGTTATATGACCTCTTTAGGATTTTGTTAATTATTTTGCCTGTAAAATCTAGGAAAGCAATAGGGTATTTGATAAAATAATTGTCATGAGAAAAGCAGGATTATTAATGACGGTTGCCATTAGCCTTTCGCTTTTAGTGGGCTGTGGCAAATATAATGAAGAAGAGATTGCTCTCAGGGACAAAGGTGTAGAGCTGATGGATGCAGGAGATTATGAGACTGCTATCGACACCTTTAATGAGGCTCTTTCCCTATCTATTGGAAAGGTCACAGACCTGGAGATTGACATTGATTATTACAAGGCCGCTGCCCAATATAAGGCGGGCTTGTTTGATGATGCAGTCAAAACATACACGGCCCTGATAGAATATGACTCAGATAATTTTGAGCCATATTTTATGAGGGGCAGTATCTATGCCGGAGAGGGAGAGATAGGCATTGCTGTCACTGATTATGATGACGCAGTGGCCTGCGATGAAAAAAATTACCTCCTATATATAAAGATATATGAAAATTTAAATGCCCTAGGATATGAGGATCAGGGTATGGCCTACCTCAATAAGGCACTGGAGGTGTCGGACAAATCTGCCGAGGGAAAGTATTACAAGGGCCGAATCTATTACATGATAGGACAAAATGACAAGGCAGAGGAAAACCTATTAGCAGCAGTGGACAAGGATGTTGTAGAGGCAAAACTTTATCTGGCCAAATTGTGCCAGGACCAGGGAGAGGACGACAAGGCGCAAAAACTCCTGGAGGAATACGCGGCCAGTGACACAGTCACCTCTGCAGTCATGGCTACATTAGGTGATTTAGAGATGGCAAATGGCAAATATGAGAATGCTCTTGAGTATTATTCTGCAGGGTTGACTCTTGATTCAATAGATAATATGTCTGACCTTCTAAAGGGACAGGTGGCAGCCCTAGAAAAGCTATATAGGTTTGATGAGGCAAAAGAGGTTTTGACACAATATCTAGAGCTTTATCCAGAGGACGAAATAGCAGCTAATGAGTTGATTTTTTTGGAGACCAGGTAAAACTGGTCTCTTTTTTGCTCCTGAAGACATACAAGATATAGTTGAAATAAATGTGAAAAAACTCTAAATATTGTGTTATTGAAACACGATTCTACATAGAAATTATTCAATTTCCCTTTTCCTTTTTCGTTAAAAATGCTGAAAAACACTATATATAGTTATTAAACCTTGAATCCAATCACTATATTTTGATAAACTATAGGCAAGTCAGAAAGGAGACGGCTGTATTGCTCCTTTTTTTTGGCTCATTTAAATCTAGAGAAGGGACTGGTGATAAGAGTTGTTTGATGTTTTAAAAAGAGACGGTAAAATTGCAGAATTCAATTTGGGGAAGATTAACGATGCTATTGCAAAAGCATTTGAGGCTACTGACAAGGAATATAATGACGACATTATAGGCCTTTTATCCCTTAGGGTATCAGCAGATTTTCAGAGCAAGATTCACGATGGTCGTATATCTGTGGAGGATATACAGGATTCAGTGGAGAATGTTTTAGAGCAAACTGGCTATACAGATGTTGCGAAAGCGTACATTTTATATAGAAAACAGCGTGAAAAGATGCGCAACATGAAATCTACTTATCTTGATTACAAGAATGTTGTAGATTCTTATGTAAAGGTTGAGGATTGGCGAGTTAAAGAAAACTCTACAGTTACCTACTCAGTTGGAGGACTTATCCTTTCAAATTCAGGTGCTATCACTGCCAATTACTGGCTGTCAGAAATCTATGATGAGGAGATCGCAAATGCACACCGCAATGCAGAGATTCACATTCATGACCTTTCTATGTTGACAGGATACTGTGCAGGATGGTCATTAAAGCAACTCATCCAGGAGGGCCTGGGAGGAATCACAGGCAAGATTACATCTGCACCTGCAAAACACCTTTCTACACTTTGCAACCAGATGGTAAACTTCCTTGGCATCATGCAGAATGAGTGGGCTGGCGCTCAGGCATTCTCATCATTTGATACATATTTGGCACCATTTGTTAAGGCTGACAATCTCAGCTACAAGGAGACAAAGCAGTGCATCGAGAGTTTCATCTACGGTGTAAACACTCCTTCTCGTTGGGGTACACAGGCTCCATTCTCCAATGTCACATTGGATTGGGTTGTTCCAAACGACCTGGCAGAGCTTCCTGCAATTGTAGGGGGCAAGGAAATGGACTTCAAATACAAAGATTGCAAGAAGGAAATGGACATGGTCAACAAGGCGTTCCTTGAGATCATGATTGAGGGCGATGCCAACGGCAGAGGATTCCAGTATCCAATCCCTACATATTCTATTACTCGCAATTTTGACTGGTCCGATACAGAAAACAATAGGCTGTTATTTGAGATGACTGCAAAATATGGTACTCCATATTTCAGCAACTATATTAACTCAGACATGGAGCCATCTGATGTGCGCTCTATGTGCTGCAGACTTCGTCTTGACCTGAGAGAGCTCCGCAAGAAATCTGGTGGTTTCTTCGGCTCAGGTGAGTCAACTGGATCTGTAGGCGTTGTTACTATAAACCTTCCTCGTATTGCATATCTGGCAAAGGACGAGGCAGATTTCTACAGCCGCCTTGACAAACTGATGGATATCTCAGCCCGTTCTCTTAAAATAAAGCGTGGAGTTATTACAAAACTCCTTGACGAGGGCTTATATCCATATACCAAGAGATATCTTGGCACCTTCAACAACCACTTCTCGACAATCGGTTTGATTGGTATGAACGAGGTTGGGCTCAATGCCAATTGGCTGAGAGCAGACATGACAAGTGAAAAGACCCAGGCCTTTGCCCAGGATGTGCTCAATCATATGAGAGAACGTCTCTCTGATTATCAGGAAATGTACGGAGATCTTTACAATCTTGAGGCAACACCTGCTGAGTCTACCACATACAGATTTGCAAAACATGACAGGGAACAGTTCCCAGACATTATCACAGCCGGCAAGGAGGGAGACACTCCTTTCTATACAAACAGTTCTCATATGCCTGTTGAATATTCTGCAGATATATTTGATGCCCTCGAGGTTCAGGACAATCTCCAGACCCTCTATACATCGGGCACAGTATTCCATGCATTCATAGGTGAGAAGTTACCTAGCTGGCAGTCAGCAGCAGCCCTTGTTCGCAAGATCGCTGAGAATTACAGACTTCCATATTACACAATCTCACCTACATACTCAGTATGTAAAGAGCACGGATATCTGTCAGGTGAGCAGTACACATGTCCTCACTGCGGCAAGTCTACAGAGGTTTACAGCCGCATCACAGGATACTATCGTCCAGTACAAAATTGGAATGATGGCAAGGCTCAGGAATACAAGAACAGAAAACTTTATGACATTGCTCATTCTGTTTGCCGTAGGTCAGGAGATGATGTTTCTAATAAAACAGAAGAGCCTGAGGTAAATGTTCAGATTGTTTCTGAGGAAAAGGGAACTGGAAAAAAGTACCTCTTTACCACAAAGACTTGTCCAAACTGCGCATTGGCAAAGGAGATTCTCGAGGATGAGGATTACATCCTTGTTGATGCTGAGGAGCAGGCAGACATGACAAAGAAGTTTGGCGTTATGCAGGCACCTACTCTAGTGGTTGTAAACGGGGACGATGTAAAACGCTATGCCAATGCTTCCAACATTCAAAAGTATGTTGACGAGCAGTAAGTGATTTCCCTCAGAAATCACTTAGTTTTCTAAGAGTTGATTAGATTTTAAAGGATGTGCCAAGGATTTGGCACATCCTATTTTTTGCGAATAAATAAGGAAAAAACCCATATTTCTGGTCCTTTTGGCCTATGTCAACAAAATTTTGTGATGATTATGTGAATAGAATTTGCCAAAAAAGTTCACATTTTGCCAACCTAAAGATTTTTGATTTTAAAGGTGATAGTATCTAACTATCGAATCAAGAAATTGAAATTTGTTTATGTTAGTAATTAATTTTTTTTCAAGGAGGAAGATATGAAAAAGAATGTAAAGGGTTCAGTAGTAAAGGCTACATCATTAGGTCTTGCAGCCGTTATGGCTTCAACTCCTATCACAGCATTTGCCGAGGAAGCTCCAGCAGAAGTTCCTGTTGCTGAAAATCCAGCTCCAGAGGCTGAAGTGATTGTGGCTGCTCCTGCAGTATCAGAGCAGGCAGCAGAGGTTGCTGAGGATGTAAAGGAAACAGCTGAGAATGTTGAAAACATTGTTCCAAATGCTGTTCCATATCTTACAAATCCAGCACCAAACGGTGAGGGTGAGGTTGTTGAGGAAGATCCTATTGATAAGCCAATTCTAGTTAAGCCAGAGCAAATAGAAATTCATCTAGTTGGTGAAGTTAAAAAGGTGACTGACAGCGAGCAAGATCCAGTAGAGTACGTACCAGGCCTTGCTGAGGAAGTTGAAAAGGTAGCAGAGCTTGACGAGGACGCTGAGGATAAGGCAGCAAGTGCAGAGAACTCAGAAGAGGTTGCAGCAGGTGCTGCAAATGATGCAGACAAGGCCGCAGATGCAGCTGCTGCTTCATTATCACAGGCTGACATTAATGCAGCAAACGAACTCATCAAAACTGCTAAGGATGCTCTCACAACAGCTGAAAATGAGAGAACAGCAGCAGAGGAGGCAGTAACAGCTGCTCAGACAGCACTCAATGAGCTCCTTGTTGCCAATGGTCTTGATCCAGAGGATGAGACCCTTGATGTTACAAAATTAGATGGAAATGCAAAGAAGGCATATGATGAGGCTATGGCTGTTCTCAACAGTGCCAAGGCTGATAGAGATCAGAAAGTTAAATTCGAAAACATTTGCAAAGCAGCATATGGCAAAAAGTTAGCAGAAGTAAATCGTGCTTTTGGCGATGTAGCACAGAAGCAGGCAGTATATGATACTGTTTCAGGTGTTGCAGATACTCTTGATGAAGCCTATGAGGATGCTTTAGAGGAAGCAAACCAGGCTAATCTTGAGCTGAAGGTTGCACAGCACAAGGCATATTGGGACAAACTTGCTGAGGATAAAAAACTCGCTGATGCTCAGAAAAAGGAGAGAGAGGCTGTAATAGCGGCATCACGAGCTTATGAGAATTATCAGAAGGCTATGGCAGCTGAGAAGACAGCTCAGGCTGTATATGATAAGACAGCACTTTTAAAAGCACAGGAAGAACTTGAAGCTGCAATGAAGGCTGCTGGATTCAAGAATGAATGGCAGATTCCTTCAGTCAAGGATGCTGAGGAAGCCCTTGAAAGAGCAAACGATGCAGTAACTGCAGCTGAAGAGGCTGAAAGAAAAGCATGGGGCGACCTTTGGAATGCAATGAGAGCAGCTGGCATCAAGCGCATTGACAAAGTGATGGATCCTACACAGGCAGCAGCAGCCAAGAAAGCAGCAGAAGATAAACTCACTGAACTCCAGGGTAAGAAGACAATTGCTGACGGAGAAAAAAATAGCGCATTGCAGGATCTAAAAGATGCTAAAGATGCTGTTACAGATTTAAGTGATCAAATTTCTGAAATCGGATTAGAAGGTCTTAAGACTGATAGCGATGCTGCTGATGCAGAGGTTACTAGACTAAATAATGAGATTGCAACAGAGCGGGCTAAACTTGTTGACGATAAAGAGGCTGTTACTAATGTTACAAATCTTGAGGCTAAGGAAGCCCAGTATACAGTAGGTCAGGAAAAGCAGTCAGTGGCTGATGCAGCTAGTGCAGTTAACCAACTTCGCAATGATGTTACAGCATTGGAAAATGCTGCTTCTAATGCAGAAAGAGAAGCTTCTGACAAGCGTAATAAGGCTCAGGAGTATAGAGAGATTGCACAGGATTTAAATCACGATGGTGGTTGGTTTGATGGTTGGGATGGCTATGGATATGATCCTGCCAAAGCTCAGTTGTATTTGGATGAAGCCAATAGACTAGAAACTGAGGCAAACGCAAAATCTGCTGAGGCAGCAACAAACAGGCAGACAGTCGATACAAAGAAACAGGAGGCAACTGCCAAGGAAGAGGGCATTAGGAATGCACTCCTTGCAGCAGCAAAAGATGCTGGTGTAAAAGTAGATAGAACACCTGTTGTAATTGGCGATACAAAGTATACATATGGTGAATATAAACTAGTAAAGACAAGATATGGATATGCACTACAGTGCTATATTACAGTATCTGTTTACAATAGTTGGACACACCAATACGATGATAATGTACCTTGGGCTAGAGATATAGGCGAAAAAATTATTTTTACTCAGGGTCAGTATAATGAGCAGAATTCTAAGTTACAAAGCCAGTTGACAAGTGCTAGAGAGACATTATCTGGAATCCAAAGTGCAAATGAAGGCGTTAATACAACAATCTCTGGTTTACAGGGTCAGTTAGTTACTGCACTCACAACTCAGACAGAAAAGAATGCTGCATACCAGACAGCCTACGACTTGATTAATGGTACGGACGGACTTAATTCTCAACTTGAGGCAGCAAGAGGCCAGCAGGAAAGTGCTCAGACAGCATATGATCGTAAAAAAGATGCTGCTGATGCAATAGATACAGCTATTGGTAAGATTAATCGCAATATAAAAAGAAATGGCAAGCAATGGGCAGCAGGTATTGCCCTTGGCGCATTACAATCAGCTCAAGCTACTCTTAAGAATGCAAGATTGGATGCAGCAATTGCAGGAGCT
>JAIKWH010000007.1 GCA_024684955.1 Pseudobutyrivibrio sp.
TGCACCTCAAAAAATGCCTGTGGGTGAGCACAAACAGGGCAAACCTTAGGAGCCTCTGTACCAACAACGATGTGTCCACAGTTGCGGCACTCCCAAACCTTTACTTCACTCTTTGCAAATACTTCCTGCGCCTCTACATTGTGAAGAAGTGCTCTATATCTTTCCTCATGGGTCTTTTCGATGGCAGCAACGCCTCTAAACTTAGCAGCCAGTTCTGGGAAACCTTCCTCATCTGCTGTCTTGGCAAATCCATCGTACATATCTGTCCACTCATAATTTTCGCCCTCAGCAGCATCAGCAAGATTCTCCTCTGTTGTGCCAATGCCATAGAGCTCCTTAAACCACAACTTTGCATGTTCTTTCTCATTATCAGCTGTCTTTAAGAAAAGGGCTGCAATCTGCTCATAACCCTCTTTCTTTGCTTTTGACGCGAAATATGTATATTTATTTCTTGCCTGTGATTCCCCAGCAAATGCTTCCATTAAGTTCTTTTCTGTCTGTGTTCCTGCATACTTGTTTGCCATGCTCCATCCTCCTTATTTACAATAAAACTGAACTATTTTCCTAAAAAACCTCTGTCAAGTCCGCTTCCATTATATCATAAGAAATAATCAATAGAAAACAGAATTAGTCTATTTCATCCATAAAATGCTCTATCAACATGATGTTTTCCGTGCAATTTTCCAACTCTCTACAGTACTTGTAGAGGAAATATGCCATATCTTCTTGACCTATCTGTCCATTGTCAGACATAGACACCCATATAAGGAGAATCACAAGGGAGTGGAATATTCCTGCTCTGGCCTGGGCCAGTACATAGTCGTCATAAACAGCCCCGCAAAAATAGGTAAAAATAAAATATATGGATAGATTTGTAATAGTAGTGTGGATAGTCTGATGGTCATTCATAAAGGCCTCAAAACTATTATCAAAATTCTCCTGACTGGAGAATAATTTACCAAAGCCCTCACTTAGCCTTGCTACAAAAGTCTCATCGAGAGGGTCCATCTCAAATATGAGCCCTGCTATCCTCTTTTTATCCTCAAAACTAAGTGCCAGTTTATATGCCCTGGCATCAGATAAATACTGGTCCAAGTCCTCCATTGGATACAGGCCCATATCGATGTCACCCTGGACCTTCTCCATAAAATAAAGAATTGTAGAGTACCTGTCTAAAAGAGGAAGGTCCTCTTCTCTTAATACAGCAAGTATCCTATGGCGACAAACCAGCAAGAGATTATACAAGTCCTGATTAAAGTCCTCATACTCATCTGCGTCTACTGACTCATCAGACTTTTCTTCATAATCCATTAATTCTCTCATCCTAACCATAGACAGAGCCACCTCAGGACAAGAGGCAGAAAGAGAATATTCTCTAACCTCAGGGAATTCCTCTATATGTCTAGGAAAAAGATCGCAAGTTGCACACAAGTATTTTTGACCATAATCCATCTGTAATTGACACAATCCATCTGGCCTAAGGCAAGCGCAATCACCCTTTTTATCTTGCTTAAAGCAAGCCTGTTCAAAATCTACCCTCTCATTAAAAAAATCATGGCCAGAATCAGCCATGAATTTATACATATCTATACTCTCATCATCTATTCCGATTTCCCAGCCCTTGCAGCATGAATCAGGGCACTTGTCCGCGGTGCACTTAAAACCGGAATAATCACCTAAATATCTTCTAATCATTATCTCATTCCTGTAATATCATTTACCACTGCTGATGCAATTATAAGACCTGCCACAGAAGGAGTAAAGGCTGTGCTGCCAGGCACTGCCCTCCTGCCTGGATCAGGGCTTTCATCAGTGTGGCCCTTTTGTTCAATGGCTTCCTCGGTAGAGTATACCACCTTTAGGGATTTGATTCCCCTCTTTTTGCATTCCTTGCGCATTACCTTGGCAAGGGGATCCTGCTTTGTCTCATAAATATCGGCCAGCCTGAATTGGCTAGGGTCTATCTTGTTGCCTGCTCCCATAGAACTAATAACAGGGACGCCGGCCTCCTTGGCCTTTGTAATAATGAGCAACTTGGCTGTCACAGTATCAACTGCATCAACCACATAGTCGTATTCCTTAAAATCTATCATGTCAGAGTTTTCTGGCAGGAAAAAGCATTCATGGCATAATACTTTTGCATTTGGATTAATGTCCTTTATGCGGGCAGCCATCACCTCCACCTTTGCTTTGCCCACAGTGGAATGCAAGGCTATGATTTGCCTATTGATATTGGATTCTGAGACTGTGTCCTTATCCACCAGGGTCAACTGTCCAATGCCGACTCGAGCCAGGGCCTCTGCCACATAACCTCCTACACCACCTATACCAAATATTATTACTTTAGAATTAAAAAGCTTATCAAGGTTTTCCATCCCATAGATAAGCCCGGTTCTTTCAAATTGATTTGACATAATAATCGTAAAAACTAAATTTCCTCGTAGTTGACAGCCATATCTCTACCATGATTTTTTGCATAGTAAAGAGCCATATCCGCCTGGTCTATGGCCTTGTGGAAATTGTCTCCCTCCTTGTATGCACAAAGTCCTATAGAAATAGAAACAGGGCAAACATCATTTGTGCCAGTTTTAACAGCCTGTCTCATATTTCTGGCGCAATTCATACCTTCGCTAATTGTCCTATCTAATAGGAGGACAACAAATTCCTCTCCACCCCAGCGGATAACATAATCCTCCTCTGAAATAAGGGATTGCAACTTTGTAGCTACATATTTAAGAATCCTATCACCAGCCTCATGTCCATATGTATCATTTACATTTTTGAAATGGTCTACATCAATCATAAGGACCACAACCTTTTCATTGAGATTGAAGGCCTCTGTGACAGGATCTATGATCTCGTCGATTTTGTACCTATTATACATGCCGGTTAATTTGTCCGACACCAAACTCTTATCCAACTCCTTGCGGGTCTGATAATGGTCCACATAAGAATTTTCTAGTATAAATAGTAGGAGGATCACGCCAAGAAATACCGGCACAGCCAGTGCCAGCATCTGGTCATACGAGTCATAATGAAGCCAAAGATTAGAGATAATGATATTTAAGAAAACTCCCATATGAATAGGAATGTGATATACAAGAGGCATAGCAAGGCCTACAGCCAAAAAGGCAAAGTGCATGATAATAAAGCCCTCTCTGGCATAATCCCTATTCACCAAATTCATAATAGCCCATATGGTGCACCACATAGAAAGGTGGGCAGCACCATAAAGCCAAAAAGCAGCCCCCTTATAGGTTTGCACCTTTGGGAACACGATTATAAATAAGGCAACATACAGGAGAATTGAAAATCTTGGGATAAGAGTTTCATAGGCAAAACGTCCATACAAAAAGCAGTCAGACACGAAATAACCTGTTTGCATAATGCACATAATAACAGCTGCGTATGCACTGACTTTTTTGAAATATTCAAATTTTGACTGATAGAAGGTTTTTCTCTCTTCTTTACCGATTCTAAAAAATAACATAGTGAGCCTCTCATGGCTGGTGTAACAAAAAACTGCTAAAAAAGCCCAAATTAAGATATTGTAACTTATGACAATATATTGCCA
>JAIKWH010000051.1 GCA_024684955.1 Pseudobutyrivibrio sp.
ATTTATTCTATTTTGACCAGTTTCATCTGGGCTTTTCTCATTCTTAGAAATTGTTGACGTATCTTAGGCCTTTACCTATAATAAACTATATATAGTGTTTTATCATGCTGAAATAGGCTATTTCTTGTGCATGGACACTGGATTGGAAGGTAAATGCTTATGAAAAAATTGTTTAAAAGAATAATCGGGACCCTTGCATGTCTTGCAATGGTTTTTACTATGAATATTACTGTAAATGCTCAAGGCACTACATCTATCTCAGTTAGCAAAAACTCAATTGGAGTAGGGGACACCACAAAAGTTACTGTCACCGCCTCTGAAAAGGGTACAGTCACTGTCAAATATACTGCGTCCCTCATGAATCTTAATTCATGTACAGCAGATGGATATGAGACCAAGGGCAATTCTGTTTCCTTCACAGGCACCACAGGTGACTTGGTATTCCAGTCTACAGCAGAGGGCACAGCATCTATCATTGTGTCATCTACATCTTGCTCAGGCAGCAGTACCACTATTTCTATAGGTACATCTGCTGCTAGTGCAGACACATCATCTAATGCAGAAACTTCTGCTTCTGATGCTAGCCAGGCAGAGGAGACAGCAGAGGAATCAACAGAGGAATCAACAGAGGAAACAGTTGAGACTACCCAGACAGAGGAGACAGCAGAGGACACTGCTGTTACTACAGAACTTTCTTCTGGGTCTGCAGTTGGCACCCTAAATGCTGACGGCGGCTTTGATATTGCAGGAGTTTCTTATGTGGTTTCTGAGCGTTACAAAGATTCTGAGGTCCCTTCTGGATTTACTAAAAAGGTATTTACCATTGGCAAGAGCACATATAGCGAGCCTACAAATGGTACTATAAATCTCCTATATTTAAAGCCTGCAGATAATGTGCAGGGCTCAGGAGTGTTCTATATTTATGACGAGGCTGCAGGCACAGTTTCTGAATTTCTCACTCTTGGCTCAGGAGATTCTCTAATTATGCTTTCACCTGCAGATGCTCCACTGGATTCAAATATGACAGCAGCAACTATTGATGTTACTGGAGGTTCTTATTCTGCCTACACATTTGATGGCAGTGAGTTCTTCTATGTCTATGGTACAAATCTTTCGGGGGAGAGCAATTGGTATCTATATGACAAGACTGTAGGTACTATTTCTAGAGTTGATCAGGCTGCTTTTGAAAGCAATGCTACTCCTGTAGTAGAGGATACTTCAGCTGCTACTCCACCTGCAGACCTTTCAGTTTATACTGACAAACTTGACTTATTCAGAAAACTTATTTCTGCCCTTATAATTCTTTGCGTAATTTTATTATTTATAATTATTAACCTTCTCGTTAGAAAGAGGGATGATGATTTTGATGGAGATGTTTTCGCAGAAAGACCAAGCAAACACTCTTCATCTAGACTTCCACGTTCCATTGTTTTCTCTGACAGAAATAGAGACGATGAAGATGATTACGACGACGATGAAGAATATGATGACGAAGAAGACATGGATGACTACGAAGAATATGACAACGAAGAAGAATTAGACGACGAGGATGAGGAATATTATGACGATGATGATGAGGGAGAAGAATACGATAGACGTAATTATTCTCACTCTAGCAGCGCCAGCCTCAATATGATGGATTTGAATAATCTATAGGAGGAATTCAATGATAGGTCTTACTAGACAAGCAAAGCGGGCTATTGATGGAGCCGGAAAGCTTTCAAAGAGTTTAAATCATCACTATGTTGGAACAGAGCATCTTCTTATAGCCATTATCGACCAGGAAAACTCTCTGGCATCAAAGGTTCTTACTGCAAATGGAGTAAGCCATGATGCCCTGTTAAAACTTGTGGAAGAACTTATTTCCCCAGGGGGAAATCTTAGTGTTATGGAGCCGGAGGGCAACACTCCAAAGTTGGATCAGCTTTTAGACCATGCAAAAATTGAGGCTGAAAAAAGCGGTTCAAAGACATTGGGCACAGAGCATTTGCTGCTGGCTATGATTAGGATGCCTGACTGCGCAGGGGCCAGACTTTTAAATTCCCTTGATGTAAACCCACAAAAGCTCTTCTCAGAGCTTGTTGCTGGTATGGGAGCAGAGGGCAATATATATAAAGAAGAAATGCAGACCATGAATTCTCGTAAAAAGGGCGAGTCATCTTTGGAGCAATACTCTAGAGATCTTACTGCCATGGCTGAGGATGGAGAATTAGATCCCATCGTAGGACGTGATTCTGAGATTCAACGTGTTGTTCAGATATTATCTAGACGTGGCAAAAATAACCCATGTCTTATTGGTGAGCCCGGCGTTGGAAAAACAGCCATTGTAGAGGGCTTGGCTGAGCGTATTGTTTCTGGCAATGTGCCTGATTCAGTCAAAAATTTAAGAGTTCTTTCTCTTGACCTTTCTGGAATGGTTGCCGGTAGTAAATACCGTGGTGAGTTTGAGGAGAGAATCAAGAGGGTCATTGCTGAGGTTGTAGAAAATGGAAATGTTCTCTTATTCATAGACGAAATCCACACCCTGATTGGAGCAGGTGGAGCAGAGGGAGCGATTGATGCTTCCAATATTTTAAAGCCTGCTATGGCCCGCGGAGAAATCCAAATTCTCGGCGCGACTACCATCAATGAATACCGCAAATACATTGAAAAAGATGCAGCCCTAGAGAGAAGATTCCAGCCAGTGTTGGTTGAGGAGCCTTCAGCCCAGGAGACAATAGACATCTTAAAAGGAATCAAATACCTATACGAGGAGCACCACGATGTCATCATTCCAGATGAGGCAGTGGAGGCCTGTGTCAATCTCTCAGAGAGATACGTCACAGACCGATTCCTTCCTGACAAGGCTATCGACCTTATGGATGAAACTGCAGCTTCTGTCAGACTTTCTACTGTAAAGACAATTAATCCAAATGATGACACCTTGGCAATAGAAATTGCTGACCTTGCTGAGCAGTTGGAGCAGGCTATTATTATCGGAGACTTTGCTCTGGCTAGTTCTATCAAGGCGGAGAAAAAGGCTCTTGAGGCGCAAAAGGCCCAGGAGGATAAAAAGAAAAATAAAAGACGCAGTCAAAAAACAGTTACTATCACTGAAAATGATGTGGCATCTGTAGTTGCTCTTTGGACAAAGATTCCTGTTGCAAAACTTACTGAAAAGGAAGCAGACAGACTGCGCAAATTAGAGAAGACATTACACAAGAGGGTTATTGGCCAGGAGGAGGCGGTATCGGCTGTTGCTCGTGCTGTCCGCAGAGGCCGCGTGGGCCTAAAAGAAAAGGGCAGACCTATTGGTTCATTTTTATTCCTTGGCCCTACGGGTGTAGGTAAAACTGAGATATCAAAGGCTCTTGCTGAGGCCGTTTTTGGCAACGAAGAGGCTATGATTAGAGTAGATATGTCTGAGTATATGGAGAAACACAGCGTTTCAAAGATGATTGGATCACCTCCAGGATATGTTGGCTATGAAGAGGGAGGCCAGCTTTCTGAAAAGGTCCGTCGCAACCCATATTCAGTCATTCTATTTGATGAGATTGAAAAGGCACATCCTGATGTATTCAATATCCTTTTACAGGTATTGGATGACGGTCATGTTACTGATGCACAGGGGCGCAAGGTAGATTTTAAAAATACGATTATCATTATGACAAGTAATGCAGGTGCCCAGGCCATTATTGAGCCAAAGCATCTAGGTTTTGCATCAAAAGAGGATGCAGGCAAAGACCACGAGCGCATGAAGTCTGGTGTTATGGAAGAGGTAAAGCGTCTCTTCAAACCTGAGTTCCTAAACCGTATAGATGAGACTATAGTTTTCAGAGCTCTGACCAAGGACGACATGAAAGAAATTGTTACATTACAGACCAAGGAGTTTATCAGCAGGTGTAAAGACCAGATGGAAATTACTGTTAGTATTCCTTCTGCAGTCAAGACTTGGATTGTAGAGAAGTCCTTTGATCCAAAGTACGGAGCTCGACCAATCAGACGCAAGATTCAGACTTCATTAGAGGACCTTATGGCTGAGGAAATCCTTGCTGGTCATATTAAATCTGGCGACAATGTAAAGGCCAAGATTAAAAATGACAACGTAGTTTTTGAAATTGTAAAAAAATAATTAAATCCTACTGGCTTTATTGTGAATTTGAAATTCCTCTGATATAATCAGACCAAGATAATTGACCTAGGGTTAGGTCTAATAGGAGGAATAGAAATGGCTGTTATTAGCGAATTGATTCGCAGTGAAGCAGACGGAAGCATTAGCTTCGGGGATTACACCCTTGCAGGCAAGAAAAAACTTGATGGGTACAAGCATGATGGGGATTTGTACAAGGTTAAGACTTTTGCAGACATCACAAAATTAGAACGTAATGGTATGTTTGTTTATGAGTCAGTTCCAGGTACAGCAGTTGAAAATTTCAAATGCTCAGCTGATGAAATTACCTTTAGTGTTGAAGGCAACGAAGATGCCATGATTACCTTAGAGTTAGAGCCTGATACAGCTTATGACATCAAAGTAAATGGCGATGCTACTGGCCAGATGCAAACAAATCTTGGAGGAAAGCTTAATATTTCTGTTGAGCTGGATCCTGGTAAGGCAGTTAGCGTTCAGGTGAAAAGATTATAATTAAATTATTCCCTCCGCATTAGGCGGAGGGTTTTTTACTTTAGAGAATAGGGAGAGAGTATGGCTAAGAAAAATGTATCTGTATATTTTTGCCAGGAGTGTGGCAATGAGACATCTAAGTGGTCGGGACAATGTCCAGCCTGCGGCGCATGGAACACTCTGGTAGAGGAAGTGGTGGACAAGACCGCTGTTAAAAGCAGGGCAGCGGTTTCTGATGTTCATCCTACCAAGTTGGTAGATGTGGTTGCCAACAATGAGGATAGGATGTCTACCCAGATTGCAGAATTTGATAGGGTCCTCGGGGGCGGAATTGTCCCTGGTTCCATGATTTTAGTAGGCGGAGATCCTGGTATCGGAAAGTCCACACTTCTCCTGCAGACCTGCCAAAAGTTATGCCAGGCAGGGGTTGACGTAATGTATATTTCTGGTGAGGAGTCTCTCCAGCAGATTAAAATTAGGGCAGATAGAATAGGAAAATTTAATGACAAGTTAAATCTCTTATGCGAGACAAACCTTGATACAGTAAAGGCTGTGGTGGAAAGGGAAAGACCAACAGTCCTTATTATTGATTCTATCCAAACAATGTTTAATGATGCAGTGTCATCAGCCCCAGGCTCAGTTTCCCAGGTCAGGGAGTCTACCTCAGTTCTCATGAATGTGGCCAAAGGCATGGGAATAGCAGTGTTTATAGTTGGCCATGTTACAAAAGAAGGAACGGTGGCTGGCCCTAGAGTCTTAGAGCACATGGTGGATACTGTCCTGTATTTTGAGGGAGATAGACACGCTTCCTACAGAATACTCAGGGGAGTAAAAAACCGTTTTGGTTCAACAAATGAAATTGGCGTTTTCGAAATGCAAAATGTTGGTCTCATAGAAGTAAAAAATCCATCTATGGTTATGCTAGAGGGACGACCTGAAAATGCAACCGGCTCTGTAGTTGCCTGCTCCTTGGAGGGCACCAGACCTATATTGGTAGAAATCCAGTCATTGGTCAGCAAGACTGCCTTTGAGATTCCAAGACGTATGGCCACTGGATGCGACTATAACAGAGTCAATTTGCTGGTTGCTGTTTTGGAGAGAATGAGGGACCACAAGGCTAACAAGAGTTGTGGTATATTCCTTGGCAGATCAGATATATATGTAAATATTGCTGGAGGCATCAGGGTCAATGAGCCAGCAGTAGATTTATCTATTGCTCTTGCTATATATTCCAGTGAAAAGGAAATCCAAATTCCAGGGGATACCATGGTATTTGGAGAAATAGGTCTTTCTGGCGAGGTCAGAAGTGTGCAGATGGCGGAGCAGCGCCTCAATGAGGCAAAGAAACTTGGCTTCAAGAGAGTGATAATGCCACAGTCAAATCTTGCTGGATTAACAGTGACCGGAGTGGAGGCTATTGGAGTTAGCAATATAAAAGAGGCAATAGATGCTATATCAAAATAAGATTAAAGAAGGCTACTTTTGTGCTCTATACAATGTGCATAAAAGTAGCTTTTTGAAATTGTTTAAAATAGTGATACAAATCAAACAAATTGCCGGTTTTTTAAAAATAGATTTACTTTAGAAAAATACTGTGAATTCGGTTGACACTGGTAATTTCAGGTGCTATTATAATCGAGCACTGAGGGAGACGAAGTGCTGAGGACAAAAAGATATGAGATTTATTTTTTTTCTATCTTTAAAAGTCTGAAAAATAAATAAAAAAGTTGTTGACAACGATGACTGATTACGATATGCTAATGAAGTTGTCGCCAAGAGCAACAACAAAGCGCAGATTGATAACTGAACAGTGAAACAAACCTTGAATTAATACAAGTTTTTAAAACATGTATCCTTGAAATTCATTTAAGTTTCTTAAAAGAAACGAAACCTTTATTTTGTAAATTTAAGTCAGA
>JAIKWH010000049.1 GCA_024684955.1 Pseudobutyrivibrio sp.
GCCACAAATAAAATTGCAACCCCTAGGTTTAATATGTTTCCTGATAATTTGCCCTTTTCAAAACATCCGCCAGTAATCACTTCCTCACCAAAAGTAATAAGGTTGGCAACCGCTACAACAATACTGAGTCTAATATAAAATTTTTTGTTACTATTCAAGCCCATATAGGCATCGTTTAATATAAAATAAACTGATGTGGTGCCAATAGGAAGTATAAACAAAATAGCGTATAGCGCAGAGTCTGTAAATGGAAGTGTCAATTCCAAAGAGGAAATAATAAGCATGACTACCATTTCAAACATATAAAATAAAAAGCCAATTCTATATCCCTTTCCCCTGGCGAGAATCTGACGCTCGTCATACTCTCCTTTCATAGTATGTCCACCATTTATCTTGCGAATCAAAACTCCGATGATGACTGCAATAACAAAAACTGTAACTAAACCTGCAACAACTCCATACTGATAATCATTCATACTTACATGTCCCCCCTTCTATTAAGTATATCCATTGTATTTTCTGGCCATTTCCTATCTCCTCTTTACAAGTATAAGATAACACTCGCCCTACATTATGTCAACTATATTTTACATAATATTTTATATAAACGACAAAAGGTAATGAATCTGCCACTATTTAGCAGGTTCATTACCTTTAAAATGCTTTTTATATACCATTAGTTTTTTGCTTGTGCAAACACTTTTTTTGCTCTCCCATAGGAGAAATTGTATTTTCTGATACCTGTATAGTCCTCATCAACAAATTTATAAACAGCATGGTCTTCATATCTATCAAGCAATGTCGCATCAGATGTTAATGCCGGTACTGCATCTGTTGATAGATGATAGATAATATAAGATTCAACAGAGGTATAATCATCTATCTGTTCTGCTGCTACCTCCAAATCATATTTTGCAATTTGGTAATCAGGATTTGAATAGACAAAAGCTATGAAAGCAATAGTGACTGCCACCATCCCCGCCTTAAAGACTGGGAATTTGTCCAGGTATAAACTTATGATTAAAAAAGCCAGCCATATACAAAGAACTGCCAAGACCCAAAGTACAAATAGGCGTAGGAATGTCAGATGATAAACTCCAATGTATAAAAACATCCTGGTGGCTGAAGAGGCAATCAAAATATAGGTAAGGACTCCAATAGTGGCAAGAATAAACTTTAAAATCTTTGACTCTCTAAATAGGCTTTTACAAAGGGATACCATAATAAGGTTGATGATACATACTGCCAAAAGCTGGTAAAATCCCTCGTGAGCATAATCGGCATAGGTATAACCCTTTGGCAACTCTATGGAGCCGGTAAATAGGTACAGGACCTGAATCATGGAAAATACTATATAAACCACACCTATAATACTGGTAAAAGTAATTGCAATAACAGGATTGCCCTTTTTACTATTGCTTGCACCGGCATTGACTCCTTCAGTATTTAAGGAATCAGGAATGATGTATGCAAACCAGATGGCGACTATGGCTGTAACACTGGCCCAGATTATGTCCCAAAAATTATCCGGCAAATTTATTTTCTCCAGGATGTCTGTAAGCATTCTGGAGAATACCAGATCCGCAGATGAAAGTAGTGCGACTATGACAACCACCAATGGAATTGCTATTGCAATACCGCATATTACAGCGATAATTGTTTTCCTCCTCTCCTGGTTGTCCCCTTTTGCCATCTCATTTTTATAATCTATAAAGTCTTTGATAGGTCTGGCAATATGGATAATAGGCTTTACTAGTGTCAGAAATAAACTCTTAAACCAGGCTGCAATTTCAAATTCTCTAGTGTCTACATATAGATAAACTATAAAACTAAAGAGCAGGAGGTTTGTGGCAAGGCCCTCCCAAAAAATAATGGCAAAACTTGTGGTGAGGCACCTGTGTATGGCAAGCAACATAAGGGATAATACATAAAAAATCCCAAGAGCGCTTTTACCACTTGAATCTTTTATCAAAGACAGGCCATCCTTTTTTCGGACCAGGCCAAGACAGATAATAGTGGCCAGCATATAAAATGGGTATGTGATTCCAGAATGATTATCATACAGACAAAATGAATATATGATTCCATATATTAGGGAAATCAAACCATATTTTTTAAATGTCTTAGCGCCATTTCTTTTGTCCTGGCTAATTTCATTTGCTACATTTACTTCATTTACTTTATTGACTACATTTACTTCACTTACTTCATTAACTAGGTAATCCATTATTCTACCTCCTCATCTGGCACATATTCCAAAATATCCCCAGGCTGACAGTCTAGGGCCTGACATATAGCCTCTAGTGTTTCTAGCCTCACAGCCTTGGCCTTGTTATTTTTTAAGATAGAAAGGTTTGCCAGAGTAATTCCTACCTTTCCTGCCAATTCGGTTAGCCCTATCTTTCTCTTTGCCATCATTACATCCAAATTTATTACTATCATCTCAGTACCTGATCTCTCCTAAATTGTTAAATCGTTTTCCTGCTTATAATTGACTGCCCTGTCAAATACCCTGGCCAGCACCTTGCTAAACAATCCCGCAAAGAGGAATACCCCGGCAATAATAATGGATGCAGGTGTAAAATAAACCAGGCACCTAAGCAGTTTTACTCCTGTAATAACAAAGGCATATGAACCCATACGATAGAGACTTTTTACATTGGCTGTGACAAAGCAGTCATCCTCTATAACTGTCTTCATCATTTTCCTCAGTTCATACAAAATAAGGAGGGCAAAAAGTCCCACAATCATAATAGAAACCACAGCGTACAGGTAATGGTCATTGATTGCTGCATACTCTGTAGACTCTCCCAAAATCTTAACTATTAAATCTACTGCATATTTAAGGCCAAATGGAACTGCAATCTCTAATGCAGCACCTACATAAAAGCAAATATCCAGCACCGTCTTTACAAAAATATTTAATTTATTATCCATCCCTAACCTCCAAGTCATTGATAATTATGTTATAGCAAAACTATTTTTGAATTTCAATATAAATTTATTGTTTTTCGATAAATATTTTTCGAGCAACAAAAAAAGCACCTCCCATAGAGAAGTGCTTATCATTCAATTATTAATCCACTATTAATCCAGCGGCTAACTCTTTCATCTATGAGAAAGTATACATCATGTAGGGGCCAAGGCAATCCTAATATATATTCCCTATCTGCTGGTTCTAAAAGCGTTAATTCTTTTTCAAAGGCCGCCTTGTCCTTATATATCCTCTTTCCAAAATCTATTTTGATATATTTCCTATCAGAGGCATCCACTTTATCGACAACCCTCCTCATAGAAATCTTCCCATAGGAATCCTGTTCCTTTACATATGAAACCCTATTTTGAATAGACTGGGGCTCCTCTAGACAAACTATGCCTTGATCCAGGTAATGTTGCCATACTATCTTTGCCACCTTTTCTCTAGACATAGGATAATCTAACCTGTC
>JAIKWH010000062.1 GCA_024684955.1 Pseudobutyrivibrio sp.
TGTAAAAGCAAGTATAGAAATGAGTTTCAGTGGCACAATTTCAAACGTAAGCGAGAACAAAATATCTGGAAAGAAAAGAATACAGCCAGAAGAAAGTGCAGTTGATAAATATATTTCAAAGCATCCAGATAGAAAAGCAGATGTTGAAAAAATGGTTAGCGCAGGCAACAATGTCATTAAGCAGTATCTTGGTGAAAATTATAATCCAGATGATTTATCATTAGAAGAATACAAAGAATTAATAAATAATGTTATTTCAAGAATTCCATATGATTCTAGTCAGTTAAATGATATAGAGTATCTGAATATTACAGAAGACGGTTATAAACAGATGAAATCTGATCCTAAGTATGAAGCTTGGGTTCTAGGATATTTCAAGATAGATAGAGCAGTTCATTTTCCGTTTGGAGCACAGGGAAATTATCATGCAGAACATTTTGGAGCTTCAATAGAGGAACATCATGGTGAAAGTTATCCTATGGAATTAGATAATGGAAAAGACGACGATAGCTGGTGGGAAAAACGTAAAAAGCGTCATGATATGCTGATGGAGCAGATGGAAAAATACTACGAAAAACGTCGTAATGAGCGTGAAGCTGCTATGAAGAAAAATGCTGGTAAAATCACAGTCACAGATACAGCCGCAATTTTTAGCTCAGTAGGTGCAAACAATACTCTTGATGACAGTAGCTACCTAGGAGATGAAACCAGTGCAGCAGCAGAGTTTTTTATGATGATTGCATCTGGAAATTGAACAGCCCAACCCAAATAATTACAAAGGCTTCACAGTTTACTGTGAAGCCTTTTTTATGTATACTAATGTTACTTAGGACGAGTCGAAAGATCTGGGTCTACATGATTACGGGCATCCGCCCGTTATTTTTATATTTGTATAATGTGGAGGAAAGAAATGTCATATTTAATCAGTGAAACCACAAAGGAAGAAAGAGAACAGATAGTGAAAGATTCCTTGGGAAATATTGAGGCTAACTGTGATGGTTGCATGGCGGGGTTGGCCGATATGTACCAGGATTACATAGATGGTAAAAAGGAACTTAGGGAAATCAACATGGAATTTAATGCTAGATATGTCCATGGTGATAATGATAGGGATGATATGAGTTCTGGTTCTAACATGTTTTGCAATAATTAACATTGAGCCTATAGGTGTTTTTATAAGGGAAAAGTGATGAAGGGTAAAAATATATTTGGATTTATATTGACTTTGCTAGTCGTCTTATCGGCTGCTATGGGTACTTATGGATATTGTTTAGTCTATGATGATTTTTTCAATGCTGCCTTTAATGCCTTGATGCTGTTTGTACTGGGCATTGATGGAGAGGCTCCAAATGTCTGGGTAGCTATAGCCAGGTGGATTGCCCCTATTACTACAGCCAGTGGAGTATTGTCAGCCTTTGGACCAGCAAAAAGGCTCATATCAAACAAGTTTAAAATATTATTATTCAAGAAAAAAACAGTGGCTCTCTATGGTCCAGAGGAATATATTGAAAAACTCCAGGAGGAGAACCAAATAATGGATGACTATGTCCTCCTGGACACAGACTGCGGTAGACAATTTGTGTCAGGGGCAGGCAGGTATGTTTTGTTGTGGTCAGACGAGGAAAATGGTCAGTTTCTGGGCAGGTACAATATTGAGTTGGAAGGTAAGGAGGTATACTTCCTTAGCCAAGTTTATGAGCCAATGATATCTGAGAATATTAATTTTCACCCTATAAAGGAAGAGTTTCAGGCTGCTAGAAAATATTGGAAGGAAAATCCATTATTTGATGGATTTAATAATACAAACCCAGAGTATAAGGATGTTAGAGTAACAATTATAGGATTTGAGGACCTGGGAGAGATGATAATGACCCAGGGTCTTCTGCTTAATATTATTCATCCAAAGCAAAGCATCATTTATGATATTTTTCCAGGGGAAGAGTTTTCCTCTGTTAACAAGGGAAAATATTACAAGCAAAGGGAAAAGTTCCTTAATCTTCACTGCCAGTTAGACAAGATTTGTGATGAGATTATTTTTCATGATAATGCCTGGTATGAGGACAAGGATTTGCTAAAGAAATCAAGCAGAGTAATTATTACAGATGTGGATGAATCTGCAAGAGTTCTCCAGGATATTGTAAAATCAATTCCTCCAAAGGCACTGACAGAGGCGAGAATTGATGTGTTTACAAACGATTCTGAGAGAATGCAAAAGACTTTGGACAAGGCCTACAATATCAATGTCATAGAATATAGGCAACTGAGCCTGGAGGATATTATAGGAGATAGGTTGATAGAGGCAGCCAAGGAATATAATTATAATTATTTTCTGGAGTATGTCAGCCAGACCAAGGTATACTCAAAGAAAGAGCGAGACCAGGAGTGGGATAAACTCAATTCATTCAAAAAGTATTCTAACATTGCCTCAGCGGACTATGATGTTATCCGAGGCCTAATTGCAGATGCCTGTGACGGGGATATAGATTTGCTGAAAGAGTTGGAGCATATCAGATGGGAGAGATTCCACTATGTTAACAACTGGTCTAGGGCTACAGGGGATGTTACAAAGGATGAAGGCCTGTGGCTTCACAGTGATTTGGTGCCATTTGAAGAACTGACAATAGAAGAGCAGAATAAGGATGTCAGTCAGATTATGCATTTTATTAGATCTAGGAAAAAGTAAATAAACAAAGATTTGCCAGGTGGTTTTAGGACTGCCTGGTATTTTTTTATATAAAGTGTTGACATACTACGACAGCCGTAGTACTATAGACATACCACGACAGACGTAGTACGATAATCGTAGGAAGGAGAAAGGACTATGGCAGAGATAAGCAGCGATGTTATCCGAGGATACAATGACACCATAATTCTATTCTTGTTAAAAGAAGGCCCATCCTATGGATATGAATTATCTAAGAGGATACGCCAGATTTCAGAGGATAAATACATAATCAAAGAGACAACACTTTATTCAGCATTTACGAGAATGGAAAAAAATGGATACATAGAATCCTTCGTTGATGAGGGGGATTCAGGAAAGAAACGTACCTACTATAGAATCACTGACCAAGGAAATGCATATTACGAAAGTAAGTGCAGCGAATGGGATTTGACAAAAGAAGTTATTGAAAAATTTATTAGACGTTAGTGAGGAGAAGATATGGAAACAATTAAAAACTATTTAACAAACATGTTTATGAGTCTTCCAAATACCCCTGAGGTAGTTAGGGCAAAGGACGAACTTTTGTCCATGATGGAGGATAAATATCAAGAGCTAAGAGATGAAGGCAAGAGTGATAATGAGGCAGTAGGAATTGTAATTTCTGAGTTTGGCAACCTAGAGGAATTGGCTGAGTCCCTTGGTATTGCAGATCAGATGACAGAGGAGAAAAGAGACACAAGACCAGTTCTGCCTATGGAAAAAGCAAAAGAGTATATAGAAATCCAAGGACAAAAAGGGAATTTGGTATCCTTTGGAGTGTTCCTTTGCATAACATCAGTTCTTTCACCGATTATTTTTGGTATTAGTGACTTGGATTTGATAGTGAACTTTGGCATTGCAGGAATGTTTATCATGATTGCTGTTGCAGTAATTCTCTTTATCATTGCAGGTAGTAAAGGGGACTTTAAGGAAATCGAAAAGAAGACTGTAGTCCTGGATGTAGAGACTACCGAATATGTTAGAAATGAGAAGGCGAGATATAGTTCAAGTCACGTAATTATGCTGGCAATCGGCGTTGGCCTTTGCATTTGTTCTATCCTTCCTCCAATCCTGTTTTCTATAGGAAATTTGGAGGATCTCGGAGCAGGACTAATGTTTGTCTTTGTTGGTGTGGGAGTGCTACTTATTGTGGCAAGTTCATACAAGCAGGGTGCTTATGACAACTTGCTCAAATTAAACTCTAGCAAGACCATGGCAGAGCGCATAATGACAGAAGAAGAAAAAAAGGCAAATACAATCATAGGAAACATTGAGTCTGTATATTGGCAGACAGTTTTAGCACTCTTTCTTATTATAGGATTTTTAACCTTTGACTGGAGCAGTGCTGCTGGCATTTGGATTTGGGGCGTTATCGGGAAAATTGCCCTTGGTATTTGCGGAAAATTACTGGGCAGAGAGGAGGACTAAACAATGAAAAAATATACAGCAACTCTTTCTATTATTACATCAATTTGTATTGTTATTGGACTTATAATCCATGTTGCCATACCAGCCACATTTGGAGGTTGGTCTTGGCCTAAGGGGAAAGAAGTTAAGGAAAATATCGAACTTAGTGGCCAAAGTGATTTAAGAGATGTTGAAAAGATAGAATGTGATATAGATGTAGGGTCTCTAATGATAGTTATGGATTCTAGGGCAGATAATATTCTCCTAGAATATGAGGGCCGCCAGAAATTAAGGCCAAAGGCTGAAGTAGACGAAAATACCCTCATTATCAGTCAAGAAAACGAAAGTAAGATTGGCTTGGGTGGCAACTTTAAAGCAGAAATTGTATTGAGAATCCCATCTGATCAGGATTTTGATTTAATCTATGGAAGTGTGGATGCAGGTGAGTTAGATATTCGAAATCTTAAAGCGGAAACAATTGAGATTGATATGTCAGCAGGGGATGTGGATGTAGAGGACTGCCAAGCCAAGGAAATCAAGGCAGAATGCGACATGGGAGACCTTGATATGGATAATATGAAATTTGATAAACTTACCGCAAAGGTGGACATGGGAAACCTTAGTTTAAATCACACCGATATTGAGGATTATGAATTAAGTGCCAAGGTTGACCTGGGTAATATTAGTTTTGAGGGAAATGAATATACAGGTGAGTTAAACCGAGACGGGGGCAGAGGAACAATCTCTTTAAAGGTTAATATGGGAGATATAGATATTAACGATTGATAGAGGAATGAAAAGATTACCAATTGATAATTGGTAATCTTTTTTTATGGGCAAATTTATTTGTTCAAAGAGGCAAAGGAGAGGTGGAAGTGACCTTCTGCCTTGAGTAGTTTTTAGGCTATATTTGTGCTATAATATCGTAGATTTTGTTATAGATTGTCGAGTATGAGAACAAGATGAATATAGAGATAGACGGATATAAAATAAATTATAAAAAGACTGGTAGCGGTGACAGATATGCTCTTATTCTCCAGGGATGGGGAACCACTATGGATATATATAATTCCATGGCTGCCACTATTAGCGATTCCTATACGGTTGTACAGGTAGATTTGCCTGGTTTTGGTACCAGTGACGAGCCTAGAGAGCCTTGGAATGTAGATGCCTATGGAGACTTTGTTGTAAAGTTTATAGAGGCCCTTGAGATAAAGAGCCTGGTTCTGATAGGACACTCATATGGCGGGAGAATTATTATTAAACTTGCCACTAGGCCAGGTATTCCTTTTGAGATAGAAAACATCATATTGGTGGACAGCGCAGGAATTATTCCTGAAAAGACACCAGCTCAAAAGAGAAAGATTAGACGATACAAGATTTTAAAAAGGATATTTAATATTAAACTGATAGAGACTCTGCTTCCAGCCACAGTGGAGGAATGGCGCAGCCGACAGGGTTCTGCAGATTACAGGAATTCCTCTCAGATGATGAGGGCCTGCATGGTCTTGGCCGTAAACGAAGATTTGAGAAAGCTGCTTCCTGACATAAAGCAGGATACTCTGCTGATTTGGGGTGACAAAGACACAGCCACTCCAATTTCTGACGCCCATCTGATGGATGAGCTGATTCCTTACTCAGGATTGGTGGTGCTGGAAGGAAGTGGTCATTATTCTTTCTTGGAGCAGCCACAAAAGTTTAAAAGCGTTATGAGATCATATTTTGGATTGGAGTAATATTTTGATACGACTGATTTTGGCGGCAGTTCTTTCTGTCTTTGCCCTATATTTTGCATACAACCACAATATGCATATGTTCCAGTTGAACGGCTATAAAAATGGAGAGCATTTCAATTGGATTAAAAAGAATCTCAGGTCCCAGTGGTTGCTTGTATGGGTCTTGTGCCTTGGCCTTTTAAGGGTGTTTGCCCATGGCCTTTGGCTGGATATCATTATTTTTATATCTATGTGCCTTGTCATATTAGAGTACAGGGCTCTAATTAGACTCAACACAAAAAAGAAACTAGTGTACACTCCTCGTGTTAAGAGAATGACTGTTACCAACATTCTCTTAGGATGTCTGTGTCTTATCTTAGGGATAATTTTTCTTGGTCTATCTGACATTACATCTGTTTTAACAATCTATCTCGGCCTTCAGATTATTATTTCCTTGCTTATTAACACTATCAATATGCCTATTGAAAAGTCCATTAATCAGCACTATATCAATGATGCCAAGAGGATTTTGAAGAAATCACCTAATCTTACAATCATTGGTGTGACCGGCAGCTACGGCAAGACCAGCGTCAAATTCTACTTAAAGACCCTGCTGGCAGCAAGATACAATGTCCTTGTTACACCTGAGAGTTACAACACCCCTATGGGTGTGGTTAGGACTATCCGAGAATCCCTTAAAAACACCCACGAGATTTTCGTCTGCGAAATGGGTGCTAGACATGTGGGAGATATAAAAGAGATTTGTGACATAGTTCACCCAGACCATGGTGTGATTACATCCATCGGGCCTCAGCACCTTGAGACCTTCTTTAACATGGACAATATCAAATCCACCAAGTTTGAACTGGCAGATGCACTGCCAGAGTCAGGCATGCTTTTCTTAAACGGGGACAATGAATATATACTGGACAAGTCCAAAGAATACAAAAATAAGATTTTTTATTCTACAGGAAATGGGAATGAAGGCTATGTGGCCAGCGATATTTCGGTATCTTCCCTTGGTACAGATTTTACAGTTACTGCTCCAAATGGAGAAAAGGAAAATTTCCAGATGCACCTTATTGGACAGCACAATGTCATAAATGTGGTGGGAGCCATTGCAGTTGCCCACGGCATGGGCATCAGCCTCAAGGAATTAAAGATTCCTGTGAGACGCCTGGCACCTGTTGAGCACAGAATGCAAATCAGAGACCAGGGAGCGGTTACAATCATTGATGATGCCTACAATTCAAACCCTGTTGGTTCCAAGGCAGCAGTTGAAACCTTGGCCCTCTTTGATGGGGTAAAAATCCTTGTGACACCTGGTATGGTAGAGCTTGGCGACAAGGAGGAAGAGTACAATTA
This sequence comes from Pseudobutyrivibrio sp., assembly GCA_024684955.1. Lineage (GTDB taxonomy): Bacteria > Bacillota > Clostridia > Lachnospirales > Lachnospiraceae > Pseudobutyrivibrio. The sequence goes on from JAIKWH010000062.1 coordinate 7,192, forward strand.
CAACTTTGGTAAATACGCGGCAGATTGCTGTGATTACATATTGTTGGTAGGAAAAAAGAGAACCCTGCCAATCAAAAATGGCGCAATAGATAATGGATTTGATGAGAGCAAGCTTAGGTCTTTTGACAACTTGCAGGAAGCCCTTTCTTTTGCACATGCTATTAAGGATCAAGGCCATAAATATATATTGCTTGAAAATGACCTTCCTGACAATTACTAGGAGGAATTTGATATGAAGCTTAAAGTAGCGATGATTTTTGGCGGAAAAAGTGTTGAACACGAGGTATCCGTCATTTCCGGTATCCAGGCAATTCTCAGCATGGACACAGACAAATATGAGGTTATTCCAGTATACATGACAAAGAAAAATGAAATGTATGTTGGAGAATCTATTGGAGATATTGAGGCATACAAGGACATCAATGGTCTCCTTAAAAAGTCTCAGAGAGTTATCATGATAAACAATGGTAACAATGTGCAGTTGGTATCCTACCCACTGAAAAAATTCGGAAAGAATCTGGAGATTGACATCGACGTGGCATTTCCAGTTGTTCACGGCACCAATGTGGAGGATGGAGCATTCCAGGGCTACCTCAAGACATTGGGCATCCCATTTGTAGGTTGTGATGTTACAGCATCTGCAGTGGGTATGGACAAATATATTATGAAGACAATTCTCAAGGAGGCAGATGTGCCTATCCTTGACGCAAAGGTATACACCCTCTCAGACTACAGCGACATGGATAGTCTTGTAGAGAGTGTGGAAAAGGCAATCGGATATCCAGCAATCATAAAGCCAGTAAACCTGGGTTCTAGTGTTGGAATCAGCGTGGCACATGACAGGTCAGAACTTATCAACTCTGTGGATGATGCCTTTAGATATGCCACAAAAGTCCTTGTGGAGCATGCTATTTCAAATCTTAGAGAAATTAACTGTTCAGTTCTTGGAGACGAGAATGAGGCCATTGCCTCTGAGTGTGAGGAACCTCTTCACACAAAGGATATCCTCTCATATGAGGACAAGTATGTTAGCAATGCCAAGGGCAGCGGCTCAAAGGGAATGGCTAGTGTATCTAGAAAGATTCCTGCAGACCTTTCTCCAGAAAAGAGAGAGGAGGTTAGAGACCTGGCAGTCAGGTCCTTTAAGGCGTTGGGCTGCAATGGTGTCTCACGAATCGATTTCATGATTGACGAGGACAATGGCAAACTTTACTTTAACGAAATTAACACAATTCCAGGTTCCCTTGCCTTTTATCTGTGGGAACCAGTAGGAGTGCCTTACAAGGAACTGCTGGATAGGATGATTCAGTTGGCTCTCAAGAGGGAGCGACAGGAGAATAACCTGACATTTACCTTTGATACCAATATTTTAAATTCTGCTAGTTTCGGTGGCTCTAAGGGATCAAAGTTTTAATATAAGTCGTAGTTTTGTTGTTAGATTAGGAGTTTACTTATGTTAGAAATAAAGAACCTGTCTTACAAGGTAGATGATGAGAATGAAAGCGACGGCATAAAGGACATCATCGACGGCCTGGATTTGACAGTAGAAGATGGCAAGTTTGTTGTCATCACAGGACCAAATGGAGGTGGAAAGTCATCTCTTGCCAAGTTGATTATGGGCATTAACCCTGCAACAGACGGCCAGATTATCCTTGATGGAGAGGACATCACAAAAAAATCCATCACAGAGCGTGCAAAGATGGGAGTTAGTTTTGCATTCCAAGCACCTGTACATTTCAAGGGCATCAAGGTAATTGATTTGCTGAGAATTGCAGCAGGAGAAAAGATTTCTTTAGACCTGGCTTGCGAATACTTATCAAGAGTTGGCCTTTGTGCAAAAGATTATGTTGAGCGTGAGGTTAATGGTTCCCTTTCAGGCGGAGAATTAAAGCGTATTGAGATTGCCACAGTTCTTGCTAGAGGCACCAAACTTTCTATATTTGATGAGCCAGAGGCTGGTATTGACCTTTGGAGTTTCCAAAACCTGATAAAGGTTTTCGAAAATATGAGAAAGACTGTCAATGGCACAATCATAGTTATCTCTCACCAGGAGAGAATTCTCAACATAGCGGATGAGATAGTTGTTATTGAAAATGGTAAGGTTAAGATGCAGGGAAGCAGGGAGGATGTTCTTCCACAGCTTTTAGGCACAAGCAATGCATCGCAAATCGCCTGCGAAAAGTTAGGAGGTGATCTGTAATGGCAGAGTTAGACGTAATTCAAAAGAAGATTTTAGAGGAGGTTGCTGACCTTCACGATGTTCCAGAAGGAGCATACAATATCAGGGCAAATGGTGCCAGCGCGGCCAGAAATACTACAGCAAATATTGATATTGTTTCAAAGACAGACAAGCCAGGTATTGATATCATTATCAAGCCAGGCACAAAAAAAGAGAGTGTTCATATTCCTGTAGTTCTCTCTGAGAGTGGACTTAAGGATATGGTTTACAATGATTTCTACATTGGAGATGATGCGGATGTTATTATCGTTGCAGGTTGCGGTATCTCCAATTGTGGTGACCAGGATTCTCAGCATGATGGTATCCACACTTTTCATGTAGGTAAAAATGCCAAGGTAAGATACGTGGAAAAACACTATGGTGAGGGCACTGGCAAGGGGGCTCGAATCCTTAATCCGGTTACTGAGGTTTATCAGGAGGAAGGCAGCTATGTATACATGGAGATGGTACAGATCAAAGGTGTTGACTCTACCAACCGTACCAACATCGCAGAACTGGCTGATGGGGCAAGACTTGAAATCCATGAGGCCCTTCTCACCCATGGTAGTCAAGAGGCTATTAGCGATTACAAGGTGGCTTTGAATGGAAAGAAGTCCAGCGCAGATGTTATTTCTAGATCTGTAGCAAAAGAAGAGTCTGTACAGTCATTCTCTGTATCTATAGAGGGAAACAACGAGTGTAGCGGACATGCCAGTTGTGATGCCATTATTATGGACCAGGCCAAGGTTATTGCTATACCAAGACTTGATGCAAACAATGTAGATGCAGCCCTCATTCACGAGGCAGCAATCGGAAAGATCGCAGGGGACCAGTTGATGAAACTTATGTCACTGGGTCTCACAGAAGAAGAAGCAGAAGAGCAAATCGTGGCAGGATTCCTAAGATAAAAATTGGGTTTTACAATATCTTGTGTCAGGGCTTTTGGCCACCACGAGTATTAATCACCCACTTTAATTTAGTGTCCAAGATTGCTTGAAAAAACTGTGACTTTTAAAAATATCCTCATACAAGATGGTATTATAGACTAGCACGGAGGTAGGATATGGCTATTTCACCAATCATGGGATTAAGTTCATATGGATCAGTTTCCAGTGTTCAGCCAATGAATTATGCGGTTGAAAATACTGCAGGATTTTCTGATGTATACCAGGCAGAATCTACAAAGAATAGTGCAGGCGTCAATTCTACAACTCCTGTCAGATACCCAGACGCCCAGATCAATGAGATCGAGGTGGGCCCAAAGGTAGATGAAGGAGCCAGGCTTGCAAAGAATCAGGAAGTAAACAGTTCATTTAACCAGATAGCTGAAAAATTTTCTGCAGTTAAGACTGGATACACAAAGGATGCCCAGGGCCTTTCATATGGTCAGCTGGGAGGCGGAATCGATATTTACGCCTAAGAAATAAATACTTAAAAGTTAGCAAGAGCCAATGTTTGGCTCTTGTTTTTGTTGTATAATGTCATTAAATGAACAATAGAAAGGGAGGTAATTATGAGTAAAGTATTAGTATTTTTTGCTGAGGGTCATGAAGAGGTAGAAGCCCTTACTGTTGTTGACTTGCTTAGAAGAGCGGGGATAGAAGTTGACATGGTATCTGTAACCGGAAACAAGAGAGTACCAGGTTCCCATGGCATCAACACATATTGCGACCAACTGGTAGAGACAGCGGATTTTGATGGGGCAGACATGCTTGTGTTGCCGGGAGGTATGCCAGGCACCCTAAATCTGGAACTCTGCGACAAACTCATGGCTGGAGTAGGCAATTTTGTGGAGTCAGGTAAATTGGTGGGAGCAATCTGCGCCGCCCCAACTGTACTTGGCAGGGCCGGATATTTGCAGGGCAAAAAGGCCACATGCTATCCTGGCATGGAGGCTGACCTAAAAGGGGCCATTTTTAGCCAGGACAATGTATGCCACGACGGCAATATAATTACCAGCCGAGGGGTAGGCACAGCAATCGACTTTGCCTTGGAAATCATCACCACTCTGGTGGATGAATCTACAGCAAAAAACCTGGCAAAGGGAATTGTATATAAAGTATAGGAAGGACATATTTATTAATGGAAAGAATTAAAAGTTTTACAATCAACCACAATGTATTAACTCCGGGATTCTACATTTCTAGAATCGATAATGAGGATATTATTACATACGACCTTAGAACTAGAAAACCAAATGCAGGAGATTACATGGATAACTCTACAATGCATTCGTTGGAGCATATGGTTGCCACCTACATCAGAAACTCAGAGATAGGAGATTCTGTTATTTATTTTGGGCCTATGGGATGCCAGACAGGATTTTATCTTGTGGTGCAAAAGGTAGAGCCAAAAAAGGTGTTTGAAGTGGTAAAAAAGGTTCTCAAGCAGGTTGTGGACCATGAGGGAGATGTATTCGGCAAGTCAGCAATCGAGTGCGGACATTATGAGAATCTTTCCATTGATGCGGCAAAAAAGGAGGCCGAGTACTATCTTGGCGTTCTTGATAAATGGACTAACATGGAATTTTCTTACAGCGAGTAATGTACTAAAGGAGGGATGATTATGGTACTGGGAATTATTGGAGCTATGCAGATGGAGATTGAAAATCTCAAGCCATCCATCAACAACCAAAAGACAGAGACTATAAGTGGTGTAGAGTTTATCTCCGGTGATATTGATGGCACTAAAGTAGTTGCTGCCGTAAGCGGAATTGGAAAAGTATTTGCAGCCATCTGTACAGAGATTATGGTTTTGCATTTTGAAGTAGACCATGTAATAAATATAGGTGTTGCAGGTTCATTGATTCCAAATCTCAAGGTATTAGATGTGGCGGTGGCAGAATCTGCTGTTCAGCATGATATGAATACAACAGCAATCGGAGATCCAAGAGGACTTATCTCAGGAATCAACATAATTAATTTTGAGGCCGACAGAAAACTGAGGGCTGCAGTTGTTAATGTGCTGGAGGCAAAGGGCATTGGATATGAGACAGGCATAATTGCCTCAGGAGATCTTTTTGTTGATTCAGACAAGCAGAGAGAGACAATCCGAAACAACTTTAATGCCATTGCAGCAGATATGGAAGGCGCAAGCATTGCTCATACCTGCTATATCAACCATGTGCCATTTACAATCATCAGATCAATTTCTGATGCAGATGGATCTGCCATGGATTACAACACTTTTGCAGGCAAAGCTGCTGAGCAGTCCATTGCAATTGTCCTAGATACAATCAAAAGGATAAAGTAGATATTCTACATGATTAAAAATTACTATTGCAATTATATAGGCCATAACCTATAATGCAAAAAACAATACAAATGCAGAGTAGACTTTAAAGCGTAAAGTGCTTCTTGTACAGGGAGTTGACAAGAGGACGAAGGGCAACCGCGGTTTTAGGGTCGCATCCCGCTGCTACATCCAGATGTTTAATACACCTTCGTTGTAGTAAAAGGAACTGCAAAGGAGGTGTATTTTTATGAAAAACTTACGTAACACAAAAACACTTACTTTGGCAGCCATGCTGGTAGCAATCGGCATAGTTTTAGGATTTTTGAAAATTCCTATTAACCAGCTGATTGAACTTAGATTTGGCTCATTGCCAGTGGCAATGGCAGGTAATCTCTTAGGTCCTGGTGTTGCTGCAATAGTAGGAGCTCTCACAGATATCGGCCAATATCTAGTAAAGCCAACAGGCCCATTCTTCCCTGGCTTTACTATCAGTGGAATTATCAGTGGTATCTTATTTGGTCTTGTCCTTTACAAGAAAAAGCCTACATTCCCAAGATTATTTATGGCCCACACCCTCAATACCCTGGTTGTTGGAGTGGTAATTAATTCTTATTGGCTCAATCTTCTATATCTTAAGAATGGATATCTGGCTGCTATAGTGGCTAGACTTCCTAAGGAACTGATTATGATTCCTGTTTTGGCACTTCTTCAGTTTACTATCGTAAAGGTCTTTGAGAAGGGGAGAATTGGAGTATTATCCTAATGAAAAAATATACATATGCTGAGGCAATTGATTTTTTTAAAAACATGCCACATTTCACTCCGCCTAAAGAGGGGACAAGCCCTGCCAAGGACCTCTTCTCCCTAGATGCAGAGTTGACACTTTTAGAAAAATTAGGAAGGCCTCAGGACAAATTAAAATATGTTCATATAGCAGGCACCAATGGTAAGGGGTCTACTACAGCATATCTTGAGAGTATATTAAATGAGGCATCCGTTGTTACGGGTGCCTTTACTTCTCCATTTTTATACCGGTACAACGAGATGTTTAAGGTAAATGGCCAGGATATTTCTGACCAGGATTTCGCTGATACTTTCTCACTTGTAAAGGAAAAATATGATGAGTTGGTAGGGAAAGAAATATTCCCAAGTGAATATGAAATACTCACAGTCATGGCCTTTGTTTACTTTATAAAAAAGGGCTGCAGTCTAGTGCTTATGGAGGTAAGCCTAGGGGGAAGGGTGGACACAACAAATGTAATCCCATCACCAGAGTTGACAGTGATTACCCCAATTAGTTATGACCATATGACAATCCTGGGTCATACCCTGACAGAAATTGCAACAGAGAAGGCAGGGATTATAAAGAATGGCTCTAGGGTGGTGTCAGCAAGCCAAGAGGAGGAGGTTGTTTCTGTCTTAGAAAAAGTGTGCAAAAGTAAAGAAGTTGAAATTGCTTTTGTGGATAAGGCACTTTGTATTGAGAGAAATATAAAGGGACAGAGATTTATACTCCCAGGGGAGGACAAGGAATTTGTTACTGGCCTCCTTGGAATCTATCAGATAGATAATGGGGCTTTGGCTATTAGGGCTGCAAGGATTCTTAGGACCAAGGGGTTTGATATTAGTGAGGAAAGCATCCAAAGAGGCATAGAAAAGGCCAGCTGGTTTGGCAGATTTACTCTCGTAAATGAAAGACCTATAGTCATAGTGGACGGCGGCCACAACAGGCAGGGGGCGAAAGTGCTAAAGGATTCTCTAGAGGCCTATTTCCCAGGTAGGAAAATCCTCTTTGCCCTGGGTATTTTAAAGGACAAAGAAGTAGATTTAATATTAGATGCCCTCCTACCAATTGCAAAAGAGGTATATACAATGGATGTACCAAGTGCCAGGACTATGAAAAAGGAGGAATTATCCCTGATGATTAGGAGCCGAGGAGTAAAGTCCAGCACCATAGAAAAACTGGAAGATATAAATGATACAATTGGTCCAGATGAGATTTTGTGCATTGCGGGTTCCCTATATCTAATCTCAGAGATAAAAAGAGGAAAAAGACAATAAATTGTAAACTTTGTAGAACATGGATACATTGACATAAATTGGCAAAAAAAATAGAATTATAAGAGTTAAAACGTTTTTGAGAAGGGATATGATAATTATGTATAAGGATGAATATGAGCGTTGGCTTGCAGCAGACCTCCAGGATTGCGACCTAAAGCCAGAACTTAACAAAATAGCTGGCAATGATGAGGAGATCAAGGACAGATTTGCAGTAGCCCTTGCCTTTGGTACAGCTGGTCTGAGAGGAGTGCTTGGTGCTGGTACCAACAGAATGAATATTTACGTAGTGCGCCAGGCAACACAAGGTCTTGCAAACTGGGTAAAGACCCAGGGTGGCAACCAGACTGTGGCAATCTCTTATGACAGTCGTCTGAAAAGTGATGTTTTTGCAAAGACAGCAGCCGGTGTTCTTGCTGCTAATGGCATTAATGTACGCATATATGATGCCCTTATGCCGGTCCCAGCTCTTTCATTTGCTACTCGCTATTACAAGTGCAATGCAGGAATTATGGTCACTGCATCACACAACCCAGCAAAATACAATGGATACAAGGCATATGGTCCTGATGGATGTCAGATGACTGACGATGCAGCAGCAATCGTTTATGCTGAAATCCAAAAGACAGACGTTCTCACAGGCGCAAAGGTTATGTCCTTTGCAGAGGGTGTGGAAAAGGGCCTAATCAAATTTGTTGGGGATGACTGCAAGGATGCTTTTTATGCAGCAATAGAGGACAGACAGGTTCGTCCAGGACTCTGCAAGAGTGCGGGACTCAAACTTGTTTATAGCCCTCTTAATGGTTCGGGACTTGTCCCTGTTACCAGAGTTTTAAATGATATTGGTATTACAGATATCACCATCGTTCCTGAGCAGGAATATCCAAACGGATACTTTACAACTTGCTCATACCCAAATCCAGAGATTTTTGACGCTTTAAAACTTGGCCTTGAATTGGCTAAGGAAGAGGGCGCTGACTTGATGCTGGCAACAGACCCAGATGCAGACCGTGTTGGTATTGCTATGAAATGTCCAGATGGTTCTTATGAGTTGGTTTCTGGAAACGAAGTTGGTGTACTTTTGCTTGATTATATTGCAGCAGGCCGTATTGAAAAGGGTACTATGCCAAAGGATCCTGTTGCTGTAAAATCAATAGTTTCTACTCCACTTGCAGACGCAGTTGCTGAGCATTATGGAGTTGAGATGCGTTCAGTCCTCACCGGATTCAAGTGGATTGGAGACCAGATTGCAGGCCTTGAGGCAGCAGGACAGGTTGATAGATTTATCTTTGGATTTGAGGAGTCATACGGATATTTGGCCGGCCCATATGTCCGAGATAAGGATGCAGTTATTGGCTCAATGCTTATCTGCGAGATGGCTGCATATTACCGCAGCATTGGCAGCTCTTTAAAGCAGAGACTTGAGGAAATCTATAGAGAGTATGGCAGATACCTTAACAAGGTTGACTCGTTTGAGTTCCCAGGCCTTTCGGGCATGGACACAATGGCAGGCATTATGTCTTCTCTCAGAGAAAACCCACCAGCAGACTTTGCAGGTATCAAGGTGTCTTCGGTTACAGACTACAAGAATACTGCAGAGACAGGTCTTCCTTCTGCAAATGTTCTTATCTACGGTCTTGAGAATGGATGCACAGTGGTGGTTAGACCTTCTGGTACAGAGCCAAAGATTAAGACATATTTTACAACAAAGGGTAAGGACTTGGCTGAGGCTGAGGCCATGAAAGAAAAACTTGCTGATGCTCTAAAGCCTATTTTTAAATAATAGATTTAAATATGTGACTAGCCGGTTAGGATTACAAGACTGCCGGCTAGTTTTTTTATATAAAAATTGTATTTGTGCGTCAATAAAGTATAATAAATGTATTGAAAAACAGACTATGGGAGGATTATGTTATGGCAAACATATTATGGCATGATAGAAAAAGATACTTTGGACTGCCTATTAGTTTTACAAAATATAGTATGAGCGAGGACAGACTTTTTATTGAGACAGGTTTTTTTAATCTGGAACAAAACGAGGTTCGCTTGTATAGAATTTTGGACGTGCAGCTAAAGCGATCTTTGGGTCAGAGGATTTTTGGCGTAGGCTCTATTATTATTCATTCATCTGATAGAAGTCTCGGTGACTTTGAAATCAGAAATATTAAACATTCTGCTAATGTAAAGGAAATGATTTCTGTGCAGGTTGAGCAGCAGCGTGAGGCTAAGAGGGTAGTTGGCCGTGAGTACATGGGTGACGATATCGACCTGGATGGTGACGAAGCAAGCAATGAGGGTATGTAATTTTTAATGAGTAGTACTAAGAAAAAAAACGGGCGAGTGGAAATGTTAAGATTTCTATTCGCCCTTGCAATTTTATTTTTTCACATTCATAAGAGATTTGCTGTTGGAGGTAATGTCAGCATAGGCAATACCGGTATATATGTTTTTAATCATGGCTACATTGGAGTGGAATTTTTCTTTCTTGTTTCCGGATATTTGCTGGCTGCAGGTGCCTACGCTAAAAGAGAGATTCCAACCACTTTGATAGGGACAGAAAATGCAAAGATGATGTGGAAGAAGGTTAAGAATATTTTTCCGTATCATTTGTTTGCAATGATTATTACTATTGCTGTAAATGCCTACTTTTTAAAGGAGACAGCAAAAGAAAGATTCTATTATGTATTAGACTCTTGGGCATCAGTACTTTTCTTGCAGGTATTTGGATTTGATTCTACGTGGGTAAATAAGTTGACATGGTATCTAGATGTTTGGCTTATGGTTACCTTTATTTTCTATTATTTCTTGCGCAAACACTATGACACCTTTGCCAAGATAGTTTGCCCACTTTTGGCTCTTTTTGTTTTGGGATTTTTGGCCCACCAGTATGGTAGCCTGGCAGATATAGATGAGTGGTCAGCCCTCTTTTACAAGTGCTTCCTCAGGGGTATGTCGGAAATGGCCTTGGGATGTAGTGCCTACAGTATTACCAGGGCATTAAACAAAGTAAACTTTAGCCAGTCTGGCAAAAAAGTTATGGCAGGCCTTGAGATACTTTGCTACATATTAGTCTTTATCTATGCTGTAACAGGCCTTGACCCAAAGTATTCTTTCCTGGCATTGCTTGTAATGTTTGTGGGAGTGATAATTACATTCTCAGAGGTAAACCCTTGCCACAGGGTATTTGATCATGAGATATTCTCTTGGATGGGTAAGATGTCTTTGCTGATTTATTTAAATCAGTTTTATGCTATTAGACTTGTACAAGAAATTAATACAGATATGGGATTCTGGGGCAAGTTCTTATTTAGTTGCATTTTTACCTTTATAGGTGCACTTATTTGTAATTTGGTGGTTTCTTGGTTTAACAAACACCATCCATTTAGAAAACTAATGTTGGCACAATAATTTTTATGGGAGAATAAATTGGTATTCAGTTCTCTGGTTTTCTGCACTATATTTTTGCCGATATGCCTTTTGGTCTACTATGGCCTCCCTAGGCTTGTCTCTGGCAGTTTAGAAAGCAGAATAAACTTATCTAATTACATACTCTTGATATTCAGTTTGGTATTTTATGCTTTTGGCGGTGTAAAATACCTGCTTTTGATAGGCCTTGTTATTACAGTAAACTGGTGTGGCGGATTTTTGGTGTCGGCAGAAAGGCATGGCCTTGCTGTCAGGCGCCTTGGTTTGATTGCCACAATTTTTATAGACTTAGGCCTCTTATTTTTCTTTAAATATTTCAATTTCTTTATAGCAAGTATTGAGAATATTTTCTTTGCCGGTGATTTGGATAAGGCTGAGAGGATTCAGGGACTTCTTTTGGGAAATAGCACAGGAGAACTTGGCATCCCTCAGATTGTTTTGCCTGTAGGAATTTCTTTCTTTACATTTCAGGCCCTTTCTTATGTCATTGATGTATACAAGGGTCAGGGAAATATCCAATACAATTTGGCATTTTTCGCCCTTTACATATCTTGCTTCCCACAACTGATAGCAGGACCTATTGTCCACTACAAAGATGTGGCAGGGCAAATCAGTGATAGGATGGTAGGGTCATATGAGTTTGTCCAGGGTATTAAAAGATTTTGCTTTGGCCTGGGCAAAAAGGTGCTTATCGCCAATAATTTGGCCCTCATTGCAGACAGGGTCTGGGATAGCGATTTGGCAAGCCTTGATGCTGGCTCTGCTTGGCTAGGGGCAATATGCTACACATTTCAGATTTACTATGACTTTAGCGGATACTCTGACATGGCCATAGGGCTTGGCAAAATGTTTGGCTTTGATTTCAAGGAAAACTTTAACCATCCATACAGGGCAGAATCTGTCAGGGATTTTTGGAGACGTTGGCACATTTCCCTGTCCACATGGTTTAGGGATTATTTATATATACCCTTAGGTGGCAGCAGGTGCTCATTAAAGAGGACTTGTCTAAACCTTTTTATAGTATTTTTGCTGACAGGAATATGGCACGGAGCTAATTGGACTTTCTTAGTCTGGGGCCTTGTCTATGGGCTTCTTTCTATATTCGAGAGAATTTGGTTTGGAAAAATCTTGGAGAAAAATCCTGTTAAATTCTTAAATAGACTTTTAGTATTTATAGTGGTTACCATCCTTTGGGTAGTATTTAGGGCTCCTAATATTATGGCGGCAGGCCTTTATGTCTCAAGGATGTTTGTAGGCGGATTTAAAATTATGAATATTCTCCAATATCTATCAGGCCTTGGCATTATCACAATTCTTGCTGCAGCCCTCTTTGGTGGATTTGTTCAGGCCCATATGAGCGTAAAGGCCCTAAAGGGAAATGCCTTTATCTGCCTATTTATTCTTTTGATTAGTTTGCTGTTTTTAGTTAACGGCACTTATAATCCGTTTATTTATTATCAGTTCTAGGAAGGTAGATATGAGATTTACAAACATAAAAAATAAAATCTTCATATTGTGTTTTCTTGGGATACTTGTGTCTCCTTGGGTTTTAGGAGGACTCACTAGGCTCTTTGCAGGTGACTTTTATACAAAGGTTTCTGTAGTAGAGACTGAAAAGCGAGAACTTACAGAGATTGACTGGAAAAACTTGCTTAACACGGGGGAGAGTATTTCTGGATTTATCGACGATAGGATTCCTTTTAGATATAGCTTTATTTCTTTATACAAGGCAGGGGTAGACAAACTGGAGAATGTGTACCAGCTTGGGGCAGATGCCATAGGGCAAAAGTTTTACAAGCCTGAGACAAAAATGAAATCTACCCAGGTGATGGAAGAGGCGTCAAAGACTGTCATTGGTATTATCAAGGGCCAGGAGGAGGCAGAGGCTGCGGCTAGAGATGCCAATTATTTTGCCCTGAGGACCTATCAAGATGTTATTATTGCAAGAGATGGCTGGCTCTTCTTATATGGAGAGAATGAGTATGATTGCTTTGTGGGAAATAATATTCTCACGGAGGAGGAAAAGGCCCACTACGCAGATTTGGTTAATCAATTATATGATTTGTGTCAGGCTAAGGGCAAGGAACTCTATATCTATATTGCCCCAAACAAGTCTCAAGTATACTACCAGTACATGCCGACAGTTGAGATTGTAAACGGTTATAAAAGAGAGCAGCAATTGTATGCCTATATGCAGGAATATTCGAAGGCACCTTATATCTATCCACTCTTGGAGGAAATGACGGCTGCAAATTATTATCAGGTGTATTACAAGTATGATTCCCACTGGAACCATCTTGGAGGATTGTATGGAGCAAACGCCCTGTATCAGGCTATGGGTATTGAGCAGACAGAGCCGGCCGCTTGGATTACAGGTACTGCTGATGCAGACAAGTACGAACTCTACACATACATGGGAATCCCAGACGACAAGGTTACCCATGATGATTTGGAATATATAGTGGACTATAGACCGGAGGTTACAGTGGCTGGTATGGAGGATCCTGAGGCCATGATAGTCCACACAGAAAGTGATGGAGCCAATAATAAGAGGCTCTGCCTCATCGGGGATAGTTTTAGGGTAAATATGGATCCATACCTGGCAAAGGACTTTACAAACTGTACCTTCGTCCATAGGGACTATATGAGCGAGGTAAAACCGGACATTATTAATTCTGATGTGATAGTTATAGAGGCTGTTGAAAGATACGATTACGAAGCCTTTAACACAGTACAGAGGGTTATAAATATTTTAAAATAGAAGGAGATTTATTTTGAGAAAGGCACTATTAGTTTTTTTATGGGTATCTCTAATTGGTCTTGTTATTGCCTTTGGATGCTTGATTGTATATCAGAACAAGCAGGAGGCAGCAGCACTTGCTGAGCAGGAAAGAATTGAGAGGGAAGCAAAACTGGAGGCAGAGAAAAAGGCCCAGGAAGAAGAAAAAAAAGAAGAAGAGGAAGAAGAGTCAAATCTGGACGAGAATGGCTATTCGTATACAGACCTGGAGGCAAGTTTTTATGCACTAGATAAAGCCACAGTTAGGGAATTGCCTAATGATACTGGAGAGATTATAGGTACTCTTTCAATTAATTCTACGGTGCAGGTTGTGGCTGTATGTGACCAGACTGATTATTACAAGATAAAGATTAACGGTGACTATGGCTATATTAGCCCAGAGGATGTGTCCGCTGATTATAATGATATTCCCCTTCCAATTCCAAGGGATATAACAATTCCATCTGCCAGCAAGGACATTCTCTTTATTGGAAATTCTATCACCCTATACCCGGCAACAGAGGACTGGTGGGGCAGTGGCTGGGGCTGTGGTGCCACAACACCAGAAAATGACTATGTACATTTGACAGTTGCTCAAAAAGGATATGGATCCTTTGATTATATGTCTATGAGGTCTTGGGAGTTTTCCAACACTAGGAATTATGAGTTAGATGACTTAGACCCATATATCACAAATTATCAGTATGGCACAATTGTCATAGAGTTAGGCGAAAATGTTAAGGGGCATGAGAAGCATTTTGAATCAGATCTTAAGGATATGATTACATATATTAAGACCTACAATCCAAGTGCAAGAATTGTGATGTTAGATAATTTCTGGAAATATGACAGCATAATATCTACTAAAAAATCAGTGGCATCAGCAATGGGATGTACTTATGTAAGTCTTGCAGATATCCAGGGAGTGGCTGCATACCAGTTGCAAGAGGGTGAAACATTCACCACTTTGGATGGCAGGTCCTATACCATTGGATCATTTTTGGCAGGACATCCTAATGACGCCGGATTTGCCGCCATCGCACAACATTTAGTTGCTGCCTTATAAACAACTAGAGGAAAAGTGATATTCAAGAAGAAAAGGAATAGAATATATAAAGGCCACGGCTAATGCCGTGGCCTTTGTTTTAAGGAATATTATTCAACTGTAACTGACTTTGCAAGGTTACGTGGCTGGTCTGGATTGTTGCCCTTGCCAAGAGATGTGTAGTAAGCAAGAATCTGAAGGATAACTGCTGATTCAAATACTGTAAGCTCATCTCTGACAGCTGGCAGTGAGAAGTGTACATCACAGATTGTATTATCTGTAATGACCTTGTCCTTGCTGAGAAGGATTACATAAGCTCCTCTAGCCTTTACCTCGCGGATGTTTGAAACAACCTTGCCGTATACATTCTGCTGGGTAGCGATTGCAATAACAGGAGTACCGTCTGTAATAAGTGAGATAGTACCATGCTTTAATTCGCCGGCAGCATATGCCTCAGCGTGAATGTATGAAATCTCTTTAAGCTTGAGAGCACCCTCCATTGATAGAGAGTAGTCAAGACCACGGCCGATAAAGAAGGCGTCTGTTGCATTTGCCATTCTGTCAGCCTGGCGAGCAATCTTATCCTCCTGGTTAAGAAGCTCCTCAACCATTGAAGGAATATTTCTAAGGTCAGAGATAAAGTCTCTAACATCTGCTTCGTTTAATGAATTGTTTACAAGTCCAAGTTTGCAAGCGACCAGGTAAAGAACAGCAACCTGTACTGAGTATGCCTTTGTAGATGCAACAGCAATTTCGGGACCGCCATGTGTATAGAGAACATGGTGGCTCTCTCTAGCGATACTTGAACCCTTTACGTTTACAATAGAAAGAGTTCTGTCTGTATATTGTTTGGCAAGTTTGAGAGCCTCAAGAGTATCAATGGTCTCGCCTGACTGAGATGCAACAATAACAAGAGTGTCTTTGCTGATTGTAGGCCTCTCATATCTAAACTCTGATGCGATAGCAACAGTGACAGGAATGCCGAGCTTGTTTCTGATGAAAGCACCGCCAACATTACCAGCGTACATAGCAGTACCGCAGGCAATGATTGTAATATCTTTTACTCCTGCAAAAAGTGAATCAGGAACCTCATCTGCAGAAAAATCTGGAAGGAGGTCTGAAATTCTAGGGTTAATTGTATTGGCAAGGGCTGTAGGCTCCTCGTGGATTTCCTTAATCATGAAATATGGGTAACCACCCTTTTGAGCAGTGGTAACATCCCAATCAACTGTCATGAATTCTGGCTCAACAGCCTGTCCGCTAAGGTTCTCCAAGAAAATTCCATCTTCTTTCATAGTGAGAAGGTGATATTCTGGAAGAACGAAGTATCTGTTGGTGTATTCTATAAAGGCTGTGATATCAGAAGCGATAAAAGCGCCTGCGCCGGCAGCGTATGAAGCAACCATAGGGCTGACGTTTCTGATGGCGTAAACCTCTCCAGGATGACCCTTGAAAAGTACGCAGAATGCAAATGCACCCTTTAATTCCTTAACAGCTGCCTTGATGGCTTCCTTTGGATCTCCATCGTAATGAGCATCAATAACTGCAGCAGCAATCTCTGAATCAGTATCAGATTTAAGCTGGCCTTTAAGATTATATTTCTCAATGAGCTCGTGATAGTTCTCAATGATACCATTGTGAATTAATGTAACGTTACCGAACTTGTGAGGGTGAGCATTGGCGTTGGTAACTCCGCCGTGGGTAGCCCATCTTGTGTGACCTATACCGCAGGTTGAGTTGTTTTCCTCGTCACAGATTGCACGAAGATCGTCTACCTTGCCAGCAGTCTTTCTGATAGAAACATGGCTGCCGTTGTCCTTGAAGAAGGCGATACCAGCACTATCATATCCTCTGTACTCCAACTTCTGTAAACCGTCCAAAAGAATGTTTTGAGCCTCCTTTGAACCGGTGAATCCAATAATTCCACACATAAAATTCTTTTCCTTTCAAAACTTACTTTTTAGCAATGATGATGGAAGTTGCATCTCCGATGTCTTCTCTGAGTTTTTGCTCAGCATCACCAGATGTTATTATACCATCTAATTCGCTCCAAAAGGCATATCTAAAATGAGAAGTTGAAATGCTCTTTGAAGCATCAGCTACAACGTAACTGCGTGAACTAATTTGCATGGCGTGGCTTTTGATTGTAGCCTCCTCATAACGAAGGGAAGATGGACCTCCCATGCCAAAGAAACCATCTGAACCAAGGAAAGCAATGTCCGCATGTACATTGTCAAGCATATCCAGAGCCCACCCACCGATAAGCGCCTTGTTACTCCTTCTGATCCTGCCTCCCAGGAGGAAAACATCATTGTCAGAGTCCGCTAAAATGCCAGCAGTGAGAACCGAGTTAGTGAAAATGGTCAGTCCGGATTTGAGAAGTAGTTGCCTTGCGATTGCATTTGTTGTGCTGCCGGTGTCAAGGAATATGGTGTCATGGTCGTGAATCATTGACACGGCTGTAACTGCAATTGCAGTCTTGTCCTCAGGATGAACAAATTCCTTTTCATCCAAAGTTTTCTCCACCACATTTGTCTTGGAAATGGCACCACCGTGATTTTTTTCAGCCAGACCAAGTTCCTCTAAATAGATAATGTCCTTTCTGACTGTCTCGGTGGAAACAGAAAATCTTTCTGCTATATCTCCAACTTTAATACTGCCTTCTTGTAAAAGTATTTGTGCTATTTTGTTTCGTCTGTCGGCGGTTAATTCTGCCATGGTAAAAACCCTCCATTATTAGTCCTTATATATAATAAGAAATCCCCCAAAAAAATCCATAGATAATTGGCATATTCTGTAATTTGCATTAATAAATGTACATGGACTTTTTCCATAATATAATGTTGTGATAACAAACTTATTATACCCTTAATCCCAAGACTTCGCAATCAAAGTATTTGGATTTGCTTGGTAAAAATAGACAAATCACAAGCCTCTCCCTTGTAAAAACCAACTAAAAATAAGATTTCGCTTGGGAAATGTTGGGGTTTCGGTTGACTAAAAAAATGCTGGGTGCTAGTATTCAAATATACAAATGCATGTCATTTTGGAACATGCAAATAGGAGTTTTTTTAGGGAGGTTACTTATTCATGAAAGACAAAATTCAATCTTTTGGCCGATTCCTTTCTGGAATGGTCATGCCAAACATCGGCGCGCTGATCGCCTGGGGACTTATTACAGCACTGTTCATCGCAACAGGTTGGTTGCCAAATGAACAACTTAGCACAATGGTAGGACCATTCCTGCAGTACGTTATTCCAGTTCTTATTGCTTATCAAGGTGGTAAGATGGTTGGCGGACAGCGTGGTGGTATCATGGGTGTTATCGCTACAGTTGGTGTTATCTGTGGTGAGCCAAACTACACAATGCTTATGGGCGCAATGCTCATGGGACCTTTAGCAGGTTGGGTTATCAAGCAGTTTGACAAGGCTGTTGATGGAAAGATCAAGGCTGGTTTCGAGATGCTTGTTAACAACTTCTCAGTAGGTATTCTTGGTATGCTTATGGCAATCCTTGGATTCTATGTAATCGGACCTGTTATGGGTGCACTTCTTGCAGTATTAAACGGTGGTGTTGATATTCTTGTTAATAACAACGTACTTCCACTTGTTTCAGTTTTCGTTGAGCCTGCAAAGGTTCTCTTCCTTAACAACGCTATCAACCATGGTATCTTTACACCACTTGGTGCTCAGCAGGTTGAGGAAATGGGAAGATCAATCTTCTACATGATCGAGACTAACCCTGGTTCAGGTACAGGTGTAATCCTTGCTTACTGGTTATTCTCAAAGGATAAGACAACACGTGATTCAGCACCAGGTGCACTTATCGTTCACCTCCTTGGTGGTATTCACGAAATCTATTTCCCATATGTACTTATGAATCCACTGCTTCTTCTTGCAACAATCGGTGGTTCAGTAGTAGCTATGTTCTACAACACAATCTTTGATCTTGGTCTTGCAGGTCCTGCATCTCCTGGTTCAATCTTTGCATACGTAGGTATGGCAGCAAAGGGACAGACAGTAGCTGTATTCTTCAGTGCTGTTATCGCAGCAGCAGTTTCATTCGTAATCGCTGCTCCAATCGTTAAACTTGCAAATCCTAAGTCTGATCTTGAGGATGCAACAGCTCAGATGAAGTCTATGAAGGCTGAGTCAAAGGGCCAGACAGTTGCTTCTACAGCAAATGTTGATTTAAAGGCAGTTAAGGCTATCGTATTTGCATGTGATGCAGGTATGGGTTCAAGCGCAATGGGCGCAACAGTTATGCAGAAGAAACTTGACGATGCAGGTCTTGGAGATATCAAGGTTTCTCACTCATCAGTTTCTGAAATCCCAGCAGGTACAAACTTCGTTATCTGCCACAAGGATTTAGTTGGTCGTGCAACAACAAGTGCTCCAGGAGCTAGGATTGTTACAATCTCTAACTTCATGAATGCACCTGAGTATGATCAGGTTGTAGCTGAAATTAAGGCTGCTCGCAATTAATTAATTCTCATAGACAAAGGAAAAAAGAGAATGAAAGATAAAATTCAATCATTTGGCCGTTTCCTTAGCGGAATGGTAATGCCAAATATCGGGGCCCTGATTGCATGGGGACTTATTACAGCATTGTTCATCGCAACAGGCTGGTTACCAAACGAAGAATTAAGCACAATGGTAGGACCATTCCTGTCTTATGTTATTCCGGTTCTTATCGCCTTCCAAGGCGGTAAGATGGTAGCCGGACAGCGTGGTGCGGTTATGGGTGTTATCGCTACAGTTGGTGTTATCTGTGGTGAGCCAAACTACACAATGCTCATGGGCGCTATGCTCATGGGACCTTTAGCAGGTTGGGTTATCAAGCAGTTTGACAAGGCTGTTGATGGAAAGATCAAGGCCGGTTTCGAGATGCTTGTTAACAACTTCTCAGTAGGTATTCTTGGTATGCTTATGGCAATCCTTGGATTCTATGTAATCGGACCTGTTATGGGCGCAATTCTTGCAGTATTAAATGGTGGAGTTGATGTTCTTGTTAACAACAACTTACTTCCACTTGTTTCTATATTCGTTGAGCCTGCAAAGGTTCTATTCCTTAACAATGCTATCAACCATGGTATTTTTACACCACTTGGTGCTCAGCAGGTTGAGGAAATGGGAAGGTCAATTTTCTACATGATCGAGACAAACCCAGGTTCAGGTACAGGTGTAATCCTTGCTTACTGGTTATTCTCAAAGGATAAATTGACAAGGGATTCTGCCCCAGGTGCACTTATCGTTCACCTTCTCGGAGGAATTCACGAGATTTACTTCCCATATGTCCTTATGAATCCACTGCTTCTTCTTGCAACAATCGGTGGTTCAGTAGTGGCTATGTTCTACAACACAATCTTTGATCTTGGTCTTGCAGGTCCTGCATCTCCTGGTTCAATCTTTGCATACGTAGGTATGGCAGCAAAGGGACAGACTATAGCAGTACTTTTCAGTGCGGTTATAGCAGCAGCTGTGTCATTTGTAATTGCAGTTCCTATAGTTAGACTTGCAAATCCAAAGACAGAGAGTCTTGAGGATGCAACAGCTCAGATGAAGTCTATGAAGGCTGAATCTAAAGGAGAGACAGTAGTGGCACCTGCAAAGGAAGACACTGTTGCTTGTCCTGAATCAAATGATTCACAGGATTATCGCGATGGGGTTTTGCTTAAGAAGAATATTATTCTTAATACAACTGCTAAAACAAAAGAAGAGGCAGTTAAGTTGATTGGCGAAATGTTCTGTAAATGTGGTTATACCACTCCTAAATATACAGAGGCTATGTTAGAAAAAGAAAAAGTTTTCAATACATACCTCGGAAATGGTGTTTCTATTCCTCACGGAGTAGAAGAGATGAGAAGTGAAATTCTCAACTCAGGTGTAGTAGTGCTCACAAGCCGTGATGGCATTGATTGGGGCAATGGCAATAAGGCTAACCTTATTGTTGGTGTTGCTTCAGTTGGTGATGAGCATATGAAGACTTTACAGAATATTGCATTACACTGTGGAAGCCCAGCAGATGTTGAAAAGATCATTAACCTGGACGTAGATGGTGTATATGACATTTTCAAAGGTTAAGAAAAAATATTCATTTTACAGGAGGTATGCGCTGTGAAAACAAAAGCAGTAAGAATGTATGGTGAAATGGATCTCAGACTTGAGGAGTTTGAACTCCCTGAGATTAAGGATGATGAGATATTAGCAAAGATTTACTCTGATAGTATCTGCATGTCTACCTACAAATTAGTAAAACAAGGAAAGAAGCATAAACGTGCACCACAGAATATTGATACTAATCCTATTATTACAGGTCACGAATTTGCCGGCGTTATTGTCAAGGTTGGTAAGAAGTGGCAGGATCAGTTCAAGCCAGGTATGCGTTTTGCTCAGCAGCCAGCGTTAAATTATAAGGGTAGTATGGCATCCCCTGGATATTCATACGAGTACTACGGCGGCGACACAGAGTATTGCATATTCCCTCATGAGACAATGGAGTGCAACGCACTTATGCCATTTGATGGCGACAGCTTTTATAAGGCATCACTTGGTGAGCCTCTCAGCTGTTCAATCGGTGCTTTCCATGCTCAGTATCATACCAGCAGACATAATTATGAGCATATAATGGGACCAAAGGAAAACGGCAACATGATTATCATGGGTGGTTGTGGACCAATGGGACTTGGCGCTGTGGCTTATGCTATTGGTGGCCCTTACAACATTAAACGTGTAGTTGTTACAGATGTAGATGATGCTAAGATCGAAAGAGCTAAGCAGGTTATGCCAATTGAGTTCGCTAAGGAGCATGGCGTTGAGCTTATCTATGCTAATACAGCAAAGATGACAGATGCTACTAAAGAACTTATTGAGATCGCTGATGGAAAGGGATATGACGACGTATTAGTTTATGTTCCAATCCCAGCAGTTTGTGAACTTGCTGATTCTGTTATGGCATTTGATGGATGTATGAGTTTCTTCTCAGGACCATCAGATAATACATTCTCAGCAAAAATCAATCTTTACAACTGCCACTACAATGCTACTCATATTATGGGTACTACTGGTGGAACAAACGAAGATTTGATTGAAGCTAACGAACTTGTAGCAAAGGGAGTTATTGATCCTTCTGTTATGGTTACACATGTTGGCGGTATCGATTCTATCGCAGAAACAACACTTCATCTTCCAGAAATTCCTGGTGGAAAGAAGTTATGCTATACACAGTTCGAAATGCCATTAACTGCTATTGAAGATTTTGGCAAATTAGGCGAAAAAGATCCATTCTTTAAGAAATTGGATGAGTGCTGTAAAGCACACAGAGGTCTCTGGAATCCAGAGGCAGAAAAGATGATATTTGAACATTTTAATGTTGAAATATAGTTGTTTCCTTTACCTTTTTGGGCTTCGCCCAAATACCTCTAAGTTCATGTTAAGACGGCCCTTCTTTGTTGGGCCGCCGTCATGAACAAATTTAAATTTTCCAAAGCCACGAAGGGATACTGTATCACCCTCTGATAGCAGTTTATCGTTATTTTCAATTATATGACCATTTACAGAGACTTTTTTCTCTGTGAAATAACTGATTGTATCCTTTCGTGAAATATTATAGACTTTGGCGATCACGGCATCTGCTCTTGGAGAAGATACCTGAATAGTGATCGATGAAATGGACTCCTTGATATAGGATTCTGGCAGCTCACTAATTGAGCATTTAACATTGTTTCTTCCTACGGAAACAAAGTTCTCTAACAAATATTCGGCGGTAGATTCGTCCACATAGATGTAAGCATCCATGTGATCCACGAAGATATCGCCGAATTTTTTTCTATCTATTCCAAGGCTCATAAGAGAGCCCAGGTAGTCTCTGTGAGTATATTCTTTGGCAAATTTTTTTGCCAATGGTTCCACCTTGATACATTTAATTGGAAAATCTACATTGTATCCCATGTAATCTTCATTTCCAAAGCGAACCATCTTTCTTTCGCAGGATTCATTGCCACCAAAAAGATCATAAGGCACTGGTGCAAAGTTTTTATCTCGACATGCCTGATAAAAGATTTCCTGTCCTGCCATACCGAGAAAGTCACTAAAACAATATATATTATTTGAGTATGCCCTCTGGGACAACTCAATTAATCTCTTATATAAAAGTTTCTCTTCTGAATTCATTTTAGTACCTCTCAATGCCTTTAATTGGTTTTAATTATATATAAAATCATTTAAAATAAAAGGGATGTATATTTAGAAAGTTGGTAATGCAGTATGAATAAAATTAATACAGATGGAATTATATTTGACTTGGATGGCACAGTTTGGGATAACACTCCTATATTTGCAAAAGCATGGACAGATGCCTGCCAAAAAAGAGGTTATGATGTTGTATTTACAGCAGATCGATTAAAGGAATTGTTTGGCCAGACTATGACAGATATTGCAGATCAATCCATTCCAGATGAGAGTCCTGAAAGGAGATATGCAACACTTAAAGCCTGTGAGGAGGAGGAAATGTTGGCCCTTTATGCAAGCCCAGTAGATACCTTTTATCCAGGCCTCATTGACCTTATAAAGGGACTGAGTAAAAGAGTAAACTTATATGTGGTAAGTAATTGCCAGCAGGGCTATATAGAGTCATTCCTTGAGAGAGGAAATCTGGAGGAGTATTTTACAGACTTCATTTGTTACGGAGACAACGGCCTTGGTAAGGCAGACAACATAAAACTTATTGTAGAAAAAAATAATATTAAGCACCCTATTTATGTGGGGGATATTCAAAAGGACAAGGACGCCTGTGACCAGGCTGGTGTTGATTTCGTTTGGGCTTCATATGGATATGATGAAAAGGTTGATTCATATGTGGCAAAGATAGACAGCATTGGAGAATTAAATGAGTTGATTTCTTAGGAGGCTATTTCATGAAATATAATGTAGAGGCAATATTTGAAGATTATTCATATTTAGGTGGGGTAAAAAAGAAGGCAGACTATGACCATAATTTTAATCTTTTTATGGAAAAGCGTTTTCCCCTTTTAGAGGAATTCCTTAATAGTGAGGATATACAAACTGAGAGCCAGGCTTTTTGCCAGCAAATGTTTGATGCTTTCAGCAAGAGGGGCAAGATTTCTGCAGGCAATCAGATGGACCTTAATTATTTTGCTATTTATTATATTTTCCCATCTATTTTAAAGGAGAGAGAAAACGGAAAAGAAATCTGTGATATCTTGAGAGACACATGGAATTCATTTTTTAAGGCCCAAATCAATTACACAGATTTTGACAGTTTGAGAGAGGGATTTCAGGCAAAATTCTTTGGGATTCCAATCGGAAAGAATTAATAATGAAAAGTATTTGCTTATATGATCAGGACCCCTTTTTAAAAGAGTTTACAGCCAAGCTTGTGAGCATTACAGAAAATGAAAAGGGCCTTTGTTTAGAACTAAATCAAACAGTGTTTTTCCCTGAACAGGGAGGACAAAGTTCAGATATTGGTATCCTTGGGGGATTTCATGTATATGATGTGCAAATTAACCAGGGGACCATTCTCCATTATTGCACTAATGAGGGTAATATTCCTTTGCCAAAACCTGGAGATGAAATAAGGGGAGCGATTGATTGGGAACACAGGTTTAACAACATGCAACAGCACTCTGGAGAGCATGTATTTACAGGCTTGTGCCATAATGAATACGGGGCAGAAAATGTTGGATTTCACCTTAGCGACAATACAGTCACCTTGGATTTAAACATTAATCTTGGTCCTGAGCAGATTGCGCACATAGAGAGGGAGGCAAACCTTGTAATAGCAAGAGATTTGCCAATAAAGGCCTACTATCCTAGCAAGGAGGAGGCTCAAGAAATTGTCTATAGGTCTAAAAAGGAAATTGATTCTGACCTTAGATTGGTAGAGATAGAAGGGATTGATACATGCGCTTGTTGCGCCCCTCATGTAAAGACCACCGGGCAGATAGGGATGATAAAGGTGGTGTCCTTTAATAAATACAAGGGAGGCACCAGGGTATATATTGCCTGCGGACTGAGGGCCTTGGCTGATTACAATAGGAGGATGGATTTGCTTGCAAGGTCATACCAGGCCTTGAGTTGCAGTGAGGATGACCTACCAGACAAAGTGGCAGATATGATAGCTGCCAACAAAAATCTCCAGTTTCAACTGTCTAGCCTAAAGGGGCAAATCCTTATGGAGCAAGTATCAAAAACTGACCCAAATGAGAATAAACTCCTGATTTTCACAACTGGGGCAGATGTCAAAAATATGCGTGAAGGAATAAATTCATTTTTAAAGACTCATGACGGAGAAGCCTTCATATTTTCTGGAGATGACGTAAATGGGTATAATTTTGTAATTGGATCAAACATCTCAGATTGCATGGAAATATCAAGGAATATTAAAGATAGATTTAGGGGAAAATGGGGAGGAAGTTCTAAAATGATACAGGGCAATCTCCTCGCCTGCGAAAAAGATATAAGAAAAATGTTTGAATGAGTAAAAATTTCGGGGAGGACAATTTTATGACACGCCAAGAAAGAGAAGAACGACTAGAAAAAAGGCGAAGAATACGAGTAAGAAGAGCCAAAAGAATTGCAGCGGAACTGGCCATTTGTATTTCCATAGGAATAGTAGCAGGTATTCTCACCTATATTATTTTGGATGGTAGAGGCGATGCGGCCAAGGCCCTCACCCCAGCGGATGACGCCAAAATTGAGGAAGTGGTTGAATCAGAAATAGAAGAGGAAAAAGGTAATCCTGATGTGGTTGATGCCCTGGAAAAAGAAGGGAATGAACCAGAGGAAGAGGATGAGGATAAGACAAAAACTATAGACAAGTCATCCTATGTAGAAAGCATCAGGTCCTGGTCTGATGAGGAAATCACGGCGGCCATTTCTGAGAGAAAGGGTTATTTAAGCCAGACCAAGTATTACAGTCAGGTATCCTCATATCTTGCATCAAAAGGCATATCAGAGGAAGATGGCCAGTGCATTTACCTGTTTGATACTGCAAGAACCTTATATACAGCAGAGGATTTCCAAGGGATTTCACCTGATGTTATTCGCATAATCAAAAATGAGATATATGCCAGACATGGTTACAGCTTTAGGGACCCAGATCTTTACAACTATTTTATGGGTCAGATTTGGTATAGCCCAAGTGTCTTGGCAGAAGATTTTTCAGAGGAGATATTTTCAGAGACAGAGGTTAAAAACCTTGACCTTATCAATGCTCTGTAGGAATAAAAATGTCAGCAATTTCAAATGATTGGCTTGAACCCCTCAGTCCGGAGTTTAAAAAGCCTTACTACAAAGATTTATATGAGAGTGTAAAAAGAGAATACAGCCAGGGGCCTGTTTATCCACCGGCTGATGATATTTTTAACGCCTTTGATTTTACGCCCTTATCTCAGGTAAAGGTGGTAATTATAGGCCAGGACCCATATCACGAGCCAGGCCAGGCTCATGGTCTTTGCTTTTCTGTAAAGCCAGGGGTAAAGACACCCCCATCCCTTGTTAATATCTATAAGGAATTGCAGGATGATTTGGGACTGAAAATTCCCAACAATGGTTATTTAGAAAAGTGGGCAAGACAGGGTGTCCTTATGCTCAACAACGTGCTTACAGTGCGGGCCCACGAGGCCAACTCCCACAAAAATCTTGGCTGGGAGCAATTTACTGATGCTGTTATTGATATATTAAACAAACAGGACAGACCTATAGTATTCCTTTTATGGGGCAGTCCTGCAGCAAAAAAATGTGTCAAATTAAATAATAGCAATCATCTAATTCTAAAAGCAGCTCATCCAAGTCCACTGTCAGCCTACAGAGGGTTTTTTGGCTGCAAACATTTCTCAAAGACCAATGAATTTCTCGCTTCTAAAGGCCTTAGTCCAATTGATTGGCAAATAGAGGATTTATAAGGATTATTCACAGAAAGTTCAAAGAGTCTCTATTGAGGATTTTTGTATTATGAACTAATATTTTATTAAGAGAAATTCCGCAATTTTTAGGATTTGACAAGCAAAAAAGTAAAGGCAAATTTATTTGTTTTCGTATGAAACTCAAGGGGATTTATAAAAAATTTTTCGGCGCTGATCTTCCAATCGATCTTGTGATGTTCAACATTGTTACATTTATGGGATTGACTGGAGGTTTACTTGCGCTGATTTTTAATTTGCTAAATCATGTCACTACTGCCCTGACAGCAACAGTAATAGCTGCCATAGCAGTGGATTGTGTTTGCATATATATGGCAAATTACAAGAACCATGTTAGAAACAGTGCTATTGCAGTGGTATTCATGGTGGCAGTGGTGCTGCTGCCTGTAATGTTTTTTAACACCGGTGGAGTCAACTCTGGTATAGTCTGCTGGTTTTCTATGGGATTGGTATTCATATTCCTCCTTTTGGATGGAATGGATTTTTTGTTTATGCTTTTGACGGACATAGCCGTAATAGTGGGTTGTTATGTGATTGGTTATGTGCATCCAGAGTATATAATTCCGCTAGAGTCAGACAAGGCTGTTTTTATAGATGTGTTGGAATCTATGTTTATTACAGTAGGTGCCATTGGAATAATTATTAAATTTCAGGCAAGTATTTATAACAAACTATATTCTGACGTGGCCGTTAATAATGACGATCTGTTAGAGAAGACTCTTGCTGCAAAACGAGCAGAAAGATTAGCCCAGACAGCTACAAAGGCTAAAACAAATTTCCTGGCAAACATGTCTCACGAAATTAGGACGCCTATTAACTCAATCATGGGTATGGATGAGATGATTCTCCGGGAAACCACGGAAAAGAAGGTTGAGGAATATGCCTTAGATATAAAAACAGCATCACAGAGTCTTCTTTCTCTTATAAACGATATTCTTGACATTTCAAAAATTGAATCAGGTAAGTTGGGAATCATCGAGGGCGAATATGAATTTATGAGCCTTATGCATGACATACTGACAAATATAGGATTGAGGGCCAAGGACAAGGGCCTAAAATTGGTCTGCAGCATAGATAAAAATATTCCATCAGTTTTGGTGGGAGATGACATTCGTATCAAGCAGATACTTATAAATATACTTACAAATGCAATTAAATATACTCCAGAGGGGTCAATCACCCTGACTGTAGATGTTAAAAGCACAAGTGGCAATAGCGTAGAACTGGGCTTTAGCGTAAAAGATACAGGAATTGGCATCAAGGAAGAGGATAAGAAGAAACTCTTTGAATCCTTTGAGAGGCTGGAGATGGACCGGAATAGAAATATTGAGGGGGCCGGCCTGGGAATGGCTATCACCCAAAGCCTTCTTAATATGATGGGGACTTCTCTCAAGGTGGACAGCGAATACGGCAAGGGTTCAGATTTTCATTTTACCTTATCCCAGCAGGTGGCAGAGGCAGAGCCAATTGGCGACTTTGAAACAAGGCTTAATAACATGACTGCCAACTACGAATATTCTGCCAGTTTTGAGGCCCCAAAGGCAAAGTTCCTTGTTGTAGACGACAATGCCATGAATCGCAAGGTTTTTATAGCCTTGCTTAAAGAGTCAAAGGTCCAGGTAGAAGAGGCTGAAAGCGGAAAAGAATGTCTCATGATGATTTGCAAAAAGCATTATGACATGATTTTCCTTGACCATATGATGCCGGAGTTGGACGGTGTGGAAACATTAAAGGCAATGTCTACCCTGGAGGGAAACAAGTGCCTTGGCACACCAGTAATTGCACTGACCGCCAATGCCATAGCAGGAGCCAAGGAAAAATACTTGTCTTGGGGTTTCCACGGATTTTTGCCGAAGCCTATTATTCCAGCCCAGTTGGAAAAAACTATCAGGGACTTTTTGCCAGAGGATCTCATGAAATACTATGCAAAGGATGAGACAGAGCAAGAAAAGAAAGATAGGGTATACAAGGTAGAACTGCCAGACATAGAAGGAGTTGATTGGGATTATGCCCTTTTGCATTTCCCAGATACCGGCATGGTATATCAGACGGCAGTGGATTTTTCCAAGTCAATTGATTATGAGAAAAATGCCATTAGTAATCTCTATGATTCTTTAGATGGGGATTTTCCGTTGGAAGATTATAGGATTAAGGTCCACGGGGTAAAATCTATGGCAAATACCATAGGTGCTACAGCCTTAGGAGGCCTGGCCAAGACCTGTGAATACGCAGCAAAGGAAAATAAAATAGAAAAAATAAGAGTTCTAACACCAATTTTGCTTGAGGAAATGGATAGCATGCGTGAGAAATTATCAGGCCTACATGATGACGCAGACAAGCCTACCATGGAAGATGTTGATGGACTGCAGGCGCTGCTGGAAATGCTTAAGATGTCTCTTATAACTCATGATTCTGAACAGAGCGACAACATCGCAGGGCAGATTGATTCTTATTCTTATGAGCCAGAGGTGCAAAAAGAGGTCGACAGACTGCTCCTTTGTGTTATCAATTTTAAGGAAGAAGAAGCAATCGACATTATTAATAGCCTACAGGCAAAAGGCTAAGGAGGAGCAATGCATAAGGTACTTATAATAGGCGATTTTGTAAACGATACATCGGACATTAATACAATCCTGAACAATCACTTTGACACTCAGCTTTGTACTAATAGCGGGAAAATTGTGAAGCCCATACTTAAAATGTACGCTCCTGATTTAGTGCTCATGGACATAGACAAATTTGATAAACTTTCTGCAGATGTTTATCAGGCCATTGAGGAATATAACCCTCGATTACCAGTGATAACCTATGGCAGTGAGTCAAAGAAACAATTGTTTATTCCTTATTACTATTCAGGTCAGTGCAAGCATCTAAACCAGCCTGATGAGGAGGCTATTATCAAGGCGATCTGCAAGGAATTTGGTATGAATGCAGATGCTATAATAAGTGGCAGCAGGGAACAGGGTAAGAAGCACATTATTGTTGTTGACGACAATCCGGTTTTGCTGAGAAATATGAGAAACATGCTGCAGGAAAGATATAGGATTAGTCTGACAACCTCTGCAGCCCAATGTATGAAGGTAATGGGTCAGGACAAGCCTGATCTTATAATACTAGACTATGAGATGCCTGTAGTGGATGGAAGACAGACCTTGGAAATGATTAGATCTGACCCGGATTTTGAGAAGGTGCCGGTAATATTCTTGACAGGTATTGCAGACAAGGAGCATGTTGATGCAGTCCTTGATTTAAAACCTGCTGGATACTTTGTAAAGCCACCTATGCAGACCAAAATAATAGGGGCAATAGAAAGCATATTCAATAAAGAGTAGGCTATAATAATAAATAAAAAGGTGGCGGTTATTGTCACCTTTTTTTAATCTGTGGTATAGTAAAATCCAGGGGAAAATGTTAGGGAGAAACTATGAGACTTATTCATTGCGCAGATCTGCATTTAGATTCTAAAATGGAGAGCAACCTGGACAAAGACCAGGCAATGCTTCGCAGAAGCGAACTGACAGAGACTTTTGAGGGCATGGTGGAGTATGCAGCAAAGGAAGATGTCGGTGCCATTCTTATTTCTGGCGATTTATTTGACAAAACCCATATTAGAAAAGAAGTAAAAAAGAGAGTTGTAGCTCAGATTAATCTCCACCCAGAGATTGAGTTTT
Source organism: Pseudobutyrivibrio sp. (assembly GCA_024684955.1). Classification (GTDB taxonomy): domain Bacteria; phylum Bacillota; class Clostridia; order Lachnospirales; family Lachnospiraceae; genus Pseudobutyrivibrio. The sequence continues at coordinate 37,568 of JAIKWH010000062.1, forward strand.
ATTACCTCAAGGGCAATCACGACAAGTGCGACTTTATGGAGGAGGGGATTGATGAGATTCCTGACAATTTCCATATGTTCTCTGACCAGGCCTGGACTAGCTATGACTACAAGGGCATAGTGATAAGCGGCATGGAAATCAATGCAGATAATGTTAAGTCTATGCCTGATAGGTTGGTTTTGGATTCTAATAAATTAAACATAGTTATGCTCCACGGCCAGCAGTCTGACTACGATGGTAAGGACGGGGCTGAGATTGTAAACACCAGGGCCCTGGCAGGGAAGTTTATAGATTATCTTGCTCTGGGCCATGTTCATAAATACATATATGAAAAATTGGACGACAGGGGAGTATATTGCTACCCAGGCTGCCTGGAGGGTAGGGGTTTTGACGAGACTGGGGACAAGGGATTTGTCCTTTTAGAGATAAATGATGGAAAGATATCATCAGAGTTTATTCCTTTTGCAAAAAGAAGATTGCACGAGATTAGTGTGGATGTAAAGGCCAGCATGGACATTAATGCTGTTATAGCAAAGGCAAGGGAATTGGCCAGCGATGTGGATCCACAGGACTTGGTAAAATTTGTTCTCCTTGGTGAGAGAGAATTAGATGATGAATTAGATATTATAAAACTTGTTCACTACTTCGAGAATAAGTTTTTCTTTGTAAAATGTTATGACAGGACCAAGACTATTATTGACTATGATAGTTTTCTTTATGACAAGAGTCTCAAGGGAGAATTTGTCAGAATGGTCCAGGGAGAAAATCTTGATGAGGACACTAAATCAAAGATTATCGAACTGGGAATCAAAGCCATAATGGGGGAGGATATACTATGAGACTGGTTTCGTGCTACATAGCCCATTTTGGAAAAATTGAAAACTTTTCTTATGATTTTAGTGAGGGATTTAATGCCATTTTGCAGGAGAATGGTTGGGGTAAAACTACCTTTTCTGTATTTATAAAGTCCATGTTTTATGGCATGGAATATTCTCCAAACACCAAGAAAAAACTGTTGGATAGAAACCACTACATGCCATGGAATGGTTCTGTGTGTGGGGGCAATATTATCTTTGCCACAAAGGACAAGGTATATAGACTAGAGAGGACCTTTGGAAAGACAGACAAGGATGATACCTTTGCCCTATATGACAATATCACTGGATTAAATTCAGATGATTACACAGATAATATTGGGGAGGAACTCTTTAAGGTAGACAGGGATTCCTTTGAAAAATCTGTCTACATTCCTCAACTTTCACTGGATACAGGAATGACAGATTCTCTTAATGCCAAGATGGGTAATCTGGTTTCTGCCAAGGACGACATTAGCAATTTTGATATAGCCCTTAAGTCTATAAAGGATGCAAAGGGAGATTACACCAGGTCCAGCAAGATTAATCCGGGCAAACTCCAGGCGATTAAAAAAGAAATTGGCAAGTGCAAGGATGAATACAGCAGACTGCCTAGTATAGTAGAAAGTTTTGAGGCCATGTCTTGTTTGGTAGAAGAAAAGCAGGAGCAGCTGGAAAAACTTACAGAAAAAAAGAACCAACTGATGGAGCAAATTCAAATCCAGAGCAAGAAGGAGCAGGAACTTGGAGCCTACAGGGCCCACAAGGATACTCTTTTAAAGGAGCAGGAAACTCTGTCAGCCCTTGACGATTTCTTTGCAGCAGGTGTACCTGATGATGAAGAAATGGCAATGCTTGAAAACACGGACAGGGACCTAGAGGTTAGTGAAAGGACCTTAAAGGCCCTGGAGGAGGAGATAAAAAGGGTCGGTGCCGTTGTTACTGAGCCATTTCAGATGGGAGTGCCTGAGGACAGTGATTTTGCCAACTGGAATAGGATGGCATCAAGCCTGGCAGAACTAAGGGCCAAGGCTGAGCATTCCAAACTTTCTGAGGATGCCCAAAAGCAGATGGCAGAATTAAAATTCTTCTTTAAAAAGAAGATGCCAATGGAGGATGAATTATCTGATATTGAGCAAAAGACCAGGGAGATAACAGGCTTGGAGGCCAGGGTGTCTCAAAGCAACGACAGGCTAATTTCTCTAAATGCTGAAAAGGCAGCTAATGAAAAAATCAAAAAGGGAGCGGGCATCAGCGTTTGGCACGTATTTGGTGGGGCTTTACTTATAATCTTTATTTTGGCAGGTGCCATATTTAGCAAGTATATAAGGCAGGAGATTGGCCAGATAGTTGAGGTGGTATGCCTCTTTGGTGGCCTGGCTGACATGATACTTTTGATTGTATTGTCCAGAAGGTCTTATATAACAAACATTAATGCTGCCATGGAATATGAGGACAGGATTGAGGAGGCTGAGGATGAGTTAAACATCCTAAAGGAACAACTGGCTACAATAAAGGCTCAGTGTGATGAATTCTTGGCAAACTTCCTATTGACCAGGGCAGATAGTATGCAGGAGAATGTGTACGAAATCCGTAGAAAACTGGATAGGTACAACCACCTATTGGAGGAGGACAACAAACGCCACGAGGAGGCCGCAGATACCTTTGATGAGTTGGCAGATATGCAGTTGGAACTTTACACAAAGATTCAGCCATATGCCACGGCCTACGGGGTCAACCTCTATGAGGATGGGGATGAATACAATTTCCTCAACAGGTTGAAAAAGGATGCCGACCTCTATGCTAAATATTTAGAGAGCACAGAGGAAATAGGAATCCAAAAGAAAAAAATTAGTGAAATGACCAAGGCCTTGGACGATGTTTTGGTTAGATATCCTATAAACCCAGTTTTGGACAGGTCTGATAAAATCGGTGAGATAAGCCAAAACAGAGGCAAATATAATGCCATTACTGAGAGAATCAAAGAAATTGAAGCAGGCATAAAAGACTTTGAGAAAAACTACAATGTAGGGGACGAAATAGAATCTGTAGATGATTTGCAAAAGAGACAGAATGAATTAGATGAGCAAATCATGGAATTAAATGAGCAGATTCTCAAGGAAAAGGAAAATCTCAGTGCAGCAGGTTCAACCATTGAAGGCCTAAGTGATATTGCCGAACAACTGGATAGGCTCACTGAGCAGGAAAGGGAATACAAGAAAAAGGCTGAGTTGCTAAATATGACTGAGGATTACTTGCAAAAGGCAAGGGAGAGTTTCTTGTCAAAGTATATGAAGCCTTTGCAGACAGGTCTCCACAAATATTTAGGACTTATTGATAGTCCTAATGGCACCAGTTCTGGATACGCCATAGAAGACTTTGAGTTGGATATGGATTTGAATATAAAACTGTCCTATGCAGGCTCTTCAAAGACTTCTGATTATCTGTCACAAGGATATCAGGATTTGGTGGCTCTTTGCTCTAGACTTGCACTGGTAGACGTGCTCTACTCAGATGAAAAGCCTATTTTGATTTTAGATGACCCATTTACCAATCTGGACCATAAAAAAATCGAGGAAGCCCTCAAACTTTTGAATAAGATTTCAAAAGATAGGCAGATTATATATTTCACCTGCCACGATAGTAGACTTGTAAATTAGAAAACTTGTCGCAATTTGCGACAAGTTTTTTTACTTGCGATATTCAAGTCGACCCTCACGAATCCATTCGTGAACAATGGACCTGTCTAGGCCAAACTGGGCAGATACAACCATTTCGTTGACGTCGGGATTTTCGTTTATAAAGTCTTTTACCTTTGGAAAAAGTTCTCTCTTGAGGCAATCCCTGCAGAGGTCTCCACTCATGGAAAGAGGAATCCTGCGCCCACAGGTCTTGCATGTTTTAACAGCAGGCCCCTGGTCGTCAAACATATTTACACTATTAAGCCCTGGAATATTTTTCTTTTTACCAGATGTCATTCTTAGTACCTCACTCTAATTGTTGGCAAAGATTTGTTCCTTGAAAAAATCTCCCCTTTGCTCAAAGTTTTTGAAAGGTCCGTAAGAGGCTGCAGCAGGGGATAGTAAAACGGCACTGCCCTCTTTTGCATTTGCAAGAACAAAGGAACAAACTCCTGCCAAGTCCGGAATGTAAGTGACCCTTGCCATAAATGCCTTGTCAGCCTTTTTTTGTAGTTTGTCATATAATAATTTGCCACTGTCATACATGAGGCAAATATTGTCAAGATTGGTAGTTAGTAGGTAGTCTATAAGGGGATTGTAATCGATTCCTCTATCCATTCCACCTAAAATAATAGTGCCAGTGTTGGAAATAGCCTTTATAGCAGAGATGGCTGATTCAACAGTGGTGGAAATGGAGTCGTCATAGTAGTCTACTCCATTTTTATTTCCTATAAATTCAAGCCTGTGAGCAAGGGTTTTGAAAGTGCAGATACCCTTGATAAAGTCCTGGTCTGATATCCCAAAATTTTGGCACACATCATAGACGAAGGCCGCATTGAGAAGGTTGTGGCTGCCACGAAGTTTTGCTCCATCCAGTTCATCAAAAGAAGTAAATGGCAGGTCGGTGATAGAAACCTCTGTAATGTCTGCCTGGCAATCTCCCTCCCTTGGTAAAAAGTCAGGATTGCAATATAACTTATCTTGCTTTTTTTGGTTTCTATAAAGGTTTTGCTTTGCCCACCAATATTTCTCCACACTGCCATAGTGGTCTAAGTGGTCCTCGTAGAGATTTAGGAAGATGGCATATTTTGGAGAATAATGGGCATATTCTAACTGGTGGCATGACAATTCAAATACCACCAGGGTATCCTCTTTAATCTGATCACATAGGTCCAGGATAGGGATTCCTATGTTACCTCCGAAAATGGCAGGCTTTCCACTAGTTTGAAGTATATGATATAAAAGTGAAGAAGTTGTGGATTTGCCCTTGGTGCCGGTAATTCCTATAGTCTGCTTGCCATACACTTGCAAGAACAAGTCGGCCTGGCAGGTGATAAGACAAGAGTATTCATTAATTGGGCAAGGCAAAACAATGCCTGGACTTTTAAACACCACATCATATTCATTTAAAACATCTAGATAATTAGGGCCACAAATCAAGTGGTGGCCCATAGCCAGATCGCCTGTAATTTCCTTGGCATCTGCAATATCAAGGCAGGCATATCCGCCCACTTCATCCACAAGCCTAAAAGAAGACTGGCCTTCCCGTCCAAATCCGAGGATAAGGACTTTTTTATTAATAACAAGATTTTTAATAGTTGCTTTCATTATTTTGTAATAGCCTCGTATAAAATATCTTTAAAGAAGTCAAAGAGGGCATGCTCATCCAAGAATAAGGTTTTGTAAGAACTAAAGGATGGGGCCTCCACATTGGCCTTTTTATAGTGGTCTAAAAGAAGGGGCAATCCTATGCCATTTTTTTCATAAAGACCGATAGTGTATGTCAGGGCGGCATTTACCTCAAAACGGCTGCCTACACACTCAAATGGCTTTTCTGGCAAGATGCCGCAGAGCTTATCAAAGTCCTCCATCAGGGTCTCATCCTCAAACAGCCTCTTGTTAAAGATGGCGTCCAATTCATTAAGAGAAAGGTAAGGAGACAGGATAATATAAACAAAGAGGCACTTTGGACAGTGACCACACCAGATGTCCTGCTTGCTGCCTACGTTGCAACTTTTAAATACTCTGTGGTAGGCCTTAAACCTGGAGAATAGCATTGCAATCTGCAACTCCGAAATAGGACGGAGGAATGAGAAGTAATAAACACCAGAGTGAAGGTATTTCTCCTCGTATTCTCTAAAATCAGACTCAAACTCAAAGGACTTTGAGTACTGGTGGTTTACATAGGAATCTAAAACGGTAGATTCATTGGCAGAATTTTCATTTGAAAGGGCAACGAAACTAATGCCATTTATGTATCCTGTAATAACAGTAGAAAATGCCACCAGGGCGGAGAATGGTGTGTGACCATTTAAATAGCCCTTGGAATTAAGCTCTAACATGTTTTTATCAAGGCTGCGGCTGGCGTAAATTGTCTTATCTTTGAGGCCTGCTGTAATAACAGTCTCTTCAGTGGCGCCCCTTGAATTGATAATGTAGCAGTATCTGTCAGTCTTTTCCTCCAAAAGAGAGATGGTGACAACAGAATCTTTGCCCCCGCCAACAGGAATGAGGACCTCTGGTCTTTGTCCTATGGTGGGCTCCTTGTATGGCAGAACTGGACTATCCGCTGTAGGGATGGCAGTTTCTGGAGAAGTTATGGTCATAAAGTCATCGATATTTTCATTGATGCCATTGGTGTAATAGAATTCTCCAAGGCCCTTGAAATAAAGTTTTTTCCACCAGGCAATCTGATGATCATTTAACTTCCTTTTTAGAATGTGGACATTGGGAGGGCAGGCAATTTTCCAATAACTGACAAGCTCTACCATGCCCAGAGAAAATACCATCTCATCGATTATCTCAGGGGAGAGGTCATAGCCACTTTCCTTGATTTTGCTGATGTGCCACTTTGGATTAAATGAGGCCAGGCCATTGATTTCAAAATCGTAACTAATATCAATGCCATCAGGGCCTAATTGATAGGAGTAGCCATTGTATGTAAAATCAGGGAAATCCCTGCGACAGTTTTCATAAAAACTTTGTCTATCCATAAAAATATCCTTTATAATCAAATCATAAACTCTAGTAAAAATAACATAGAAAGTATATCACAAAAAGCAAGAGGAAACATTGCTTAAAATGTGGAAAAGGGAGAGCCTATGCCAAACGTTGGTGGACAAAAATACAAGATTTTAATCGAGTATCAAATTCTGACCCAGGAAAGTGACGAAAATAACCAAATTAACGCGGTGGAAATGACCCGGCTTTTGGCAGAAAGGGGAATCAGTGCCGAGCGCAAGGGAATCTACAAGGACATGGATACCCTGATAGAGGCAGGGGTTGATATTATAAAGGGGGACAAGGGTTATTACATCGGCTCTAGAACCTTTGAATTGGCCGAGCTAAAACTATTGGTGGATGCCGTTGGGGCCTCTAAATTTATTTCCGAGAAAAAGTCCAAGGGCCTGGTGGAAAAAATCTGCACTTTGGCAAGCCCAAAGGAGGCAAACCAGCTAAAGCGACAGGTGGTTGTACCAAACAAAACCAGAAGCGGCAACGAAAAAATTTTTTATACTATAGATGTTATATATAACTGTATCGACGAGGGAAAACAAATGGTATTCAAGTATCAGGAGTGGACCCTGGACAAGGAGATGAAACCCCGCCACGGTGGCAAAGACTATCATGTTAGCCCAGCCTTTCTCCTCAGAAATGACGAGAATTATTACCTGGTTGCCCTGGATGAAGATAGCCAGGAGATTAGGCATTACAGGGTGGATAGGATGCTTTCGGCATCCCTTTATAATCAGCCAATTTCCCGGACAGAGGAAATGAAAAACCTCAATCCAAAGGAATATGCAAAAAAGCATGTCAGCATGTTTGCGGGGGAGGAAAAAATCGTCACAGTAAAATGCCCTGCCCACCTATTGGGAGTGGTCTTGGACAAGTTTGGAAAAGACATAGATGTGAGGTTAGATCAGGATAAAGAGATAAGGGCCAGAATCCCTGTGGCCGTGAGCCCCCAGTTATACGGATGGCTCACAGGAATAGGGGCAGTGATAGTCAGCCCTAAATCTGAGGCAGATGCCTTCAGAGATTATATAAAAGAATTACTAAACAAATTTTAAATGTAGCCACCGTCTACACCAATTACCTGCCCCGTCATATATGATGGGGCTTTTAATAATTGCACCAGGGTCTGGGCAATCTCTGCGGGAGAGCAAAATCTGCCGGCAGGAATCTCGGCAGAAAGTTGGGCCTTTTCATCTGCAGTAAGCATAGAATTCATATCTGTATCTACCACACCGCAGGCAATGGCATTGACGGCTATATTGGATGGACTCAACTCCTTGCCAAGGGCCTTTGTAAAGGAATTGACCCCTCCCTTTGCAGCAGAGTAAGCCACCTCGCAGGAAGCCCCCACAGTACCCCACATAGAGGAAATATTTATAATCCTGCCTGATTTTTGGGCAACCATCTGTGGAACCACAGATTTGCAGGTATAAAACATGGAGGAGAGATTGGTGGCAATCATCTCATCCCACATTTCATAGGTCATATCAGTCAGGAGACCAATGCTTGCCCTGCCTGCATTGTTTACCAGGACATCCACCCTGCCAAACTTTTGAATAGCATCTTTGATAGAGAATTCCACAAAATCATGGTCAGAAATTAATCCTGCATATGTCAAAACAGTAATCCCATAATCATTTTGCAACTCATCTGCAAAAGCGTCTAGCATATCCTTGTTCTTGCGACAAAAAAGGGCTAAATTATATCCTTCTTTTGCAAGGGCTCTCGCTATTTCTTTTCCAATCCCCCGGCTGGCGCCAGTAACAATTGCTGCTTTCTCCATCTTGCATCCTCCTCTAAAACATAAATAGAGTATAGCACAGTATAGGGGCAATTAGAAAAACCAGGAATTATAGCGGCGTCAAAGAATATATTGTATATACAACTATGACAATTACGGGAAAGATTTCAGATAAATATCTTGAGAAAATGGGTCTGTATTGGTATAATTTTGATATGGAGAAGGACTCCAAATAACTCCAAAGAGAGGTAGACATCATGAAAACAACAATTACAGGAAAAAACATTGAGTTAACAGAGGGTTTGAAGGTCGCAGTGGAGGAGCGATTTAAAAAATTAGATAAGTATTTCGCACCAGATACAAATGCAAATATTACTTTAGACGCAGTGAAAGGACGTCAGAAAATAGAGGTTACAATCCCTATTAAGGGTTCTACCCTTAGGGCGGAAGAAGTTACAAGTGATATGTACGCATCAATCGATGCAGTTACAAACACAATCGAGGCCCAGTTAAAGAAACATAGAAACAAACTGATTGATAGAAAGCAGTCAGATTCAACAAAGATTTTTGCTCAAGACTTTATAGAGGAGAAAGATACAGAGGAAGAAAACATTAAAATCGTTAGAACAAAGAAGTTTGATATGAAGCCAATGTATCCAGAGGATGCATGCCTTGAGATGGATTTAGTAGGCCACGATTTCTTCATGTTCAGGAATGCTGACACAGATGAAATCAATGTGGTTTACAAGAGAAATAATGGATCATATGGATTGATTGAGCCTGAGTTCTAAGTTTAAAAAAATTTCATAGAAAATACATAGATATAACACTCCTATCTGATAAAATCCAGCCGTTTTTTTGGTATCAGATAGGAGTTTTTATATGAGAAGATATTGGATTTTCGCTCAGGCGCTCAAGGAATTTAGGTTAGTTACTGGAAAGACTCAAGAACAGATTGCCGCTGAACTTGGGAGAGGGGATAAGGAAAAGGCTATTTCTACCATTTCCAGGTGGGAGAATGGAGTCTTTTTCCCTAGTGGCAAGTCCTGTGTCAGACTCTACCAATATTTTGAAAGGCATGGTTATACCTGGCCTGAACTGTTTCAGGAAAAGGATTTTGAATACAACAACAAAAAGCGGGATATTTTGGTTGCTCTAAGGGACGAAAAACTGGTGTCAATCGGGCAGCATCTGGATAGTTTTGTGGAGATGCTGGAGGAGGACGACTCTGAGAAGAAGGAATTTGTAGTATTGTCAGAGCATATTATCAAATGGAGCAAACGGGAAATTGCCCCACAGGATTTTATTCTTGCAGTGAAAGAAATCATTAATGTAAATGTGAGAGAAGTGCCATTGGATAGGATTCGGATGCTAAAAATGCGGCAGATAGAATACCTAGCCCTCTTTAAAATCGCTGAGGCGAAAATGGAGATGAAGGATTATATAGTTGCCAAGGAAATATACAAGGGGATATTCCTTGGACTAAAGAATAGGTTGGCAAAAAACCTCTTTTTCAAAGAATTAATTATTCTTTGCGCCCTGAGGCTAGTGAGAATATATATAAATCTGGGGGAAATGGACGAAGCAAAAGCCTGCCTCACATATGTATTTGAGGCAGGCGCTAATGGTCAATATGTAAATGTATTTATCCAGGGAGTAACCCTGCTCCAGGAATTGAGCCAGGGCCTGGGGGACGATGTCCTCTCAAAAGCCATCCTGGACTTTTTAGTCTCCGGCAGTAAAATCTTTGACCTCCTAAGAGAAAGGGGACTAGCCCTTTAAAAAACCTTTTTGGCGTCTATATCAGCCTGGTCTTGCATAAGGGATTTAACATATTGCCCAATATGTTTTTTATCCTCGGCCTCCAGATTCTCAGGATATATAGGATCCATAAAGGTGACAATAACATGAGACTTTTTAATCCTAGGAGCCTGGGCCTCAAAAATAGACCTGGTATTTGTAAATACTACAGGAATAATAGGTGCCCCAGTCTTTAATGACATCCTAAAGGAAGCATCGTGAAATTCACCCATCTGGCCGTCCTTAGACCTAGTGCCCTCAGGGAATACAAACATAGAAATACCCTCTTTAATATAATCCTGAGCTTTTAGCATCAGTTTAAGGTCGGTCCTTGGATCGGTCCTGGTAAGGAAAAGACAATAATTCATTTTCATCCAAGTCCTGAGCAGTGGAATTTTGCCAATTTCCTGCTTTGCAAGAAAACCGGTGACTGCTGGACAGATATGATATCCCAAAACTACGTCAAAGTAACTGTGATGGTTTCCTATAAACAAAACGCTTTTGTCAGCAGGGATCTTGTCATATCCATAAACTTCATATTTAACCCCAGCCAGAAAAGCCACAATACCAAAAGCCCAAGCCACAATTTTGTAACTGACCACATCCTTGGTATGCTTATCAAACAAACCTACAATAAGTAGCAGGCCCCAAACTGGAATACTCAGAATCAAAAATATAAAAACAAAAAGTACAGTGATGATAGTTCTTAACATATTTCCTCCAAAATGTCTTTTTCTCAATTCCAAAATCATTATAAAATAGCTACCAGCAATTTACAATTTTAATCATAGGACCCCATCCAAGGAAATTACCTCGAAATTTAACTTGCTGAAAAAAGTCTTACAAATCAAGATATTGTGTATATCCTTTCAAAAAATCCCGATAATTATACAATAATTTTTACACAAATTTTGACAAATTGCTTAAAAAGTGATAGAATGCTTCCAACGCCACGGGATTGTATTTATGCAACCTGGTGGAGAAAGGGAGGAAGAGGCATCATGGAACGCGAAGACTTTGACAAGGTACGTGACTCAGTAAGGTCACAATGCGGCAGTAGAGTTGTTATTCAGTTAGACAAAGGTCGTAACAAGGTTGACATTCAGCAGGGTGTTATCCAGGAGGCTTACCCAAGTGTTTTCACCATCTTGGTCGACAACACAGACAGCAGCCCATCCCAGTTATTATCTTTCAGTTATACAGATATCATCACTAAAGAAATTCGCATGAAGTTATGCTAAACTGAGTTCGCTAGTTACAATTGAATAAGGTTACTAGAGCCACCCTTTTTGGGTGGCTCTTTTTTGTCCCCACAGAACCTTGAAAAGGCTACCCAGTAATTGTATAGTTAATGTGTATAGGTGGACGGACTAGCCTATATATTGTGTTTGGAGAATGATTTTATGAAGAAACGTAGAGTGATAAAGATGGGAATGTGTCTGGGCCTGGGGGTTTGCCTTTTGGTAGGGGACCCTATGGTGACGGATGCAGTTCGTTCCATTTCGGAGATAGAGAAGGAGCAGGATGAGCTCCAGGATGAGATTGATGCCTTGGATGCAGACCTTTATAGTCTGGTTTTGCAGGTTGAGGAAGTTTCTAATACTATTGCGGAGACTGAGGCAGAGATTGCGGATACCCAGGCTGCTTTGGAGGATGCCCAGATTGCCTGTGACCAACAGTATAAGGATATGAAAATTCGTATTAAGTATATGTACGAAAAGGAAGAACCTAGTTTGTTTGAGATGCTGATTGAGGCAGGCTCTTTTAGCAAATTTTTGAATAGGCTGGAGTATGTTAACGGAGTTTATTCTTACGATAGGGAAAAATTGGACCAATTCCAGGCTACCCAGGCTGAGATAGAGGCTTTGGCTGTGGCTTTGGATGAGGAGATGCAAAGCCTGGATGCTGCAAAGGCTGAACTGGAGGCGCAGGAGATTGCCCTTGATGCTATGTTGGATCAGAAGCAGGGGGAGATGGATGACCTGGATAAAGAACTGAAAGAGGCTAAGGAGATTGCTGCCAGGGAGGCGGCGCTGAGGGCTGCCAGAGCTGCGGCTGCCAATAATGGGGCCAAGACTTCTGCTATTTCTAGTTACAATGTTAATGGAGATTTGAATCCTGGCAAGACTACAGGTATTGCTGGGTCTGACGTGGTTTCCTTTGCAAACCAGTACGTGGGAGGAGCCTATGTTTGGGGAGGTAATTCTCTGACAGGGGGCTGCGATTGCTCTGGGTTTGTCCAGCAGGTGTTGGCTAATTACGGTATTACCTATGGGGCCAGAATGACTTCTGTGTCCTTTAGAAATGTTGGAAATGAAGTAAGTTATAATTACATGCAGCCTGGAGATATTGTGTGCTATCCAGGTCATGTGGCCTTTTATCAGGGCAATGGCACAATTGTCGAGGCCCAGAGTACGGCTACAGGTATTACTAATTATAGGTCTGTAAATTGTCATAGTATAATTACAATACGAAGAGTTTTGTAGGAGTTTTATGAGAGGGAAGTTTTTAAAGGCTTTCATAAGTGCGGCCCTGGTGGCGGCGGTGGGATTTTCCTTTATTTCTATTGGAAGGAATAGAGGGAAATTGGACTATGGCAAAAATCTAGGGGAGACGGCTGTCACTGTAGATGGCAGAGAGATTAGTTTTGGGGACTTGGCCTTTTACATTCTCTATGAGGAGAGGGTGGTGGAAGAACAGGCCATGGTTTATAATCCTGAGTCTACCAAGGATTATTGGAATATCCATACCAATGGAGGATTTTTTCAGGACCAAGTAAAAGAGTCTGTGATGGGTATGGCTGTCCATGATTATATTTTTTATGACCTGGCTGTGGCCCAGGGCATGGATACTTTGACTCCTGAGGAGAAAGAGGATTTGGAGTTTGCCACCTTGGATTTTTGGGAGGATTTGCTGGATGAGCAGTGGGACAGGCTGCCTGCAGATGAGGAGACTATAAATAGCCAGATAAGGATAGCGGCGATTGCAGAAAAATATCAAAATTATTTGGCAGATAGCAAAGGGCCTAGTAAGGCTGCCTACAATTATGATGGCTACTATTATGAGCAGATGAAATCTGACCATGATATTGTTATCAATGAGAAATTGTGGGATAGGTTTGTAATGGGAGATAATACCCTTGAACATAGCAAGGTTAATTATATAAACGGTTATAATAAGGATGACAAGAGCGAGAAAGAGAAATAAGTCCGGTTATTATAGGAAGGTGATAGATATGGTAAAGATAGGAAGAAACGACCCATGTTGGTGCGGTAGCGGCCGTAAATATAAGCAGTGCCATGAGGCCATGGATAAAAAGATTCAGAGTTATGCAGTGCAGGGACACCAGGTACCTGGGCATCACATGTTAAAGACACCAGAGCAGATTGCAAAGATTAAGGAGTCTGCAGTTATTAATATGGCTTGCCTTGACGCTGTAGGTCAGGCTATTTGCGAGGGCATGCCAACATCAGAGATTGACAGAATCGTCCATGACACTACTACAAAAATGGGAGGAATCCCTGCCCCACTTAATTACGAAGGATTCCCTTATAGCGTGTGCACATCTGTAAATGATCAGGTATGCCATGGCTACCCATCAAAAGATGTAATTCTCAAGAGTGGGGATATTATAAATGTAGATTGCTCTACTATTTTAGATGGATATTTTTCCGATTCATCCAGAATGTTTATGATTGGTGACGTGGACCCAGAGACTAAAAAACTGGTTGAGGTAACAAAGGAATGCTGTGACCTGGGACTGGCTCAGGTAAAGCCATGGGGATTTTTAGGTGACGTAGGAGCTGCAATTTGTGAGCATGCCCATGCCAATGGTTACCAGGTTGTTAGAGAAATCGGTGGCCATGGTGTAGGTCTGGAGTTCCATGAGGAGCCATGGGTAGGTTACAATACCTTGCCTGGCACAGAATTGCTTTTGGTCCCTGGCTTTATGTTTACTATAGAGCCTATGATTAATATGGGCACACAAAAGATTCGCACAGACCAAAGCAACGGTTGGGAGGTATACACTTTAGATGGAAAACCTTCTGCCCAGTGGGAGTACCAGGTGCTTGTTACAGAGGATGGATACGAGGTAATTTCATATTGATGCGATTAGACAAATTACTGGTTGAATTAAATATAGGAACCAGGTCTGAAGTAAAGGCTCTTCTAAAGAAGGGCCTTATTTTTGTGGATGGACAAAAGAGGACAAAGCCGGAGGAGAAAGTGGATGAAAACGCTGTAGTAGTCAACTATCAGGGCCGGGATTATTCTTTTGTCAAATATAGATATTATGTAATGAATAAGCCTGCAGGTCTTATTACAGCAACCACTGATAGCAAGGACAAAACGGTGATGGACCTTTTTTATGAAAAGGTGAAGGATGGACCAAGTGACCTCTTTCCAGTGGGAAGACTGGATAGGGACACAACAGGGCTCCTCCTTATAACTAATGACGGGCAATTGGCCCATGACTTGCTGTCGCCCAAAAAGCATGTGGACAAGACCTATCTTGTCACAGTGGATCAGGCCCTGACAGATGAGGATGTAAAGGCCCTGGAGAATGGGGTGAGAATAGGTGAGGGCGAACTGACAGCCCCTGCAAAAGTGGAGTATGAGGGTGGCCAAAACTGCAAAATTACCATTCATGAGGGGAAATTTCACCAGGTAAAAAGGATGTTTTTTGCAGTGGGAAAAGAGGTGCTAGCCCTTAAAAGAACTGGCTTTGGTCCACTTACCCTAGATGAGGATGATTTGCCTCAAGGGTACATTAACGAACTAAAGCGTGAAAGTTTTTATTGACGATTTAAGAAAGTAGATATATTATATTCCCATCAAAGAATTTTGGAATTTAAAGTGTTAAAGTGAAACGTGGAATTCACTTAGTAAGGAGGGAATATGATGAAAAAGAAATTACTTAGTCTTGCTTTAGTATCAGCAATGACAGCATCACTTTTTGTAGGCTGTGGAGACGCTGCAAAGAGCGCTGATGGAAATGATCAGGCAACAGAGGAGGCAGCCGGCGAGCTGACTTGGAAGATTGGTGGTATCGGACCTACTACAGGCGGTGCCGCCCAGTACGGAACAGGTGTTATGAACGCCATCCAGATTGCAGTTGATGAGGTTAATGCTGATGGCGGTATCAATGGATATCAGATAGCATTTAATTTTCAGGATGATGAGGCAGATGCTCAGAAATCAGTTAATGCTTACAATACATTAAAGGATTGGGGAATGCAGATTCTCGAGGGAACAGTTACTTCTGGTGCTTGTACAGCAGTTTCTGCTGAGACATACAACGACAGAATTTTCCAGATTACACCATCTGCATCTTCTACAGATGTAACAACAGGACATGACAATTCATTCCAGATTTGTTTCTCAGACCCTAACCAGGGTACAGTTTCAGCAGACTATATTGCTGACAACGGATTGGCTGCAAAGATTGGTATCATCTATGATAGTTCAGATACATACTCATCAGGTGTTTATCAGAATTTTGCTACAGAGACACAGGCAAAGGGCCTTGAGATTGTAGCAACAGAGGCATTTACTTCTGATTCAAAGACAGATTTTACAACCCAGTTGCAGAAGTGCAAGGATGCAGGCGCAGAGCTTCTTTTCCTTCCATTCTATTACACAGAGGCAGCAATCGTACTTACTCAGGCTAATCAGATGGATTACGCACCAATCTTCTTTGGTGTTGATGGATTAGACGGAATCCTTTCAGTTGAAAACTTTGATGTAAGCCTTGCAGAGGGTGTTTACCTTCTTACACCATTCGCAGCAGATGCTGAGGATGAGGCTACACAGTCATTTGTTTCAAAATATGAGGAGCAGTTTGGCGGTATACCAAACCAGTTTGCAGCAGATGCTTACGACGGCGTATACATCATCAAGGAGGCTATCGAGTCAGCAAACCTTACACCTGAGGCATCAAACGAGGAAATCTGCGAGGCACTTATCTCAGCAATCCAGTCTGTTAACTACAATGGACTTACAGGTGAGAATATGACATGGAATGCAGCAGGAGAGGTTTCTAAGGATCCTAAGGCAGTTGTAATCCAAAACGGTGCTTACGTATCAGTTCAGTAATACGATTCACTGAGAATAAGATTTTAAAAATACGGTGCAATGGGGCATCCCCTTGCATCGTATTTAATATTTTAGAAAGAGAGAAAAGGTTATGGGATTTTTAACCTATTTAATTAACGGGCTTAGCCTGGGTAGCGTTTACGCCATAATTGCTCTAGGCTACACCATGGTATATGGTATCGCCAAGATGCTGAATTTTGCCCATGGTGATGTAATCATGATAGGAGCCTATGTCACATTTATTGGCATGTCATCCTCTGGCATACCTGCAGTTCCTGCAATTGTGATTTCTATAATTGTCTGCACAGCCCTGGGAATGTTAATAGAGAAGGTGGCATATTCTCCACTTAGAAAGGCAACCAATTTGGCGGTTCTTATTACAGCCATTGGCGTCAGCTATTTCTTGCAAAATATTGCCCTGCTTTTATTTGGATCCAATCCTGTATCTTTTACATCAGTTGTAAAATGGCAGGGACTTTCCCTGGCAGGGGGACAATTAAAGATCACTGGCAATGCCATTGTCACAATCATTTCTTGTCTCATCATTATGGTTTGCCTCATGTGGTTTGTTAAACATACCAAGCCAGGTCAGGCCATGAGAGCGGTATCTGAGGACAGGGATGCAGCTACACTGATGGGAATCAATGTTAATGCGACCATATCTCTTACATTTGCCATTGGATCAGGACTGGCAGCTGTAGCGGGGGCTCTGCTTTGCTCGTCTTATCCATCACTTACTCCATATACAGGCTCAATGCCAGGTATTAAAGCCTTTACGGCTGCAGTATTCGGAGGCATCGGTTCCATTCCAGGCGCCTTGCTTGGAGGACTTTTACTTGGAATCATAGAGATTCTTGCAAAGGCATATATTTCCAGCCAGTTGGCAGATGCCATTGTTTTTGCTGTTTTAATTATTGTTTTGTTGGTAAAGCCTACCGGTATTTTAGGTAAGCAGATTAAAGAGAAAGTGTAGGTGAAAAAATGAAGAATATGAATAAATCTACACAGAAACTTTTATCAACTATTGGGGTTATAGTAGTTCTTTATATAGTTCTTTCTGTAATGGAAGGAACAGGAAATCTTAGTTCACTTTTAAGCGGACTTTTAGTACCAGTCTGTGCGTACAGCCTTGTGGCTGTAGGCCTCAATCTCTGCGTTGGATATCTGGGAGAATTATCCTTGGGGCATGCAGGATTCATGTGCGTAGGAGCCTTTGCATCGGCCTTTTTCTCAAAGGTCTTTATGAATACAATTCCTGATGTGCCTAGGTTTATCCTCTCTCTTTTAATCGGCACATGCTTTGCAGCCCTCTTTGGATTTTTAATTGCCATTCCAGTTCTCCGCTTGAGCGGCGACTACCTGGCAATTGTTACCCTGGCCTTTGGCGAGATTATAAAGAATGTAATCAATGTAATCTATATAGGTATGGATTCAAAGGGACTTCATTTTTCTATGAAGGATATGCTGTCCCTTGGCATGGAGCCAGGGGGAACACTGGTTGTAAACGGTGCCCAGGGTATCACTGGCACACCTCGTCAGTCTACATTTACCCTGGCTGTAATTCTATTGATTCTAGCCCTGGTTATCACTCACAACTTTGTTAATTCGAGAACCGGTCGTGCAGTAAAGGCTATCAGAGACAACCAGATTGCGGCTGAGACAGTAGGTCTGCCTATCACAAAGTACAAACTTATTGCATTTACAATATCAGCAGCCATTGCAGGAGTAGGTGGAGTTTTATATGCTCACAATATCAACTCCCTAATTGCCACCACAAACAACTTTGGATACAACATGTCCATTATGATTTTGGTTTATGTTGTCTTAGGTGGAATCGGAAATTTCTCCGGCTCTGTGGTTGCAGCAGTTGTACTTACCCTTTTGCCAGAATTGTTAAGAGGACTTTCTACATACAGAATGCTTATCTACTCAATTGTCCTCATTGCATTGATGCTCTTTAACTGGGCACCATCCATACTGGAATATAGAAACAAGCATGGACTTACTGCAGCAGCAATCGCGGCAAAATTTAAAAAGAAAAATACTAAGGAGGTGTCATAATGGCCTTACTAGAAGTTACTAATCTTGGCATTTCCTTTGGAGGCCTTAGGGCCGTAGATGAGTTTAATCTTTCAATCGAAAAGGGAGAACTCTATGGTCTCATCGGACCAAACGGTGCTGGTAAAACTACAGTTTTCAACATGTTAACTGGCATTTACAAGCCTACAGATGGAAAGATATTCCTGGATAAAACAGATATAACAGGCAGAAAAACTGCCGACATTAACAAGGCTGGTGTGGCTAGAACTTTCCAAAACATCAGACTCTTTGGAGACCAATCTGTTCTTGATAATGTAAAAATTGGACTCCACAATTCCTTTGAGTATGGCACAGCCACAGGCATTCTGAGGCTGCCAAAGTATTTTGCCACAGAAAAGGAAATGAACAATAAGGCGCTGGAGATACTCTCTGTATTTGGCCTGGATTCTGCAGCAGATATCCTGGCTTCCAACCTGCCATACGGCAAGCAGAGAGAATTGGAGATAGCAAGAGCCCTGGCAACGGGACCAAAGCTTTTGCTTTTAGATGAGCCTGCTGCTGGTATGAACCCAAATGAGACAAGGGATTTGATGAATACAATCGCCCTAATCAGAAAGGAATTTGGTATTACCATACTTTTGATAGAACATGATATGAAACTGGTTTCAGGAATTTGCGAGAAACTTACAGTACTTAACTTTGGCCGTGTATTATCCTCAGGCCTGACATCTGATGTACTAAATGATCCTGAAGTAATAAAGGCATATCTGGGAGAGTAATTATGGCAATGTTAATTGTAAAAGACTTAAAAGTAAATTATGGAGTTATCCAAGCCTTAAAGGGAATCAGTTTTGAGGTAAATGAGGGAGAGGTAATTGCCCTCATTGGAGCAAATGGTGCAGGCAAGACCACCACCCTCCAGACTATCTCAGGAATGCTGACACCTAGCTCTGGTCAAATCCTCCTAAGGGACACCAATATAACCAAGATTCCTGGACATAAAATCGTGTCCATGGGCATGGCTCATGTGCCGGAAGGAAGGCGTGTATTTGCCCAACTGACAGTGCTTGAAAACTTAAAAATGGGGGCTTATACTAGAAGTAACAAGAGGGAAGTAGCAGATACTTTGGAGAGGGTTTATGAGTCTTTTCCAAGGCTTAAAGAAAGGCAAAATCAGATGGCAGGTACCCTGTCAGGTGGTGAGCAGCAGATGCTGGCCATGGGTAGAGCCCTGATGAGCAAGCCTTCAATCATGCTTATGGATGAGCCTTCCATGGGTCTATCTCCAATTTATGTAGAGGAAATTTTCTCTATTATCCAGTCTATTTCCAAGGCAGGCACAACAGTGCTTTTGGTAGAGCAGAATGCTAAAAAGGCCCTTGCCATTGCAGATAGGGCATATGTCCTAGAGACTGGCAATATTGTTCTATCCGGGGATGCAAAGACTTTGATGAATGACGACTCTATCAAAAAGGCATACCTGGGAGAATAAATAATGTAATTAGCACTTACCTGCCGCTATTATTGTGAGTTTTAGCAGATGGAGGGGTTAGCAATGGACGAGAAGAGGCTAGTTATCACAATTGCACGTAGTTATGGCTCAGGTGGATTGACTTTGGGCAAAAAGTTGGCAAAGGAATTGGGGATTCCTCTTTATGACAGGGAGATTCTTCGCATGGCTTCAGACCAAAGTGGCATCAACGAAGAACTCTTTGGCCAGGTGGACGAAAAGGTTAGAACAATCTTTATGTCAGCCAAGGGCAAGTACAAGGGCATGCCACTTACTCCAGAGTATTCGGCATTTACCAGCGATGACAACCTGTTTGAACTGCAGGCAGATGTTATCAAGCGTATAGCCAACACCCAGTCATGCATCTTTGTAGGCCGCTGTGCAGACTACATACTAAAGGATAGGCCATATGTTATTTCTCTATTCTTTTATGCCTCAGAAGAGGACTGTATGGTGAGACTGCGCAAGCAGGTATCAGGCACAGACCAGGAGTTGCTTAAGAGGATGCACGATATCGACAAACATCGTGCAGACTACTACAAGTATTACACAGGTCATGAGTGGAATGATGCCAGAAACTATGACTTTTGCTTAGACACAGGAGTTATGGAATACGACAAACTTATCGATGTGGTTAAATACTACATTGAGAGTAAAAACAATTAATAATTAGATTTATTAGGGGGAGCTGAAAATATTCAGTACCCCCTTTTTTTTATTAAGAGGTTTTTATAAAAAATATTCTAAAATGGGTAGATTTATTTTTATGCAAATGTTATAAATATTTGTCAGAAAACAAATTTTGGTTAAAAAATACTTCCTCAAAATATTAAAAAAGGAAAAGGGAAATAGGTGAGATACGAACTATTGACAAACTGCATAGGGAAGACATTGGGACAGGATATTATAGATGAGAATAACCTGTTGATTCTTGCTGCAGGAACAGAGATTACGGAAACCCTAGTTAGAAGGCTTCAAAATTTTGGAATCTATTACTTGTCTATAAAGGAGCCTCTCACCGATGATTTGGATATTACAAATCCAATATCTGACCAGACCATCATCACAGCAGCCAATGCTATTGCCAGTCTTGATATTGACAAGGCTTTTGAGGCTGCAGACAAGATTGTGGCTGATATGACATCCAATTCTGCCATTCTGGGCAATGGTTTCATGATTCTTAGAGAATATGATGAAAACACAGCCTTTCATTCTATTTCTGTGGCAGTATTCTCCATAATGCTAGGAATGAGCCTGGGGCTTAGCATGGTAAGGCTTAGAAACCTATCAGTTGGAGCTCTCTTACATGACATTGGAAAATCCCAGATACCAATTGAGATTTTAAATAAAACTGGCAGCCTTACAGCAGAAGAGACAGAACTTATGCGACAGCATCCAAAGTATGGCTACAACATGGTAAAGGATGATGTCCTTATGCCAATCCCAGTAAAGTCTATTATTTTGCAGCACCACGAAAACTGGGATGGGTCAGGATATCCTAGAAAGTTAAAAGAAGACAAGATCTATGAACTGGCATCTATCACCCATATCTGCGATGTGTTTGATGCCTTGATTTCAAAAAGGTCATACAAGGAGGCCTTCTCATACAAGGACAGTTTAGATTATATGGAAAGCATGAGAGGCATTATGTTTAATCCATATTGTCTGGACTACTTTTTCTCGGAGGTGCCTATATACAAGGTGGGACTAAAGGTAACACTTAATACTGGTGAGACAGCAATAGTTGTTAAAAACACCAGAGGAGATATGCGTCGTCCTATTATTAGGATGGAGGCAACAGGACAGGACATCAACCTGAGGGAAGTGCCTGTCGATGAACTATTTATTGAAAGTTAAGCAAATAAATATTCAGGGGGAATATAGAAAAATGAAAGAATTCAAAGACAAGTATGGCAGTCTGCTCCATGAGCAGGAAGTGGACAATGGACTTTTGTCCTTCACTGTCATTCCGGAGCGTGGCATGGATGTGGGAGAAATCTGCTTTAAGGGAAAGAGAGTGTCTTGGGACAAGGGCAGAGAATACCTGATTCATCCAGAAAATGTAGACCTCCGCAAGGAGGGATGGGACAAGGGGTTTTATTGTGCCGTTTCTTCCGTAGGACCAGAGGTCTTTGGGACACCTGACGAGGTTAGAACAGTCCATGGCACAGGAGCCTACTCTATATGTGATTACAAGGATGTGGAGGTAAATACCAAAGGTGATATCACCGAGGTGACCGGCACATTCAATATCAAGGGATATGATAAAGATCCTGTTTATAAAAAGCAGGTAAAAGTGTTCACAGCTGCAAATAGTCATTTCCTAGTCAGGGAAGAGGTGATTACCAACCTGACAGATGAGAGAGTGCCAAACGACTATGGATATCACATCCAAATGTGCGGCAGGTCCTTTATGGAAAATGGAGGCAAGTATCTGCTTCCTGTTAGACCTGACAGAATGCTTTTAAGGGACTCTGCTCCAAAGGAAAATGACCCAAAGGACATTTATCCATACGATCAGGATTTTGATCCAATCAGGTGTTATCAATACATACCTGAACAGGTAAAGGGTCTTGAGATGGTGGCAGACATAAAGCCATGTCTTAAGATGATGGGGGATGACAAGCAGCCATTTACAGTAGAATGTATTGTAAATGCTGACAAGACAGGACTTGTCTTTATAGTAAGACCCCTGGCAGAATTTTCTCGCAGTCTTTTGGCAAAGAGAAATGTGGAGGATACTATGTATGCCATAGAGCCATGTAATACTAGGCCGAATTCTATAAGGCAAAAAGAGATTGACGGGGAACTCAGGTGGCTTGAGCCCCACGAAAGTTCTGTTAGCCATATAGCAATTGGCTACACAGAGGATAAGGTGCAGATAAATCACCTAATCCAATTAATTAGAGATTCATATTAAAAATAAAAAGAGGTAGTTCTACAAAACTATCTCTTTCTTTTTTCTGCTTTCTCTTTTTTCAGTCGAGAATCCTTGAAAATACAGAAAAACTCTAAGAATAGTAACAGTTTTTTAACAGTATATTCACAAAGGGGCTTTCCATTCGTAATAAAATAAAGTGAGTAATAAACTACATTTGACCGCATTGAGAATAATATGCCAATTGTGAGAGAGGAATGAGAATAGAAACTGAGGGGGCAAACGATAATGGCAAAAGATAAAGCAAAAATGCGTTTTAGTATTCAGATGAAGATAATGTGCGCGATGATTTTCATTGCTCTGAGTTCTTGTCTGGTCCTTGGAATAAGGGTTTATTCAACAGTTAGAGCCGCATTTATGGAGACTGCGGCCGATGATGCCCTAACACTGGCAGAGGTTACAGCGTCGGACCTGGATGGTGACGCTTTGGCAGCACTTCAAATCGGTGAAACAGGTACTAAGACATATGAGGAAGCCTATTCACAAATGTCTTTGCTTTTTGAAAAGACCGGACCTAATGCCCTATACACTATCGCTGAGAGAGATGGAAAGGTGGTTTATCTGGTGGATGTATCCTCTGAAAATGAACCTGTAGGAACAGAGGTTGAGCCAGAGTTTCTAGAAGAATATAAGACAGCCCTGGCAGCAAAGTCAGGATATACCACAGGAGAATTACAGAAGGTGGATGGCACGTTTTTGATTACATCCTATGCACCTATATACACAGATTCTGGAGAATTTGTTGGGGATGTAGCCTTTGACTATATAGCAGATGAACTGGCAGCAACCCTGAGGAGAATCCTATATACCGTAATAACTATTACAGTGCTCATTATGATACTGGCTGCAATATTCTCCATTGTAGTGTCTAGGGGTATCACCGGTGGAATAAGAAAAGTCAATACCCGAGTAATAGATTTGGTATCTAATAATGGTGACTTGACTCAGAAGGTGGAGGTTGCCACCAATGACGAAATTAGCGATATAGCCCATTCAATCAACAGCCTCCTAGATTATATAAGAGGGGTTGTTACTAATATTTCAACTAACGCTGAGGCCCTTTCGGACTCAGTGGAGGTGGCGCAGAAATCCAGCTTAGAAACCTCGGATGAATTGAGAAGCGTATCTGCCTCTATGCAGCAGATGACAGCCTCAATGGAGGAATCATCAGCAAATTTACAGCAGGTGCAGACAGCATCCGGTGAGGTTGGAGACAATATAAACGAAATGAACAATAGCATTATGGAGGGTTCTTCCTATGCAGAAGACATGGAAGCCAGAGCCCTTGCAATGCAAAAAGAGGCTGATATTCAAACAATAGAAGTAGAGCAGAGGGCAGCAGAAATGTCAGAGTCCCTAAATGCCAGAATAGAGGATGCCAAGAATGTAGAAAATATTTCAAACCTTACATCTACTATTTTGGACATAGCATCTCAGACCAACCTCCTATCACTGAATGCTTCTATTGAGGCAGCCAGAGCAGGAGAGGCAGGCAAGGGATTTGCAGTAGTAGCAGATGAGATTTCACAGCTGGCTACAAACTCTTCTAACACAGCAAAGGAAATTCAAGAAATATCAGACGCTGTTATTGGAAATGTTAGGGGACTTGCAGATGAAGCCACATCTATGGTTGATTTTGTGAGGGATAAGACAATTGGCGGATATATGAAACTAAAAGAGACTGGAGACCAGTACCAGCAAGATGCAGCAAAAATGTCTGACATGTTAAAAGAACTGGAGGAGAAAGCGGCTCGTATATCAGATGCAATGAGCCAGGTGAGCACATCTATTGCCAATGTATCTGGAGCAGTGGAGGAAAGCGCAAAGGCTGCCACATCAGTAGCTGAAAGTGCAACCACAATGTCTACTAACATGGAAAACAATACAGATGTGGTAAACCAGAATTCAGACATAGCAAGGCAACTTACAGACGAAGTAGAGAAGTTTATATTCTAAGAATTGGCACAATAAATATTTTTTACGAGAGGAAGGTATTATGAAAGAAAAGCAAAAGAACAAAAGAAACAGAGGGCTGATAGGAGACCATTCTCCAGTTGGTTTTTTCCAAACCATCAGTTTTCAGAATCTCTTCGTAAACATAGTAGTCTTAATTATGTTTGTGGCAGTTTCTTTTTATACTCTATCTTCAATGAATCAAATAAAGGAAGATGCAGTATCAGCCCTAAGCAATTCTGATGAGGCTCTTATCACCCTGGGGGATATGAAAGCCAATGTCAGCTCGGCAGTGGCAGAAATGTCAGATGTAACTGGTATTTGCAGGTCTGCAGAGATAAATGATTCTACTAAAAAGAGAGAGGCTGCAGCATCCAGGATGGAGATTGAAACTCTCTATAACAAACTGCCAAAGCAGGAGACCCTGCTGAAGGAGAGCCCACTTTGGGCCCTGTTTACACCAGGTACTGCAGCAGTAGATGATGCAGCAGCAAAGTTGGAAACATATTTTACAGATGTGTTTACTATTCTGGATTATTATCAGGCTGGGAACTATGGAGCAGGTATTGCCTTGATGGAGGGCCAGTATCAGGCAGACATGGTTTCTGCAAACACAGCTATTGCTGTCATGCAGGATGATGTTATCATCGTAGCCAACAGAGTCGGACCAAGCGTTGAGAAAGAGATGCAGTCGTCTGTAAAGGTAGCCGTTGTTATGATGGTTATCGTTGCAGTTCTTATTCTCATGGCAATTGTCATCATGCAGGCTTCTGTTATTAAGGCTATCAAGAATATCACAAAAGCCATCGGTGGTATTGTTAGCGATATCGACGAAGGAAATGGCGATTTGTCAAAGCGTATTGAGTACAAGAGCAATAACGAACTGAAACTTATCATTGGAGGATTCAACTCCTTCATGGACACTTTGCAACATATTATTGGCAAAGTAAAAGAGGGTACTGTAGTTTTGGAGGAATCTTCTACTAATGTATCTCAGAGAATTACCTCTGTATCTGGCTCTATCATGAATACATCAGCAGCAATGGAAGAACTTTCAGCCACCATGGATTCTGTATCAGCAGTTACATCAAATCTCAATGAGAGATTAAAAGATGTTGATACAGCCACAGAGGAAATCAGAACCCAGGCTAGAGAGGGTATGGATACAGCTAAGCAGATTCAAGAGTCTGCTATCACTATTAAAGACGATACAAATACAAGAAAAGACGGAGCAAAGGCCAAGGTTGAAGCCCTTTCTACCACCCTGGCAGCATCTGTTAAGGATGCAGAAAAGGTTGGCCAGATTAATGACTTGACAGCCAACATTATGGATATTGCATCTCGTACAAATCTCCTTTCTCTCAATGCTTCTATTGAGGCAGCCAGAGCAGGTGAGGCCGGACGAGGCTTTGCAGTCGTTGCTGAGGAAATCGGCGAACTGGCAACAAATTCTCATCAGACAGCAGGCAGCATTCAGGCGATTTCAAATGAGGTTACCAGTGCCGTTACCGCACTGTCAGAAAACGCAACTCAAGTAATTGAATTTATTAATGGAACTATTCTTTCAGACTACGATTCATTTGGTAATCTGGGAGACGGATATATGGAGACAGCCCAGTCTATAACCGCCATGGTTGAAAGTTTTACAAATAAGGCTGATGAGTTGTCAGAGACTATGGAGAAAATGATTGGAGACATTAATTCTATTGCAGAGGCTGTAAACGAGTCATCAGAGGCAATATCAATGTCTGCAGAGAATTCTCAGGAGATTGTAAATGAGGTAACAGAAATTAGTTCGGCAGTAGAAAAGAATACAGAAGTTTCAGATGACCTGACATCATCTGTAGCAATGTTCAAGCAGTAAGGAAAGGAAGTCGAAACATGAAGAAATTATTAGCATTAGCTTTATCTATTGCACTGCTGGCCACTGGCTGCGGAAAAGCAACAGGAGGTGGAGGGGCTGCAGCAAGCCCTGAGGCAGGCTCAAGCGTACAGGCGGACGAGACCTTTTATGGACAGGCAGATCTTTCCAGCTTGAAGGGAAAGAAAATCGGTATAACAATCCAGTCACTGCAGAATGCTTATTGGGCAGGCATTATGACAGGCCTGACAGTGGTTTTGGAGGAGAATGGAGCAGACTATGACCTATATGCCTGCGACCAGAATGTCGATACTCAGATTGGCCAGTTGGAAAACTTTATTACCCTAGGCTATGACCTGATAATTGTGCACCCACAGGATGCCGGGGCAGTTGAAGAAGTGTGTGCTGAGGCAAGAGCAGCGGGAATAAAGGTTATCTGCTGGGACTCAACAATGGAAAATGTTGATGTAAACTTTGTCCTTGACAATGACACACTGGGAAAACAGATTGGACGTCTTGCTGGAGAATTTATCAACCAGCACTATGATGCAGCAAACAAGGCCCAGGTGGTTGTAATCGGAGCTAGCAGCGTGGATGTTTTGGTTGCCAGAGCAGATGGTATCAAGGCAGGCATGGAAGAAGTTGCAGGTGGTAAATACAATATTGCAGCAGAGATTGATGGTCTCACATCTGATGAAGCGGAGATTAATATGAACAGTCTTCTTGCAACACATCCAGAGATTACAGTTGCGGTTGGCATTGGCTCTGGTGCTATGATTGGTGGAAATAATGCTTACATGAATATGTATCAGTCAGCAGTTCCAGATAATGTAGGCGTCATAACAACAGATGTTACAAAGACTCAGCTTACCGCTCTATTAAATGGAGAGGCAGCAAAGGGCATCGTAGGCTTTGAGGGATCTGATGTGCAGACAGGTAATTGCGCAGCAAGTCTCATAGCCTTAACACTTAATAATCAGGTTGGAGCAAAGGACGTTTATAGACAAATCAGTTCTATCACCATGGATAACGTAGCAGATATTTTAAACAATATGTACTAATTGTCAGAGCAAGGCGTACTTGAGTTTTATATGTATCTATTTGGGCTTGGCAATATTTGGCCAAGCCCTTTTTTGGGGGAGTGATGAAGAGAGGAGGATGGATTAATGGTAAGAAAGCGTAAGCTAGCGGGTCATATAATGAGGATAGCACTAGCGGTGTCTTGTTTAATCGTGGCAGCCCTGGTGTCAATCAGTGCCTATTATTTAATTAATGCCTACGAAAGTACAATTGAGGACCAGCTGAGAACCTCTGCCGTTCAATTGGACGATATGATAAACCATACCTGTGACGGAGATTGGAAACTAAGCGAGAATGGGGAACTGATGAAAGGGGATATGGTTGTCCATGACCAATGCCTTGAAAGACTGGGTGATTTATCAAACAAAACTGGTTTGAAATATACAGTTTTTTATGGAAACACCAGATATATTTCTACCATGACTAACGCAGATGGTTCCTCTATGGAGGGTACAACAGCTTCAGATGCCGTATATCAGTCTGTAGTAAAAGAAGGAAATGACTATTACATGAAGAGGCTTAAAATTGGGGATAGCAACTATAATGCATACTATGTTCCTCTTTGCAATACTGACGGTTCAAGGGTTGGAATGCTCTTTGCAGGCAAGGAAACCAACATAATTTATAAAACTATGAATTCTGCCCTCTTGCAGATGTTTCTGGTGGCAGGAATTGGTCTTACCTTCCTCTTTATAGTAGGAATAAAAATGATGAGAAGTTCATCCTCTGCTATGCACGATATTGTGGAGGGGCTAAGGGCTCTTTCAAGAGGAGAACTTACCTATTGGTTTGCTGAATCATCTATACAAAGAAAAGATGAGGTGGGAATTATAGCGGAGGCGGCCACAGAATTAAGGGATAAACTGACGGAGGTAATTACCAACACAATCAGTCTTTCTGAGCAGGTAAGTGATGCCGGAGATGAGTTGGCTAGGTCAGCTGAGGGAGCCTCAGCCGCATCAAGTCAGGTTACTTCTGCTGTAGATGATATTAGCAAGGGGGCTGTGAGTCAGGCAGAAAGTGTAGGACATTCTGTGGGTAATACTACAGAAATCGGCACAAATATTATCAGTATTACAGAGAGCGTAGAGGAACTATCTAGTGACGCAAAGGAGATGAATTCTGCAACTGATAGGACTATATCTGCTGTTACAGAATTGCTAAAGCAAAATGAGGCTGTCATTATTTCCATGAATGAGATTAGAAACCAAATCAGGGCAACCAATGAGGCGGTTATACAAATTGCAGAGGCCTCAAAGTCTATTTCTAGCATCTCAAACCAGACCAATCTTTTGGCTTTAAACGCATCAATTGAGGCGGCTAGAGCAGGAGAGCAAGGAAAGGGCTTTGCAGTTGTAGCCACAGAAATTAGCACCTTGGCAGACCAGTCTGGAGAGGCAGCAGTTTCCATTAATGAGATTGTAAGCAATCTGGTAAAGGAATCCCAGGAGAGCGTAAATATTATTGAAAAATTAAATACAGCCTTCCAGGAGCAGATTGTAAAACTAAATTCTACCAAGGAAGATATGGATGGAATGGTAGTAAATGTGGCCAGTGTAAAAGATAGTGCATCCCTCATCCAGGAAAAGGTTGGTTTGCTCAATTCATCAAAGGATAGCCTAAACAATATTATTGAAGACCTGTCAGCTATTTCTCAACAGAATGCGGCATCCTCTGAGGAGACCAACGCATCTATGGAGGAACTTAATGCAACCTTTGAAATTATTAATCATTCGGCAGATGAATTAAAGGAACTTGCCCTTAACCTAAATGAGGAAATCAACTTCTTCAAACTGGAGGTTGCAGGGTAAAATAAAAAAAAGAATTAAAGGAAATTGTCCGGCTATTTGTCAGCCGGGCAATTTTTTTATAGAATACTCATGGGATTATTCCATAGGAGAAGAAAAATGAAGGCAGATTTTAAGGAAAAAAACCGAGGTGTGGCATTTCAGTTTATTATAATTCTTGTTATATCCTTTATAGTTTATGGGGTATATGTAGGTGCCAATCTATACAAAAATATAATGGACAATCACTATGAGTCAATCGATTCCATGGTGGATGTGACAAAGGACAACCTGTCCCAGACCTTAAATTTTATCCAGGGTGCATCCATATCAATTTCTGCATCAGATTCTGTGAGAAGATGGATAAGTGATGACACCATCTATTTTGGCAACACCAAAAATTCCTACGTAAACAAAGAGTTGCTCAACAAGGATATCCAGAGCATTCTTTCCAACACAGGTATAAATTCTTATTCATATTTGGACTATGTAGTGATATTGGAAAATGGAGATATTCTCACCTATTCCTACACCAGCCCTGTCCCTGTCAGTTATATTTATTCCTCTGTGGAGGATTGCTATGAGCAGATAAAGGATGAGGATAATTATTCTATAGTCCTGCCACCCACAAAGGACAGGCCGGAGATTTTCTTTACCCTAAGGCTTCAAGCTGACTTTTCCACCAATAATAGTTTATATATAGTCTCAGGAGTGGCTGAGGAAAACATTAATAAAATCTATAATGATACCCTCATATACGAGGGCAGCAATGCCTACATCATAGACAAGGATGGCATTGTTTATTCTTCAAATGACGATGAGACCCTTGGCACTCAGTTACAAGACCAGGACAGGCCTGACAAGTTATATATCAAAAGGAGAATTAACAGGGATTACTACTATGTCTACACCATGCCAAAGTCGGTGTTGATGAGGGAGACACTGAGTAACATGAGGATGTATTTCCTTATTTCTGTCCTTATGATTATTCTCCTGTCAATCACCTTTATAAAACTCAGGGACCAGGTCTCTGCTCTTTATGAGTCGGAGTATGAGTCGAGAATTATGCTGAAGGAGACAGAACTAAAAAATCTCCAGCATCAGATGAATCCTCATTTTCTCTTTAACATATTGCTTACCATACAGATAAAGGCCAAGATGGCAGGAGATGAGGTGGTGTACAAAATGATTTCCTCCTTGTCTTCTCTGCTCAGGTCTGGTATATACAAGGATGAACGAGGGATAATTTCTATCAGGGAGGAACTTAGACTGGTAGAATATTATCTGGAATTACAAAAAATGAGATTTGAGGACAGGTTGGATTACTCAATCGAACTTTCGGAGGAAAGCATTTATGATTGCACAATCCCCCGTCTAATAATAGAGCCAATGGTAGAAAATGCTATAGTCCACGGCGTGGAGGGCATTAGCGAAAAAGCCAAGGTAGATGTTAAACTGGCTTACAATAATGGGGATGTAATAATCCATGTTATAGATAATGGGGCTGGATTTGATCCAAAGGAGGTGGACCTTGATTCAAAGGATTCCACTGGTATTGGCCTTGCATACGCAAAGGAAAGACTGCAGTTAATCTATGGAGAAAATTATGGACTCAGGGTTGAAAGCGCAGTTGGCAATGGCACAGATGTTATAATCAAAATTCCAAAGGTGACCAGGGTAATGGAGTAAAGGTATGTTTAGTGTAATTGTTGTAGACGACGAGAAAAGTATTAGAGAGGGAATCGTACAACTTATCGATTGGAAAGAAATAGGATGTCAGGTGACAGGATCCTTTTCAAATGGCAAGGAGGCTTTAGAATTTCTTGAGTCAAATCCTGTGGATATAGTTGTAACTGACATAAAGATGCCAGAGATGGATGGCCTGACTCTTAGCGCAAAAATAAAGGAGAAGAAGGAGGATATAGACGTAATTATCCTTACAGCCTACTCAGATTTCTCCTATGCCAAGATGGCTATTTCAAATGGTGTTACCGATTTCATCATAAAAAACGAATTTTTGGAAGAACTGCCAAAGGCCATAGAAAAGATTGCTGCCACAAAGGCCAACAAGTCTGTTGCCAGTGACAGAAGGTTTATTGCCTGCGCCTGCGAGATTCTCGAAACTGAAAATAGCAAGAAAAAAGACTATGACTATCTAAAGATTATCAGCAACATTTTAAAGATTGCCCTGATTGACTGTGAGTACCAGATTATGCCAAAGGATGACAGGTGCTTTACCATTGTAATAAATGTTAAAAATGATTCTGCGGTCAATTTATCCACAATAGGAGCATACTTTAAGGATATTATCAACATGGCCACAGAGTTTATGAGTATAGATATTCGCTTTGGCCTGGGTACCTTTGTGGATTCTGGAGATGCTGTAAAGCAGTCTCTCAAGCAGGCCATGATTGCCTTGTCCCGCTGTGAGATTGAGGGGTCTGGAATCTATTTCTTTGAGGAGAGCAAGAGAAATAAAAAGAGAGAGTTGATGCAGCAGGTTAATGACTATATCGATAGCCATTACAGCCAGCAGGTCAACCTGCACATGATAGCAAGCGAGTTATATCTTAATGAGGCCTATCTTAGCCGTGCTTATAAAAATGCAGCAGGCATTACCATTACAGAGTATCTGACCAATGTGAGAATTGAAAAGGCCAAAGAGCTCATTATGGAAGGCGGTATGAAATTATACGAGATTGCAGATGCAGTTGGCTTTAAAGATGCTGCATATTTTACAAATGTTTTTGTAAAAAACACTGGGGTAAATCCAAGCGAGTACAAAAAATTACAACTTATGTAAAAATTTTACAAGCGACTCCCCCGAAATGTGAAAAATTCATATAGTAAGTGGCAAATAAAACACAAGTTAAAGTAAATTGCCTCTATTCAGATTAAGCGTGTTTCAAAGTATATTATAAATACATTGAAACACGTTTTCTAAATTCAAAGGAGGGGTAATTAATGAAAAACCAACTTAGAAAAGCGCTGGCAATGGGTGCAGCAGCACTTATGATGACATCCATGATCGGATGTGGCAGCACAGATTCAGCATCAGCAGGTGAGGACGCAGGTGCAACAACAGAGGAGAGTGGTTCATCAAGCGAGCCAGTTGAAATCTCTTACGCAACATTTGCAGTAGGTACACACGCATCAGCAGGTGCTGAGGCAAAGGTACTTGAGGAGTTCAACAAGCAGTACGGAGACAAAATTAAAGTCAACGTTGAGGAACTTCCTAGTGATGATGCTTTCGTAGACAAGATGAAAGTATTAGCAAACTCAAAGTCACTTCCTGATGTATGTATCGCAAAGAACGGTATCAGAGAGTTGGCAATTGAGAATGGCCAGGCAGTAGACCTCATTCCTTATCTTGAGGAAGATGCTGAGTGGGCTAAGTTCGTAGGCGAAGGCGCTATCGAATACAACAAGACAGATGATGGAAAGTTATATTCTATCTCTAACCAGAGACAGATCGTTGGATACTTCTACAACAAGGAATTATTCGAGAAGGCAGGCATTCAGCCAGCTAAGACATGGGACGAGTGGATGTCAAACTGTGAGGCTCTTAAGGCTTCAGGTGTTGCACCTCTTGCTCTTATGACAGGTGAGAACTGCTGGACAACAAACCTTGTTCTTTGCTCTTATGTAGGTTCACAGGGCGAGGAAGGTAATGCATTCATGAACACAACTCATCCAGATAGCTACAACAACGATGCAGTTATCTCTGGTCTTGAGATGATGCAGAAGTGCTTACAGGATTACACAACAAGTGATGCTGTTGGTGCTGCATATGCAAACGCTGCTAACAACTTCCTTCAGGAGAATGCAGCAATCATTCCTAACGGTCTTTGGATGACATCTGATTTCTCTGATGAGTCTAAGGCAGTTGCAGGTCTTGCAGACAAGATCGGTGTTGCTCTTTATCCAGAGGATTCAATGATTTCTCAGTTCGAAGTAGGTTACACACTTAACACAGCTGGCAAGTCTGAGGAAGAGCAGGAGGCAGCTCTTACATTCCTCAAGTTCATCACTGGCGAGTGGGCACAGGGTGTTTACCTTGAGGAAGCAGGCGTTCTTCCACTTACAGACAACGTAGCAATCTCTGATGAGTACAAGGCTGCTAATCCACTTGTAGCTGACATGATCGAGCTTTCAGGCCAGGCTAAGTACACATTTGAGAACTTCGATAACACAGCATACTCAAGCGTAATTGATGAGTTCGCAGTAAGCTATCCACAGCTTGTATACGGTGAGATCACCGCTGAAGAAATGGCTCAGAATCTTACAGATGCCATTGCTGAGAACAAGTAATTTTCTTTTCAAAAAAACCCATTTAATAAATCAAATACTTTCAATTGGTGCGGGCTTGCCCCGCACCTCTGGAAAGTGTGACTATTTTTAAGGAAAAACTATGGTAAAAAATAAAAAATGGATGGTAATGTTTCTTACACCAGGCCTTGTATTGTTTGCCTTTGTATTCTTGGCAGCAATAGTTGAACTATTTGCAACATCATTTACAGATTGGGCCATTGGAAGGGATATTTCCTTCGTAGGACTAAAAAATTATATTGAACTGCTTACCACAGATAAAGGGTTCCCAACATCTGTAAAAAATACCTTAGTATGGATTTTATTACAATCAACTTTTCACGTATTTATTGGTGTATCAGTTGCACTTATTCTTGCAAAGAAAAAATGGTATTCAAACTCAGTCAGAGTTATCTACTTTATTCCTAATGTTATTTCTTCTGCAGCCATCGGTATGTTATTTACATGCATGATGAATCCGCAGTTTGGCTTAGTAAATAAACTGATTGAAAAAATCACTGGCGACCCTTTCACACAGAATTGGTTTATGTCACCAGACACAGCCTTCGGAACTGTTACAGCAACATGGCTTCCATACGCAGGACTGGTTACAATCCTTGTTATGGCAGAGATGTCATCAATTCCAGAGGAAGTCTTTGAGGCAGCCAAGATCGATGGGGCTACATCTTTTCAGTCAGATATATATATAGTTCTTCCACTTATGAGGAACATTATTGGAACATCAACAATTCTCGCTGCAACATCTATGCTGCAGAAACTGGATATTATCATGATGACAACCAGTGGCGGACCTGGATACAGGACAATGAACATGCCTATGTACTTGTATCAGACTGTATTCTCAAATAACAACTACGGTTTGGCTAACGCTCAGGGTGTACTGCTTATCTTATTAGGCGTGCTCTGCCTCGTTATTATTCGCAAGCTGTACAGAATGGATGAGGACTAACGGAGGTAAACCATGGCAAAAAAGATATTAGCAAAGACAGGAGTTTTCATACTTCTGGCGATTATAGTAATAATTTCATTAGTTCCAATCATCTGGGTGTTTGGTGCTTCATTTAAAACAAATGGAGAAATCCTGTCAGGATCTCTTAGTTTGACAGGACCACTTAGCATAAACAACTATGTCAATGCCTTTAGGCTGGCACCACTTGTTGCCTTCTACAAAAACTCTGTAGTGGTTTCAATTGTGGCAACTTGTCTCAATTTGATTGTATGTTCTATGGCTGCATACATAGTTGTTAGATGTCAGTTTAAATTAAAACCAGTTATTACACTTGTATTCTCACTGGGACTTATTATTCCTAGTGCAGCACTTTTACAGCCACTTTATACAACACTTACATCAACCCATTTGTATAACACATTGACAGGTTTGATTCTCGTATATGCCGCACTTGGTATGCCTACCACATTCTATGTAATGGTAAGTTATATCCAGACTATTCCATATACTTTGGAGGAAGCAGCCTATATCGATGGAGCATCTTTCGGCAGAACCTTCTTCCAGATTGTACTTCCTATTACAAGACCTGCCTTTGCAACAGCAGCAGTTATGGAGTTTTTGCTGGCATGGAACGAGTTCCAGTTTGCACTGACTCTCACAGGTGATACAACAAAGAGAACACTTCCAATTGCCCTCTACTATTTCAAGAGTGCATTTGCCACAGACTACGGCGCAATGTTTGCAGCTACAATCGTTGTAATCATTCCAAGTATTATTGTATTTATTCTCTTACAGAAGCAGGTTATTTCAGGCTTGGCAGCGGGTTCAGTTAAGGGTTAAAGGAACAAAAAAATAAATTAAGTCACAGGATGAAGATCAGTGTAAGGCTGGTCTTCACCTATATAAGGGACAATATGAATAATGAATTTTTAATAGAGGAAAAAGGATTCGACAAAAGAGCAATAAAGCATTACGAGGGACTATTTTGTCAGGGAAACGGCTATGTCCACGTTAGGGCCAGCCATGAGGATTCCATTTATGGAGTAAGACAGGACGATGAATATGATAGAAAGCCTGCCAATGTAACCTTGGAAAAACCTCGTGAGACTCTTTCAAAATACGGTACATTCATCCCAGGTGTCACAGGCGTTCACCCATATTTGAAGGATGAGATTATCAACCTGCCTTACCCATTTATGACCGAGGTATTTTTAAATGGAGACAAGGTAGATATTACAGGAAACAATATAGAAAACTACAATAGGAGCCTGGATTTATACTCAGGCACCCTTACAAGAACCATAGAGGTAGTGGACAAGGCATACAGGGTAAGGATTTGCCATGAGAGAGTCCTGTCAATGGATTGCAAACACCTAGCCCTGGAGAAGACTACAATCAGCCTTTTAGAGGGCAAATGTCATCTTGGTCTTGTGACTGGTGTTGATGCCAGGGTTAGGACTAATGGTTTCAACCACTTAGTAAAAATAGAGACAGGTAAGGAAGCAGATAGGACATATTTAAAGGCTCTGACCAACGGTGGCAACACAGTCGATTACAGGCTTAGGACAGCTGCAAAGGAGATGGATTTGATTCCTGGAGCAGATGATTCCAGATGTTACTATACTGGTGAGAAAAATTTAGGCGGTTCTTGTAAGGAGATTAGCCTGGAAAAAGTTGTGGCAATCACCACAGACAGGGACTTTGATAAATTTGAAGATAACACAGGTCTGGGCTATGAGGATTTAAAGAAGAATTCAGATAAGGTCTGGGCAAAAATTTGGGATGACTGTGACATTGTCATAAAGGGAGACGACAAGACACAGCAGGCCCTGAGAATGGCTATTTACCACCTAATCAGAAATGCTACAGATGACGACAGGGTTGCAATCTGTGCAAAGGGTCATTCAGGTGAAGGATACTTTGGACATTATTTCTGGGATACAGAAATCAATATGTTGCCATTCTATCTTTATGAAATGCCAGACAAGGCTAAAAACCTTGTAAAGTTCCGTTACAACACCCTAGATGGGGCAATTAAAAATGCCAAGTTGTACGGATATGATGGAGCCAGATATGCCTGGGAATCCTCAGTCAGCGGTGAGGAGGAATGCGCAAACTGGCAGTATGCAGACAACGAAATTCACGTTACAGCAGATATAGTATATGCAATGATTAATTACGTGAGAATGACCTCCGACCAGGAATTCTACAAAGAATGCGTCATTCCAGTAATGATTGAGACAGCTAAATACTGGCTACAGAGAATGGACAAGAGAAAGGACGGCAGCCTAGAGCTCCT
Organism: Pseudobutyrivibrio sp.; assembly: GCA_024684955.1. GTDB lineage: Bacteria > Bacillota > Clostridia > Lachnospirales > Lachnospiraceae > Pseudobutyrivibrio. The sequence goes on from JAIKWH010000062.1 coordinate 74,501, forward strand.
AGGAGTAATGGGACCTGATGAGTACCTTCCATTTACAAGAAACAACGCATATACAAATAAACTTGTAAGATTCTCTTTGGAGGAAACAGCAAAGGCCATTGAAAAATACAATGTGCCTGTAGAGAGAGATTTCTTACTTTCAGTAAAGTATGCAGCCGAAAACCTCAAAGGATACGCACCACTAAGCGACAATGAACGAGTAATCAAGCAGTGCGATGAATTTGAGGAATACGCAGACATAGATTTTGGGCAGATATGGACAGATAGGTCAAAGTGCTTCGGAAACCATATTTCCCAGGAGAAGAATTACAGATCAAAGGCCTTAAAACAGGCAGACGTACTGGAGATGATGATGCTATTCCCACATGAATTTAGCACAGAAACTCTCAAGGCCAACTTTGATTACTACCTACCAATTACTACCCACGATTCTTCTCTTTCAGCCTATGTTCATGGATTATTGGCTGCAAGACTCGGCAGAACAGAAATTGCCGAGAGGTTCCTTAAAATTGTTGACGACATAGATATGGACAGCAATAGAAGAGGCGCTGAGGAAGGTGTCCACATAGCCAACTTTGGTGGTCTCTGGCAAATGGTAGTATTTGGATTCGCTGGCCTGTCATACTCAATGTGGGACGACGATATTTCTATAAAACCAGCCCTCCCCGCTGGTTGGAAATCCCTGGAGTTTAAGACACTCTATAAGGGCAACAAATATAAGGTAACCATAGGTAAGGACACAAAGGAAATTGTAAAACTCTCCTAATTTCTTTTAATAGTCTTTAACCTTTTTCATTCCAATTCTTTTTCATTTCAATAAAAATACCAGGGCATTGCCCTGGTATTTTTGTATCTTTATATACTTGTTACAATATTGGGAAAATATCCTACTTTTTATTTTAACTGCTCAACCTTTGAAGAAATAGCACCAATAATCTCTCTAGACTCCTCAACCTTTTCAACGCTGTTTCTAGAGATGTTGTGGGTCTCTGTAGTAGATGCTGAAAACTCTTCACTGACAGCGATAAGTCCTGATGTAGACTGCTCAACCTCGTCGTTGGCAGATTTTACATTGCCCATCTCTGATTTTATCATTAGCAGGATTTTAGAAAGTTCATTAGAGCGTTCCTTTGTGTCATTTAAGAAGCCCTTTGTCTCCTCAGCCAGTTTTGTTTGAACCTCTGCCATCTCCAGAGTGTGGTCAGCCTTTGCTGTAACTTCCTCGGCGTTTCTGCCCAACTCCTCCAGGATGTTTGTGATCTGCTCAGTTGCCTCCTTTGTCTGGCTGGCAAGTTTGCTGATTTCGTCAGCAACAACTGCAAATCCCTTTCCTGCCTCACCTGCTCTGGCTGCCTCAATGGAAGCATTGAGGGCAAGGAGGTTTGTCTGGCTGGAAATATTAAGGATCATTGAGGTAATGTCTTTTGCATCATCAGCAGCCTTGTTCTGACGGCTGGCAGCCTCTTTCATGTCGTTTCCAACAATATTGGTCTCTGCTGTCTGGGCAACTAACTGCTCCATATCATCAAGACCCTTTGCAAGGACGCCAATCATTTCGTCTGCAACGGATACAGCGGAGATTGTATTTTCATCAGTCTGCTCCAGGGCATCTTTTATAGAATTTGTCATCTCTGACTGGTGCTCAGCAGCAGAAACGATTTCTTTATTGCCTTCTGATATCTGCTCGACTGCCATGTCAACGGATTTTGTAACCTCGCCGATCTCCTCGAGCCTAGACTTTAATTCTGATATATCATCTACCAAAGAAATAGATACTGACTTAACTTTGTCAGTGAGCAGGGTCTGGTTTTGAGAAGTCTGCTCCAGGGCATTCATATTTTCTGTAAGGAATCTATAGAATAGTTTTGCCCCTACAATGGAGATAATCATAATGAGGATTGAAACGATAACCTCTATCATAATCTCCTCAATTGAAGCATTCATATCTACAGTAGTGGCAGCTGTCATTCCAGCTCTCACTACGTTGAGTACCACGATTGCAATACCATACACCCTAGTCAGGGTTACATCTACATACAAGAAGAGAACGATTGTAATAGGGACAATATATGGAAATGGGGTGCCAGATTGGGACAAAAGAAGCAGTGCAGTATAAACAACTAAAAATGCAAAGGCTTCAATCACATAAAAGTTTTGGGCTTTTAAACCAAAATTAAGAACTGCAGCAAATATAATATTTACTAGAAACAAAACCAGGGGAACAATGGAATAAATAGGATTAAGCCCCGAAAAACTAAGTTGTGAAACCAGTCCAATTCCACCAAAAACTGTGGTCAATAAAACAACTAAAAACAAGATGTTGTTGAGTTGGGTCCTCTGCGAACCACTAAAAATACTTTTTCCCATAATAATCCTCCGAAAGCAAAAATTTAATCACTTAAATTATAGCAGAAATTTTATTTACTAGGGCAAAAACCCCAAAAAATAGTAAGGACTTTATAGGTCTGTAAAAGTTATTGTATATTTGGTAAAATTTATGGGAAATAATAGGATTTGAATTTGTTGAGGTGAAGAAAGTGAAGTTGCTTACTATATACATTGTTGTGATGAATTTGCTGGGGTTTGCCATGATGGCCATTGATAAGAGGAGGGCTATTAGAAATCAGTGGAGGATTCCGGAGAAAACCTTGTTTTTGGTTAGCGTTTTAGGCGGGAGCCTGGGGTCTTGGATGGGTATGTACGCCTTTCATCACAAGACAAAGCATTGGTATTTTGTGGGAGGGATGCCACTTATATTTGTGGCCCACCTTGCTATTTTGAAATATATATTAGGATAGATTTAGAGGATATATGAATACAAAGGTTTTAAAGACATTAGAGTATGACAAGATAATTGAGAGACTGGCAGCCTATGCTACATGTGAGTCCGGTAGGCTCAGGTGCCAGGGCTTGTTGCCTGTCAATAGTATAGAGGAAATCAGGATCATGCAGGAGGAAACTGCATGTGCTTTTGATAGGCTGATTAAATATGGAGATGTATCGGCTAGCGGGACTACAGATTTGCGTCCATCCCTGGCTAGGTTGGAACTGGGGTCTTCCCTTTCCATAGAGGAAATACTGGCAGTGGCCTCTTTACTGGAGGTGGCAAAGAGGGTGGAGGCCTACGGCAAAAAGGCCGAGGAAGAGGACAAACTTTCCTTTTATTTTGATGGCCTTTCTCCAGAGGTGGCCATATTAAACGAGATCAGAAGGTGCATCATAGATGAGGAGACCATAGCAGATGACGCCAGCGTTGCCCTGTTTGATATTAGAAAGGGTATGCAGCGGACCAACGAAAAGATTAAATCTGTTATGAATGCCATGCTAAATAATTCTACTACAAGGGGTTATTTGATGGAGCCAGTCGTCACCCTGAGACAGGGACGATACTGTCTGCCTGTCAGGTCAGATTACAAGTCTAGGGTGCCAGGTATGGTTCACGACCAGTCTGCCACAGGTTCTACATTTTTCATTGAGCCTATGCAGGCGGTGGATTTGAATAACGAATTGAGAGAATTGCAGGTCAGAGAAGGGGACGAGATTGAAAAAATCCTGGCCAATATTTCAAACCGTATTGCTGAAAAGGCAGAGGGGATTATCAGGAATTTTCAACTTTTGACAGAAATTGATTTTATTCTTTCAAAGGGCAGATATGCAGTTGCATTAAACGGAGTCAATCCAGAATTTAATACAGATGGAATCATTAATTTGAGAGGGGCAAGACATCCACTACTAGACCCTAAAAAGGTAGTTGCCACAGATATAAAACTGGGGGAGGATTACAATCTGCTCCTTGTGACAGGACCAAACACCGGTGGTAAGACTGTATCCCTAAAGACCTGCGGCCTGCTCACCCTTATGGCCCAGGCCGGCCTGCACATTCCTACCAAGGATAGGAGCCAGGTGGCAGTTTTTGACGATGTTTATGCAGACATTGGTGACGAGCAATCAATTGAGCAGTCCCTATCCACATTCTCATCTCATATGGTAAATATTGTCCACATTTTGGAGGCCATAGACTCTGGTAAATATTCTACAGAGACAGAGGATATATTAGAAAAGACCAAGGTGGATTTACACGCTTCAAAGGTTATTAAGGGCACAAATAATGCAGGATATGTTCCTCAGTTTTTGATTCTCATAGATGAGCTTTGCGCCGGCACAGATCCTAAAGAGGGTGCAGCATTGGCCCAGTCTATACTTGATAGGCTACACAAACTTGATGTGCGAATCATGGCTACCACCCACTATAGCGAGCTGAAAGTATACGCTCTTTCCACCGATGGGGTGGAGAATGCATCCTGCGAGTTTTCCATGGAAAGCCTCAGTCCTACCTATAGGCTGGTAATTGGAGTGCCTGGCAAGTCCAATGCCTTTGCTATCTCTTCAAAACTGGGCATCCCTCAGGATTTAATAGAGGATGCCAAGGACAGATTGTCGGAGAATGACAAATCCTTTGAAGATTTGATGGTGGACTTGGAGCAAAAAAGACATGAGGTGGAGGAAGATGCTGCAAAGGCTGCAGCAGATTTAGCGGAGGCCGAGAGAAAGTTGGCTGATGCCACAGCAAGAGAGAATAAGATTAAGACCCAGCGTGAGGAAATAATCAGGGAAGCCCACAGGGAGGCTGCGGATATTTTGCAGGAGGCAAAGGACCTTGCTGACGAGACTATCCGTGACTTTAATAAATTTGGTAAAGGGCAGGGAAATATCTCCGCCATGGAGGCAAAACGTCAGGCCCTTGGCAAGGGAATAAATAAGAGTAAGGCCAAGGCCAAGGAGGAGGAAAAGGCCAGAGTAAACACCAATGCCCCTACTGATGTAAAAGTGGGAGACAAGGTAAAGGTCCTTTCCATGAATGTGATGGGACAGGTTGTTACAAGACCTAATTCTAAAGGTGATGTAACAGTGCAGATGGGCATCATGAAATCTGTGGTAAATCTAAAGGATTTGGTTCTCGTGGATGAGGATGACAAGTTTGTGCCAAAGAAGGGCACCAGGGTTAAAAATATGTCCTATGGTGGTTTCAACAAGGCTGCTACTATCTCTCCAGAGATAAATCTCTTGGGATGCACTGTGGATGAGGCTATATCAAAACTGGAAAAATATTTGGACGATGCTTACATTAGCCACTTACAATCAGTAAGAGTAGTCCATGGCAAGGGAACAGGAGCCCTGAGAGAGGGAGTCCGAAATTACTTGCGCAAGCAAAAAAATGTGGCAGAGTTCCACCAGGCTGAGTTTGGCGAAGGAGATGCAGGTGTTACAATTGTAACATTTAGATAGGGGGAAATATGATTAAGAAAATCCTTAAGGCGGCTCTTGCTATATGTGTAGCAATTGTTCTTGTTATAGTTGCCTATATGGCCTATGTTTTAATTGCCTATCATAGGATTGAGGACATGACAAGGCTTGAGGTTATAGAGGGGGGCTCTTTCGAGCAAATCGAGACAGGCAAGGAGTACACCATAAGTTCATCTAACATGGGATTTGGTGCCTACTCAGATGATTATTCTTTTTTTATGGATGGTGGCACAGAGTCTTGGGCCTACTCCAAGGAGAGCGCACAAAACAACATCACTGGTCAGACTCAGTCTGTTATGGATATCAGCCCTGATATAATGCTTTTCCAGGAGGTTGATATAGATTCAACCAGGTCATATCATTTGGATGAGTATGAACTAATCAGAGACTTGCTTTTTGATAGAGGCTTTGAGTATGCATATACTTTTGCTCAAAATTATGACAGCCCATTTTTGATGTATCCACTTAATCAGCCTCATGGAGCATCAAAGGCAGGCCTTGTTACTGCTTCAGATTTTTCAATCAGTTCTGCCATAAGAAGGTCCCTGCCTATAGAGGAGGGCTTTACAAAACTCATAGATTTAGATAGGTGCTATAGCAAAAATTATATTCAGGTGGCAAATGGCAGTCAGTTGGTACTGTACAATGTTCATTTGTCTGCTTATACAACCAATCCATCAACTGCGGAAAATCAGGTAAAGATGCTAAATGAAGACATGACATCAGAACTTGAAAAGGGCAATTATATAATTGCCGGCGGGGATATGAACAAGGACATGCTGGGGGATTCATCAAAGTATTTTGGCATAGAGTCTGATGCCCTTTGGGCACAGCCATTCCCAGAGGATTTGGTGGAAAGATTTACAGTGGTGGGACCACTGGACGAGGCAAAGCCTGTGGCTTCTTGCAGAAATGCAGACAAGCCATATGACGAGACTTCCTTTGTGCTTACCATAGATGGATTTATAGTTTCTGATAACGTAAAAGTTACTGGAGATGGGGTTATAGATAATGGATTCAAATATTCAGATCACAATCCTGTGTATATGAAATTTGAATTAAAATAAAGGTAATAAAAGGTAATAGGAGAGAGGTAATGTTAAAAGTAGGTGTAGTCGTCGGAAATATTTCTTCTGACCACTCGGAAACCCTGCTAAGGGGAATTAGAGACAAGGCTAAAGATTTAGATGTAAAATTGTATGGATTCGTAGGTGTCCACACCAGTGAATACTATCGAAATATTAATGACGCCCAGATTTCTGACGAGAATTTTAATTATCAATGTAATGTTATTTATGATTACAGCAGGTTTTGTAAATTAGATGCTGTAATAGTTTCCTGCGGAACAATCAGCCCATTTCTGGAGGGGACTTCTTTAGATGAATTCCTAGAGAGATTTCGAGGAATAAAGATGGTACTTGTGGAGGAAGAATCAGAGGATGAGGATGTCTCTTCCATCATTACCAACAATTACGAGGGAGAATACAACATAACCGAGTACCTCATCAAAGAAAAGGGATGCAAGGACATTGTGGTTATACGTGGACCTATCGGCAACAGGGATGCAGAGGACAGACTGAGGGCAGTGAGAGACTGCATGGAAGCAAACGGTCTCAGTCTGGATGCATCCAGACTTGAGGTGGGAGATTTTTCCCAGGCTGTGGCAAATCAGCTCCAGGCCCTATTTGACCGCCATCCAAATTGTGACGCCATTATTTGCGCCAACGATATGATGGCCCAGACTGCATATTCCATTGCAGAAAGAAATGGCAGGGTAGTAGGCCAGGATATTAATATAGTGGGTTATGATGATTCCTTTATATGCAACAGAATGCTGCCTACCATGACATCTGTAAAGCAGAGCGTATATGAAATGGGAGCTAGGGCTCTAGAGATGGCAGTGGACCTGAATGAGACTGGCAAGGGCGTCCATGAGACCATGCCAGGCAAGCCTGTATACAGAGGCTCAACTGGGGACAAGGATGTAAAGGATGTGGAGTATTTTCACAAGGTTGTTTCTGGTCTATCAGAGGTCTTGAACGGACTGAGAAAAGACATTTGGTTTATCTCTACTATCAGTGCATCCATGGTTGGAAATGTAGATAATGAGACCAGGTTTTACGATACAATGTTGGATAAGTTGGAGAAACTGGGATGCACATCAGCATGGGTCCTCCTGCTTAAAAATCCAATCCGCAGGGAGAGGATAGATACCTGGGAGTGCCCAAAGGAACTGAAATTGGCTGTCCGGATGGTGAATGGACAAAGAGAAATTTACACCAATGGAAAGTGGCCAATTATTTCCAGGGAGTCCGCCAAAACCGATGGAAACATGGTCATGTACCAGGATGAAAAAGATGTGTTAGTCAAATTTGCCTATCCGATGTTCCACGAGAAAATGCAGTATGGCATTATGGTTATTGACGCTCCTGTAGACAGACTATTTACAATGCAATTAGCCCTGGAGCAGATTGACTCAGCCATGTCATTCTACACCCTGCACCAGTCCCTCAAGGAAAAGAATCAAATCCTGGAAAATCTTTCTACCAAGGATGGGCTCACAGGTATATACAATAGACGTGGATTTACAGAGTTGATGCTGCACAAAATAGTGTCAAACCCAGGTCAGAGAATGAGACTGATTATGGCGGACCTTGACCACCTAAAGCAGATTAACGACTCCTTTGGTCACAACGAGGGTGACTATGCAATTATTTCTACCGCCAAAATTCTAAAGGAAACCTTTCCAAATGGGGAGATAATTGGCCGAATCGGTGGAGACGAATTTGCCATCCTTGTCACAGATTCTTCAGATGAATCCTTTGAACAGCAGCGCACTAGATTGGTTAATAATTACACCAATTTTAATCTGACCCTAGGCAAGGGATACTATGTGGAATGTAGCGTAGGTGCAGTGGATTTTACAGGCGGCACCAGCACAGGCATTTCAAACATATTTGAACTGGCAGATGGAGAATTGTACGCATCAAAGAGAGAGCGTAGAACCAGTGCTGTAAGACAATAGACATTAAAAGGCCCCAGGCATTTGACTTGCCTGGGGCCTTATTTTGTCTATATTATTGCTGGTCACCCTCTTCAATCTTGAAGTGGTTGATACTCGTATTCAGGTTAGATGCAGCATCAGAAACTGATGAGGCAGCCTGAGAAACTGTGCCAGAAGAATTGGCGACATTTTGAGCTGTTTCAGCGATTCTATCAATGGAATCACTAACCTCCTGTGCAGATGCTGACTGCTCTTCTGATATGGCAGCAACACTGGATGCAACGTCATTAACCCGATCCATCTGAGAACCCATGTTAGTAAGGGTCTTATTAGCATCATCTAATTCGTGAGAAATAGATGAGAATGTTTCTGCAGCAGAGTTTACTGACTCAGCGCTGGCATTAATGAGGGCTGTATTGCTCTCTGATTTCTCAGCCAAAGCCCTAACTGATGCAGACATCTTTTGGATGATCTCTGCAATCTTTTGAGTAGATTCAGCAGAGTTGCTTGCCAGTTGTCCAATCTCAGTAGCAACAACTGCAAATCCCTTTCCAGCCTCACCTGCTCTTGCAGCCTCGATGGAAGCGTTAAGAGAAAGGAGGTTTGTCTGAGATGCAATAGAAGCAATCATATCAATGATTTCATTGATTTGGGCTGCTGACTCATCAACAGATTTAACGGCGTCATTCATTTCATTCATAGAAGCCATAACGTCTGACATACCAGAACTTACTGATTGCATGTCTTTCTGTCCTTCATCTGCCTTTTCAACCAGAATCTTCATAGCGTCCATAATCTGTGACTGGCCATCTGTCAAATCAGAAACAGCCTGAGCGAGAGTTGTGGCAGAATTAGCAACCTCTGTTACTGAGATTGACATATTCTTCATATTATCCTTGATTGAATCCATAGATGATGCCTGATCATTTGCAGCCTCATTCAAAGAGCCAGCTGTAGAAGATGACCTTTCAGCATTGACTTCCAACTGGGCAGACACATCTTTAATATTTTTAATAGTATCACGCATGTTGTTGATGAAGCCCTTCATCTGAGAATTCATGAAGGAAATTTCATCATTACCGCTTTCTGTAATTAAGACTGTAAAGTCGCCATTGGCGATACTTTCAATATTATTTGTAAGAGCAGATACAGGATTTTTAACAAGTCTATTCATCATCATAAGGATGAAGATTGAAAGTGCTACAAGAACTATAAGCGAGGTAACTACAACAATAATTGCCATCCTATAGTTGCTAGCATTAACTTGCAACTTGTTAGCATAGTCAATAATGAGCCAATCAGTTCCTTCGATTGGAGAAGCAACTGCATAATAAGGACCATCGTCTCCATCAATGTAAGTAACTTCATGGCTGCCAGATGCTACAAGCGCTCCACAAGACTGAAGGAATTTTGAGTCTGTCTGGTCAGCAAGATATGTTCCGGCGATTTCAGGATTCTCGTAGCTTAAAATCATGCCATCTCCAGTAACCAGCATTGCTTTACCACAATCTAGGAAAGTAACTTCATTGAGGTAACTTTGGATTGATGACATCATAAGGTCAGAACAAAGAGCACCCTCACGACCGTCCTTAAAGTTGATATGTCTGACATAAGTAGCACAAAGGGCACCACTGGCCTTGTCAAAATATGGAACATCATAGAGGTATAGGCCCTCGTCAGATTGAGATAATGCCAGCAAATACCATTCTTTTTCAGTAACAACATAGTCTGGGCCTGGATCATATTCAAATGGCAGAATTAGATTGTTATCACTAATACCAATGTAAAGACCTGCAGGAATCATGTCGCAGCGTCCTTCAGTTGTCTTCAGGTAAGAACGAATTTGCTCGTTATCAATCCAATCTGAGAATTCAAGGGTGTCACCAACAGAATTCATGAAATAGAAAGAAGATTTCAACTCTCTGTTTGCCAACTCTGTATCAGCGGCTGCTTGAGCCTCAAAGGTATTGAAAATCATCCTCTTTGTCGAAGAAACAATATTCACATAAATGATTGCCAAAATAATTGCAAGAGAAATTGCAATTATTGGAACCAACATGCGAAGAAGCTTTGTGCTAATGTGGCCATGTGAGATAGTTGCAGCCACATTTTTTTTTGCTTTTTTTCCTTTCTTAGCCATAGTAACCTCCGTGATTCTTTCCTGTATTGCTGACTCATTCTATAAACGAATAAATGCCCTTGGGGCATTTGGTACTATATTAGATTTAACTACAAAAAAAAGAAGAAATAATGGTAGAAATATGAAAAAAATCGTAAAAATAAAAAAGAGTAAACAAGGAATTTGTGTAAAGGTCTTTTACTTAAAAAAAAGAGGAGGAACAAAGAAGATTTTAGGGCAAGCCTCACAATTGATAAGAGGAGATATTTTTCGTATAATAATTAAAGATTTTTGCATAAAGCAAGTGGCCTTTGGGCCTTAGAATGGAGATTTTAATGAAATACATCAACACCCTCAAAGAGGGAGACAGAGGAACAGAAACTTACCTTTGCAAAAAGAAAACTCAGGGCATTTCTAAAACCGGCAAGGCTTTTGAATCCCTTACACTTTGTGATAAAAGTGGCACTATTGACGCCAAAATATGGGACGTGGATTCTGAGGGAATCAGCGATTTTGACGAGCTGGATTTTGTCACTGTTACAGGAGATATTACTAGTTGGAATGGGGCATTGCAGTTTAACATCAAAAGACTGCGCAAGGCCAACCCTGGCGAATATGAACTTACAGATTACATCCCTGCTTCAAAAAAGGATATTGGGCAGATGTGGAAGGACCTTATGGCATTGATTGATTCAATCCGTACCCCATATTTCAACGCTTTGCTTAAAATGTTTTTTGTGGATGACAAGGATTTTATCCAGGACTTTAAGAATCATTCTGCTGCCAAGTCTGTGCACCACGGTTTTACAGGTGGGCTTTTGGAGCACACCTTGTCTGTTGCTACAAACTGCGACTACTTTAGCAGGCAGTATCCATTTTTGGATAGGGATTTGCTTATTACAGCAGCTATTTTCCACGACATCGGAAAGGTAAAAGAACTTTCTGATTTCCCACGGAATGACTATACTGACCAGGGACAACTTTTGGGCCATATTTATGTGGGCGCAAATATGTTGGACCGGGCCATTGACCATATTGATGGTTTCCCACAGGTAAAGAGGGATGAGCTTATCCACTGTATTCTTTCTCACCATGGGGAGTTAGAATTTGGTTCACCTAAAAAACCAGCTATCGCTGAGGCTATTGCCCTTTCTTTTGCAGACAACATCGACGCAAAACTTGAGACAATATATGAGGCTTTGGAAAATGTTGAGGAAAACAATCTTACTTGGCAAGGTTTTAACCGCCTTTTGGATTCAAACATCCGCAGAACAGGTAAAAATTAATGAATAAAAACGATATTGTACGTCTCACAATAGAAGATATGTCCCTTGAGGGGGCTGGAATTGGTCACACTGATGGTGTGACCATTTTTGTCAAAGATGCCATAGTAGGAGATGTAGTAGATGCAATAATCACCAAGGTTAAAAAAACTTACTGCTTTGCCGCTTTAAAAGAAGTACTTGAGGCATCCCCTTATAGGGTAGAGCCTCCTTGTCCCATTGCAAGGACCTGCGGCGGCTGTCAGATTATGCAGATAGACTATGACAAGCAATTGGAGATAAAAGAAAACATTGTAGCAAACAATTTGGTAAAAATTGGAGGCTATGAAAGGACTTTTGTTGACAGTGTCCATGAGCCTATTATTGGGATGGAGAATCCTTTCCGCTATCGCAACAAGGCCCAGGTCCCTATAGGAAAAGATAGGGATGAAAATATTGTGGCTGGCTTTTACGGAGCCAGAAGCCATAGGATTGTGCCAAGCAGGGATTGTATGATTTGCTCTCAAAAGAGCATGGAGATAGTTTATGCTGTCATAGACTACATGAATGAAAATGGTGTGGCAGCCTATGATGAGGAAACTGGCAAGGGACTTATTCGCCATGTTCTAGTGAGAGAAGGTAAGGCAACAGGCCAAGTCATGGTTTGTGTGGTGGTAAATGGAGACAAATTACCAGCAGTGGATTCCCTCATTAGCCATGTAAGGACAGTGGAGCCAGATTTGGCATCTCTTGTTATGAATATCAATACCCGCAGGGACAATGTAATCATGGGATATGAGACCATGACCCTCTTTGGATCAGACGCTATATTAGATTCCATCACTCTGAAAAATGGTGATACCATCAGTTTTGCTATTTCAGCCAATTCTTTTTACCAGGTAAATCATGACCAGATGGAAAGGCTTTATAGCAAGGCCTTGGAGTATGCTGATTTGCACGGGGATGAACAGGTATGGGACCTGTATTGCGGCATAGGAACCATTTCCCTGTCTATGGCAAAAAAGGCCGGCAGGGTAATAGGAATAGAAGTGGTGCCCCAGGCCATTGAAAATGCAAAGGCCAACGCCAAGTTAAACGGCCTAAACAACGCTGAATTCTATTGTGGAGAAGCGGAGGTTGTTCTCCCTGAAATATATAAAAAGATGGCAAGCCCTGACGTAATTATGGTGGACCCACCTAGAAAAGGCTGCGATACAGTGGCACTAGACACCATGATTAAAATGAAGCCAAACCGAATCGTCTATGTCAGCTGTGACTCCGCCACCCTAGCCAGAGACCTTAAATATCTGGAAGAAGGGGGCTACCATCTGAAAAAATACACAGTGGTAGATCAGTTTGGACACACTATGCATGTGGAGACTGTGGTTCTTCTGTCCCAACAAAAGTCGGATGATCATATCGAGATAGAGATTAATCTGGATGAGATTGATGCGACAAGCGCTGAGGCGAAGGCTACATATAAGGAGATCTAGGACTGGGTGCAGGGGAAGTACGGATTTCATGTGACGAATCTGAATATCGCTCAGGTGAAACAGAAGCATGGGATCATTGAGCGGGAAAACTACAATAAGCCGAAGTTTGCAGATAGCAAGCAACCGGGATGTCCGGAAGAAAAGGTTAAGGCGATAGAGGATGCTTTGAGGCATTTTCAGATGATATAAAAAAACAATCATAGGAGTGAAAAAACATTGGAATATAGAGTAGCAACTTTGGATGATATTGATTTATTGACTGCTTCCCGTGTTAAAGTTCTAAGAGCGGCAAATAAGTTAGATGATTCTGTTGATATGACAGAGGTAGAAAAAGAATCTTACAATTATTATCAGAAAGCATTGGCTGATGGTACGCATTTTGCAATTCTCGTAATGGCTGATGGTGAATTTATAGGCGCAGGCGGTGTTAGCTTTTATAATGTTATGCCGACCTATCATAATCCAAGTGGCAAGAAAGCCTACATCATGAATATGTATACAGATCCGAGCTATAGAAGACAGGGAATTGCTTATAAAACATTAGATATGCTTGTTAACGTCGCAAGAAAACGAGAGATAAATCAAATATCATTGGAAGCGACAGATATGGGGCGGCCTTTATACGAAAAATATGGTTTTGTTAAAATGGAATCTGAAATGGAACTAGTCTTTTGAAAAAGGGGTATATCTTCTTGGAGGGCAAACCGCCTTTGTCTTATATGCACGATAATTATACATGAAATTATCGTACGCATACGATAATATACAAGGTGTAACATCGTGACAATATGATAGTTGGAGGTAAACATGAATCATAACATATTGAAACAGGTTATTTTAGAGCAGATTGAAATCATACAAAATGCTGAGATTGTCAGTCGTGACTATGATTTTGAAAAGAATATAAATTACATTCTTGTTGGACTTAGAAGAGCAGGGAAATCAACACTTTTATATAAGATTGCCAGAGAACTTGTTGAAGCAGGCTGTGACTGGTCTCAGATAATCTATGTTAACTTTGAGGATGATAGACTGTTAGGCTTCTCAAAGGATGACTTCAATGACATTGTTGAGACTGCATATGAGTTGACGGATGCAAGTGAGATATACTATTTCTTCGATGAAATTCAAATAATAGACGGATGGGAACACTTTGCCAGAAGAATGGCTGATCAGAAAAAGCATGTGTACATTACAGGAAGTAATGCAAAAATGCTCAGTTCTGAGATGGAAAAAGTTCTTGGAGGAAGGTATCTATCCAAATTAATTATGCCTTTTTCATTTAGAGAGACACTTGATTATAAGGATATAGTTCATGATGAAAAAGCATTTCTTACATCGTCCAAAGTTGCCAAGATTCGCAGAGGATGTCAGGAATATATTATGAGTGGAGGATTTCCTGAAGCACAGCATTTATTCAATAAAAGGGAATATATTAAGAGTGTTTACGAGAAGGTTCTTCTTGGTGATATTATAGAGCGTGAAAAAGTGAACAATAAGATGGCACTTAGGCTTATGATAAAGAAAATAGCTGAAACAGTTATGCATGAAATTTC